>JBEBCJ010000026.1:0-30322 GCA_041157865.1 Bacteroidota bacterium
AACTCTTCATGCATGGCATTGACTATGCCCTCGCGGAAGGTCACAACCGGAGCGTCTGCCGCAGGCTTACTGCGTTGCTCAGAGTCATCGTTGTATCCAACCACTGGCTCTGGAAGCAGAAACTGTGTGTATGATGCTGGATCCGGATCGGGAAGGGGCTCAACAGCGTCCGCAGCTGCGAAGATGGCCTGCTTGTTTGCCTCTTCGATGGCTGAGAGCTCGGCATCCGTTGCAATGCCAGCGGCGATCAATGATGCGCGCATGCGCGGGAGCGGGTCACGCTCCTTCATGGCGTCGATGTCTTCCTTGGTGCGGTAAAGCTCGTGATTGTCGGAGTTTGAATGCGATCCGATGCGGTCGCAATCGGCGTGGACCATTGCCGGACCCTTGCCACTGGCGGCATAATCGCGCGCAGCAACCATGGTCTTGAAGGAGTCTATTGGATTTCTGCCGTCGCAATAGAATATTTTGAGATTGGTAAAGCCGCTAAAGTTTTCGGCAACGACGGGGTTGGCTGTTTGCTCATGCAGCGGTACAGAAATCCCGTACTTGTTGTTTTGGATAACAAACACAATCGGGAGTTTTTCGCGGTCGGCGCCGTTTACGGCCTCGTAATAGTAACCCTCGGAAGTTGTACTGTCTCCTGTTGAACAGAATACGACCTCATCTCCCTTAAACTTCTTGATCGATCGTGCTGTACCAACTGCCTGCTGAGAGTGGTTGCCAGTGCACGACGAGCTGTTTTGCAGGTTGATGGAGATCTTGGCAAAGTGGTTGCTCATGTGGCGTCCACCGCCGGCTACGTCGGCATCTTTTGACAGACCGTTAGCGATGATCTCTTCTACCGTTACGCCCGCAGCGAGCGATGTGAGCATGTCGCGGTAGTAAGGGAACAAGAAATCCCTGCCTGGACGAAACACCTTTCCCAGAGCCAGTTGGATGCCGTCGTGTCCGGCAAACGGCGCATGGTACGACCACCCCTTTGCCATCTTGAGGTAGTTGGCGGCCTTTTCATCCAGCCGGCGACCTAAGTGCTGCGTCTTGTACCACTCGATCAGCACGTCTGGCTTGATGCCTTTGAGATCAAAGAGTTCGATCTTCGGAGCCTTCGCAGGCGCGACCGCTGCTGTCTTGGCTGGTGCTGGTTTTGTTGCTGTTTTTGCCTTGGCCTTGGCCATGGTGTTCTCCTGATTTCGTCGTTGAGTATTTCGTTGTTATCGGCTCTTCTTGATGAAGGTAAGCCAACCGTACGGGTCTTCCCCTGCCACGGTAATGTTATGAAACGCCTGTTGCAAAGCACGCGTCATCGGACCCACCTTACCTCTGCCCACCGCAATGCGGTCAACAGATGTTACTGGCGCTATCTCACTGGCTGTTCCTGTGAGGAACATCTCATCGGCCAGATACAACATTGCACGGGGTATGTTTTGTTCGCGGACTGTTACCCCTAACTCTTGAGCCAGTGTAATGATCGTGTCGCGTGTTATCCCAGGTAAGAGCGATGATGCAGAAGGGGGTGTGATGAGCTCGTTGTCAACAACGATAAACACATTCTCTCCCGATCCCTCTGTCACGTTGCCATACGAGTCCAGGCAAATTCCCTCTGCATAGCCGTTCTCTACGGCCTCCATCTTTACAAGCTGGGAATTCATGTAGTTGCCGCCAGCCTTTGCCATCGACGGCATGGAGTTTGGCGTGATACGGTCCCACGACGAAATACATACATCCACACCATTCGATGCGGCGTCATCGCCAAGGTATGCGCCCCACTCCCAGGCGGCTATGTATACATCAAGTGGACACCGAAGTCCGTAGACCCCCATGTCTCCAAACCCGCGCAATGCGAACGGACGTATGTAGCACCGGCCAAGCTTGTTGCGCTTTACAAGGTCAACCGCAGCTTCGGAGAGTTCGTCTACTGAGAACGGCAGTTGTGAACGATACACCTTGAGTGAATGGTGCAGTCTTCGCATGTGCTCAGGCAAACGGAAGATTGCAAGCCCTTGCTCAGTGTCGTAACAGCGGATACCCTCGAACCACGAAGAACCATAATGCACCACATGCGAAAGCACATGGATAGTTGCCTTTTCGAATGGAATGAATGTTCCATTCTTCCAAATCGTCTTTGTAGGTGTAATCGGCATCACGCACCTCGCCTAATTCGTTGAGCATTATTCAGCCGCATCCAAAGCCCCCTTCATGAGTTCGGTAACAATGGATGGGTTTGCCGAACCACCCGATGCCTTGAGAACTTGCCCGACAAAGAAGCCCAAAAGGTTCGTCTTGCCATCCTTGTACTTCCTGAGGTTGTCAGGGTTGGATCGAATGACGTCGTCTACCAGTGCCCTTAAAACCGACACGTCAGATACCTGACGCAAACCGCGCTCCTCGATGTACTCCGCGGCAAGCTTGTTGCTGCCGAGCATATCTGGGAAGAGTTCCTTTGCTGTCTTACTGCTTATGGTTCCGTCTGCGATCACATCTACAAGTGAGGCTAGTTGCTCAGGAGATATGCCAACTTCACCGATCTCACACTTCTTCTCACCGCGTATACGCAGAAGTTCCGTCATGATCCAGTTGCTTACGAGCTTCCATGTTTCCTGAGAAGGGGCTTTCAGCGCTCCACAAGCCTGCTCATAGAACGCGGCGACTGATGATTCGTCGACAAGAATGGCGGCATCATAGGCAGGTAGGTTGTACTCTGCAACAAACCTGCGCTTCTTCTGCAAAGCAAGCTCCGGTAAACTTGTGCGCAGACTGGCCAACCATTCGTCTGATACCACCACCGTGCCAAGATCGGGCTCCGGGAAGTAGCGGTAGTCGTGGGCCTGTTCCTTGGAGCGCATAACCTTTGTCTGACCGCTTCCAGCATCCCACATAAGGGTTTGCTGGGTTATCGTTCCGCCTGCTTCGATCGTTGCTATCTGCGAATTGATCTCGTACTCGATGGCCTTCTCTACGTTGCGGAATGAGTTCAGGTTCTTGACCTCGCGCTTTGTGCCGAACGCCTGCTGTCCAACCGGGCGAACCGAAATATTAGCATCACAACGCATGCTGCCTTCTTCAAGGTTGCCATCACAGATTCCCAGATACACCAGCACTTGGCGCATCTGTTGGAGGTATAGATAGGCTTCCTGTGGCGTACGGATGTCTGGCTCGCTTACTATTTCGATCAGCGGCACGCCGGCACGGTTAAGATCAACCAGGGTGTCAATATCCAGATCGTGGATGCTTTTACCCGAATCTTCTTCCATGTGGATACGCGTGATACCGATCTGCTTGGCGCCACTCTCGGTCTCGATTTCTACATGCCCATTGTAGCAGATGGGGTCTGCATACTGTGTGATCTGGTAACCCTTGGGCAGATCAGGGTAATAGTAGTTCTTGCGTGAAAACGTTGAGCGTTCGCGGATGCTGCAGTTTGTTGCCAGGCCCATTTTCACGGCATAGGCCACAAGATTTTCGTTGAGAACCGGGAGCGTACCGGGATGTCCAAGACATATCGGACAAACGTTCACGTTCGGCTGGGCACCGTACTCGGTTGGACACGAACAAAATGCCTTCGACGCAGTGGTTAACTGCGCGTGCACTTCCAACCCGATGATGGCTTCGTAACCCGAATGCATGAACTGTCCGTACGTGTCCAAAGGACCACAAAACTACGGAAATTCGGCCTGTTCGTAGGTGTTTTAGATAGGTAATCGACGGATATCGATGTTTCCGCCACAGAGCACGATTCCGACATTTTTTCCGCTCCAGTGGCCAGGGTTTTCAAGCATCACGGCCAGAGTTACACCTGCGCTGGGCTCGATCACCACCTTCAATCGCTCCATGATTCGATATGTTGCCTCGCGAATGCCGTCTTCTGAGGCGGTCATGATGCTCACGTTGGCTTGTTGCAGGTGCGCGAGCGTTACATCGCCCAACCCTGTCCGAAGTCCGTCTGCTATCGTTAAGGCATCTGCTGGCGGCTGCAACACGCCAGTCTTCAGCGAGAGCTGAGCATCTGCGGCGATTTCTGGCTCTGCGCCGATGATGTCGATGTGGCCAGTAAGAGCGCGGACAGCTGTTGCCACACCACTAAGTAGTCCGCCACCCCCTACAGGTGCCATGATTACATCGAGGTTGTCGATCTGATCTACAAACTCCAAAGCCAATGTGCCTTGACCAGCAACTACACGTTCGTCGTTATACGGAGGTATGGGATGGGCACCTGTTACCGTAACGATGGTCTGCATTGCATCTAACCTGGCGCGCAGCGTGGGCTCGCACAGCACGATTGTAGCACCATAGTCTCGAACTGCATCCTGCTTTACCGTAGGGGCGTTGTGGGGCATAACAATCGTGCAGGGGATTCCACGAAGTTTGGCCGCGTATGCCAAAGCCTGGGCATGATTACCACTTGAGTGTGTAACAACGCCGCGCGCCGCCGTTGCCGAATCCAACTGCATCACAGCGTTGACAGCTCCGCGGGCTTTAAATGCGCCGACCTTCTGGAGGTTCTCACATTTGAAATACACATTCGCATCGACCATCTGATCGATGGCACGAGATGTTAGCACAGGTGTGTTGTGCACAAAAGGGCGTATGCGCTCGTGAGCACTGCGAATGATGTCCAGCGTTACCACCTGCCCCCTGCCCTACATGTTGCGACGGTACTGTCCACCAACTTCGTACAGTGCGTTTGTCATCTGGCCCAGCGAACACACCTTCGCAGCTTCCATGAGTGCCTCAAAGATGTTGCCATTCTGCACGGCCGTGCGACGCAGCATATCAAGCGCGTCCTCTGTTGCTTGCCCGCTGCGCTGCTGCACAGCTCTTACGTTTGTGATCTGCTGTTCCTTTTCTTCTGATGTAGATCGTATCACCTCGGCTGGTATCACCGTTGGACTGCCCTTTGAACTTAGGAACGTATTCACACCTACGATCGGGTACTCTCCTGTGTGCTTGAGGGTCTCGTAGTACAATGACTCTTCCTGAATCTTGTTGCGCTGATACATGTTTTCCATCGCACCTAAAACACCACCGCGATCGGCGATGCGACGAAACTCTGCATACACGGCTTCTTCTACCAGGTCGGTGAGCTCTTCTATGATAAACGACCCCTGTATTGGGTTTTCGTTCTTAGCCAGTCCGAGCTCTCGGTTAATGATAAGCTGGATGGCCACCGCTCGGCGAACACTTTCCTCTGTAGGAGTTGTGATTGCCTCGTCATAAGCATTGGTATGCAGCGAGTTGCAGTTGTCGTAGATCGCGTAGAGCGCCTGCAGCGACGTACGAATGTCGTTAAAGTCAATCTCTTGGGCATGCAGGGAGCGTCCAGATGTTTGAATATGGTACTTCAGCATCTGCGACCGTTCGTTGCCGCCATACTTATGCTTCATGGCCTTGGCCCAGATCTTTCGGGCTACACGGCCTATAACACTGTACTCTGGATCTACGCCGTTAGAGAAGAAGAACGAAAGATTCGGGGCAAAGTCATCGATGTGCATGCCGCGAGACAGATAATATTCAACGAAGGTAAAGCCGTTGGCAAGCGTAAAGGCAAGCTGTGTAATTGGGTTTGCGCCGGCCTCGGCGATGTGATAACCCGAGATGGACACGGAGTAAAAGTTGCGAACCTTTTCATCGATGAAGTACTTCTGTACATCACCCATCATACGAAGCGCAAACTCTGTTGAGAATATGCATGTATTCTGTGCCTGGTCCTCTTTCAGTATGTCTGCTTGTACCGTACCGCGTACATTCTGCAGCGCACGTTGTTTACATGCGGCATATGTCTGCTGATCGAGAACGTGTTCGCCCGTAACACCAAGCAGCATCAGCCCCAGGCCGGTGTTGCCCTCAGGAAGGTCTGTCGATCCATCGCCGTGGCGATATACAGGGCGGGCAAGCCCCCTCTCAGCATAGATCGCGTCGATCTTGGCAGACACTTCTGCTTCGAGTCCGCGCTCCTTGATCACCTTCTCGCACTCCTGATCAATGGCGGCGTTCATGAAAAATGCGAGCAGCATAGGTGCCGGACCGTTGATGGTCATCGACACAGATGTGGTAGGGGCGCAGAGATCAAAACCAGAATACAGTTTTTTGGCATCGTCGAGCGAGGCAATGCTCACCCCAGAGTTACCGATCTTTCCGTAAATGTCGGGACGGTGATCGGGATCCTCTCCATAGAGTGTAACACTGTCAAACGCCGTTGACAAGCGCGCTGCGGGCATTCCAAGAGACAGGTAATGAAAGCGTCTATTTGTACGCTCGGGCCCGCCCTCTCCGGCAAACATCCGCGTTGGATCTTCATTGGTACGCTTAAATGGATAAACGCCGGCTGTGTAGGGGAATTCGCCTGGCACATTTTCCTGCATACACCAGCGCACGATCTCTCCCCAGTCTTTGAACTTAGGCAGTGCGATCTTCGGCACGCGTGTGTGTGCAAGTGACTCAGTATGGTTCTTTACCTTGATTTCTTTTCCGCGGACTACATAAGTATAGTGGTCGCCTTCATAGGCTGCCTTCTTTGCTTCCCATGAAGCTAGAAGCGTTCGCACTTCATGGTGAAGCTGAACCTCGAGTTCAGAGGCCTTTTGTTCAAGTGCCGCTATTGCCACGTCTGTCTGTGTTTGCTCTGTTGTCATACTACTGTCAGTTGTGTTTCACAAGGTAAAGCTTTGGAGCTGCTATCAATCCCCCAAGCCACAGGGTGGATACTTCACCCGGAACAAGTGTGATTTGTGTTGGCGGTAGAACGACCGTCTGTGTATTTGCCTTTTTTGCTAGAATCGTGATGCGTCCTGCCGGCAACTCTGTAAACTGCAGGTTGCCGTTTGCAGCGCTTGTCATCTGACGAAATGCCAGCATGGCGCTGCCGTCGATGATTGCCTCTACACCGTTAACTACACGATAGAAATCCAATGCCGGTGCATCGGGAGATAGGTTGATAATACGCACCGAAGCAGATGATTGTGAAAGGGGCTTTGCAATGTCTGCCACTTCGAGTCCGGCAATATTGGGCGGAACCATCGACCCAGTAACAAAGAGTGTTTTGCGTGAACGCAGCGTAGCTGTTGTTCGTGTTTCCTGAATCAACGGTGTTCCATTTGCAAACACGCCTGTTGTGTGTGTTCCGATCTCCAGATCAACATAACCGGATGTTGAGGCAAAAGGTATGTTATTGGTCTCAGGTCTGGCAACACCATCGATCTTGACCTCAAAGGCTTTCAGTCCAGCAACGGCATTTACGACCTGGTACTTTCCGACGTCGGGCGGGATGTATAAATCCGTTGGTGGTGTTGTATTGTCTTCGGCAAACAATCCGGCACGAAAGGGATACTTGTCCTCAAATGACATTGTCCCCGTAAGAAACAATGTATACGTCGTGCCGGCCTGCAGCGTTACTTCGCGGTATGCTGCGCTGTAAGCTTCGTTTGTTGTTCGTATCAGAGTGATGTCGTGGGCGCCTGCTTCTATGTCTACTGTGTTGGAGATACTGCGAACACGCAGTTTGTCATTTCCTAACAACTCCATCCCATCTATGTTGAGTGAAAACTCCGTTCCATCGGTTGTAGCGTTGATCACTCGAATGCGTGCGCGTCCCGCCGTTGGCGCAGCCGCGTCTTCATGGACAACGCACATTTCCGGCAGTCTTACACAACCAAAGACACTCGTAGCAGGAAAGAGCACAAAGCTGTACGGTGTTGGTTTTACAATGGCCCTGCGTCTTGCCAGTATAGCGTTCGTCGCAACGTCGATTGCACGAAACTCTGCGCTGTCTGTTGTGGTAGGAATGGTAACGCGCGCGCTCACATTTGCCGCAGCCATGGCGTCAATGATCTTTGTTTCACCGATGCGCACTCCTGCTGCACTCAGATTGCCGTTATAAAACCTGACCGATGCGGTCTGTGTGTCGGGAGATACCGGATCCGACCCACTGCATGCTGCAATCAGCGCTGCGGCCATCACCAGCAATATGGTTGCTGTAGTCTTCATTGTTGAAGCTGCTCAATCGTTCCGTGTATCTGCCACAACGCTCTTGCGAGCTTTGATTGTTCTTCTACGAAAGCATCATAACGTCGATTGCTCTCAACGATCTCTGCAAGGTAGCGCGTTCTGTCCGGCGGAATAATGTAGATCTTTTCGCTCATCTCGTCCGTTACAACGTATGAGGATGTCCATGGCAGATCACACTTCTTGATTAAGAGATCGTTGACAGCTCGATACAGTGTATTTGTGCCAGGATCGTTGAATTGTGAAGCAATTGTGCCATAGACCGGCATCTCGTCGATTGATTGTGAAAACAACTGTCGGCTTCGCTGAAACTGTTTTCGAACATCTCTCAATGCATCGAGTGCGCCGCGCTTGTCGAACTTGTTCAATGCAATGATGTCTGCATAATCGATCATATCGATCTTTTCAAGCTGTGTTGCTGCGCCGAACTCTGGCGTCATCACATACATCGCAACGTCTGCCAGCTCTGTGATCTGTGAGTCGCTCTGACCGATACCGGCTGTCTCAACGATGATCAAATCATACTGTGCATACGACAAGATCTTGATAGCGTCTCTGACGTGTGGGTTAAGCGCCACATTGGCCTCGCGTGTGGCGAACGAGCGCATGTACACGCGTGGGTCACTAACGGCATTCATGCGAATGCGGTCTCCCAGCAGGGCGCCGCCCGTCTTTCGTTTGGACGGATCAACGCTAACAACGGCAATTGTCTTATCTGGGTGATCGAGCAGAAATCTGCGTACGAGTTCATCGGTCAGAGATGACTTTCCAGCCCCACCCGTCCCAGTGATACCTAGAACAGGTGAACGCCGAGTGTCGTTGACAAATGAGATTGTGCCGTGCTCGCCCCTTTCAGCACATGATATTGCCTGCGCGATTGCCATTGGGTCTTTTGCAAGAATTCTCTGGCTAAGGGAACCTGTCTCGGCTACGGGTGTAACAACGTCGCTTTTCTGAACAAGATCATTGATCATGCCCTGCAGACCCATTGCCCGGCCGTCGTCCGGCGAATACACCTTCGTGATGCCATTTGCATGGAGCACTTCTATCTCTGAAGGAAGAATTGTTCCACCGCCACCAGCAAAGACCTTGATATGCTTCGCGCCGCGCTCATCGAGCAACTGGCGCATGTAGGTTAAGTATTCCACGTGCCCGCCCTGGTAGGACGTCATGGCGATTGCCTGAGCATCCTCCTGTATTGCACACTCTACCACCTCGAGCACCGACCTGTTGTGGCCTAAGTGTATAACCTCACATCCGGTGGCCTGAATGATGCGCCTCATGACGTTGATCGCCGCGTCGTGTCCGTCGAACAGCGAGGCTGCCGTTACAATGCGCACCTTTGTAGAGGGTGTGTATGGGGCTTGTGTTTGCATGGATGATGCCTGTGGTGTGGACAACCGGGCAAAACTACGGAGGTTCGGTGCGTGTTAGGTTTGTTCATGCAGGCTAATCTTATCATGTTGGGTGGTGCCGAAGAGATCGGGGCCAATTGCTGCTATCTGGAACTTGATGGTACAGGGGTGCTAATCGATGCCGGACTGCACCCTCGCGATAGAAGTGTTAAAGCGTTTCCAGATATAGACTTACTGCAAACCTACCCAGCTGATGTGCTGGCCATAACCCATGCCCATACCGACCATATTGGGGCTCTCCCGTATGTGATGCGCAGGCTGCCCTATGTACGTCCGATCATGACTCCCGCCACGCGGGATATCAGCCAGATTGTTCTTCATAATGGAGCAAAACTGCTGCGGGGGGAGTTTGGCAAGACGTTTCCGTCGCAGTGGCTCGAATTTTATGAAAAAGAGGTGATCGAGCAGATTCGATTCGCATTTGAGGCACTGCCTTACGACGAACCCCTTACCTTCCGGGGTTACTCGGGTAGATCTAATGTGACAATGACCTATCACTGGTCCGGCCATATTCTTGGGTCTGCCAGTGTTGTCCTCGAATGCAATGGTCTGCGAATACTACATACCGCAGATGTGAAGTTCGACGATCAGGTTGTTGTACCCAAAGCACGAATCCCACGTACGCATGCCGATGTGTTGATCACCGAATGCACCAACGCTTCGAGTGAAACACCAACGTTTCCAGAAGAAGCAAAACGCTTAGCACGTTTCATCAACGGCATCTCCCAACAAAATGGCTCGGTACTTATTCCGTGCTTTGCACTTGGCAAACTGCAGGAAATGATTCCGCTACTCTACGGATTGATGCGCCGTGGCAGTATACCGCACATGCCTATCTACACAGGGGGCATGGGTACTCGCATCAGCAAGATCTATGATCAGTACTGCTATAGTGATCCGATGAAACGTCCTGGGTTTGAGGTCTCGGATGTGCCGCAAGAAAAGTTGCGCAGAAGCGAGCTCGATACCGGGGGATACTTCAAACAACCGTCCATAGTGCTTGCGCCATCTGGGATGGTTAATACTGGTACAATGTCCTACCAACTCGCTCTGCAGTGGATGGGGCTTTCCAACTATGGTATCGCTTTTGTTGGGTATCAGGATCCAACAACGCCGGGACACGCCCTGATGTGCTCAGAAAACAAGAAACCGTTCGACTTTGGAACCAGGCGTGTTTCCAGGTCCTGTCAGATCGAACGGTTTCGCTTCAGTGGTCATGCGCTTGGCGAAGACCTAATCCAACTCGCCCTTGACGTAACACCTTCAACAGTTGTTGTTACCCACGGGGATGTGGATTCATGTGAGCGCCTGGCTCTTGAACTGCATCAACTTCTACCTGCCGCTCGCATCATCATCCCAAGGCTGGGCTCGGTGTATTCGCTTGGGGCTGCCGGGGGTTAATGTGATACCATGAGTGGACGGCGGCGCACGACGCCGTTGGTGAGTTTGAGCACGACTGTGTATTGTCCACTAAGTAGAGTTGATGTATTAATCGCACAAGCACGCGTTTGTGATGGTGGAGAAACCGTGAGAACAGCAACGCCCTGCATGTCGAATACCTCGACAGTTGTTGCATCGTGCGTTGTCCATGCCACTCGGGCACGATCTCCCGCCGGAAATGGTGTCACGATCAGCGAGTCTGCAGCACCTATACCTTCTTCTACTGTTGTCGCAAACTCGGAGACCCCATAAATGCGGTGAAAGCCAGACGAGTACTCTGCACGAATCGGGTTGTCTGCGTCGCGGACAACAAAGCGGTAGAGCCTGCCTGGAGTGGCAGAGTGGGGGATGTCCCATAGTATATGGCCTTGATACGCTGCCACGGACTTTGCAATTGGTGTCGAGAGACGTCGCTCCCCATCCCAAAGTTCAACATCGACATGGTCCGCCATCAATGTGGCGTCCCATCGTATACATACCGATACTCCTGCCTTCATCGGCTCATTCAATGTCCCGCCCGCAGGCCAAACACCCGCACTTGCCGATACGCCGCCAAACAACAGACAGCATAGAATGTGCATTCTTGTATACATGGAATCTCCTTGAATCATTGTTAAAAAGTTTAAGGTAGTACGACGATTTCTAGCGCACCACAGCACGCGCCGTGTACCACTGTCCTTTGAGGGTGTACATACCGTTCTCATGGTAACGCGTCATGAATGGGGCTTCAGCATTACGCATACCCCAACGCGTCTGACTGTCTTCAAGCACCGTTGCCTCGGCAAGGAAGTCGTCTTGGTCGTCTGGCGCAACGAACGCATCTATAAGGTCTACCCCTGTCTTGACGAGATCAGGGATGAGTGCTTTCCAGTCAAGGGCCGCCGCTTCTATTGGCACATTGTATTTGGCTACACGAATACGCAGACTGTCTACCACTTCTTCCATGCGGTTAACCAAACAGTCGTTCTCGTCCTTGCAGTCTTCATCCCATGTCGAAATCGCTACCCAAGCAAGGTCGTCCGAATCCATCCAGGACGTCTGCAGCCATAAAGGGTGCTCTGCGAAATCTAGTGGACCATCCTCGTCTCCATGCGTTTGCGTGCATTCACCAGGTTTGCCCTGCTGCTCATCACAATTTGGTAGTCGGGCAAAACCCCGCTCAGTCTGTAGGGCCTGATGTGTTGCAAGGTCGCCGCCATAAACCGCGTGGTAGAGTTCTCCACGGTTTACAAACGGCCAGAAGTCCCAATCTCCATCATCTTCAACCTCCATACGCATCAATTTGATCCCGTAGCCCGGTAGCTCCATACGTCGCAGTGCAAATGTCTGTGATGCACGTAATGACTGGCCATTGTAGGCCTGCACACCTGTGGTATAGGTAACATCAATCGATCCTGTATGCAGAGCTTGCAGGCGCGGCTTTGTTGTCGGGTCGCAGATCCAAAATTCTACAATGTCTAAAAACTGGCCTGTAGAGGATAAGAGGTTTGTGTTGCCTGTGGTGTCTGCAGCAACCGCAAAATCTAGGTCGGCCTGGTGTGGATTTGTAAGAAGGATGTTGTCGTAACTCTCCGCGCGCACACTAGAACCCAGAGCAGTAAGGGGCTCTAACGGCAACGAAAATCGTGCACGAACAGGCGTGCCGCGGCGCGGAACATATTCCATCTGGCGTCCACCAGGAGGTTCATCCGCATCGGTGTCGTAGTAGGTGAGTGGGTCGTACCAGCGTTCTTCGAATCGAGCGTGCTCACGAGCCCCCTGCGCATTGACACGAACGCGCAGTCCTATGGATTCGATGATCATTTGCTGACGAAATGCGGCCTGCATTCTGATCTCTCGATGGTCGAGTGGACGCTGCTGACAATCCACGGCATCGAACCGGGCAAGATCAAGGTCTACAACAAGTGTGAATGTCGATGGTTGGGCACCGGCTTTGCCTTTCGGCACAACATAGTTGGGCAAACTGCTCCACCACCGCCATTGCTGTCCACGCTGCTGCGCAGGATGCACAATCAATCGGATGTTGTCCCCGCATCGCAGACGATATCGAGAATACTGCATTGCCGATTCTCGGCACTCACTCGAGCTCAGAGTGATCCATTCAAGTATACCCATTACATATTGTTGACGCTGCACGTCGATGCGTGTCTCTGGATGCGGCAGCCTGTCTGTGATTACATCGCTAGGGTCTTCCGATCCAAGAAGTACCTTCTCTATGCGGAGATCGAGCATCTTCCGCCTGACAAAAAACACGACGTGGTTTTCTGGATCAAGCAGCTCTGCTGTAATGCAGTATTCCTGAAGCCCCGTATCAAACCATACTGGCCCCCCGGCGGCCTGGTCGTGGTATCCTACGATCTCCCAACAACGCTGTGCAACTACACAGAGAGTTCTTGTTGTTGGGTTTGTTGATTCATATCGATGCGGAGTGGAAAAATGTACGGCCGTTGAGACATCAAACAGCGCGTCGGCGTCGATATCAACAATACTTCCTTGAAGGCTGTAATATGTGTCAGCCGACGGTTCAAGAACCTGATACTTTGGATTTAGCGATAGTACATCGGCCGAAAGCGCCTGCATTGTCGGGATAACAATGGCTGTAGCAGAGACGATCGAACCTCTGAACATCCACCCATCAAAGACTGCACGCAACGATGGTTTTGCTACACAGACTACTGGTCCGTCACTGCTTTGAATGGAGATTGTTGTTGGTCTGGTAACTGTGTGTAGAAGTCGTCCGTCACTATTGTATATCTCTACGCCACAGACCGTGTCGGCATTCACCCGAATCTGCACCGAATCTATTCTACGGTACACAGCTGTGAGAACATTCGTGCGTTGCATCTGGTCACACATCAATACTACTGCGATGGTTGTCGACGTGTCTCTATGCTGTGACGCATTATCTGCAGACTCCCAGTACAGAAACACATGGTTTGGTGCAATGAACTTGGGTACAGACACATACGCTGTATCACCGGGTTGCAGCACCCTGCTGTTCGAGTTCACCTCGCTTGTAAGGTCTGCATCAGCAAACTTCTGCTCAGTCGTTCGCGCGTTTACAACAAGGTTCGTCGCGCCGCGCACCACAGCCTCGTAGGTTTTGTCTGCAGTTCGGTCTCCGGCATACCAAGAGCACCGCACGCGCAATCTCAGCGGTGTGTTTGCAGTCCAACGTGAACGCGGCTGCACAAGAATGTTCGCGCCATCGACCTGCATCGTTACCTGCGAACGCGTCCATACACCGTTGGACAGTAGTTGTTCAACAAAAACAATGCTGTCAAGAATGCATTGTTGCGGCAGGGGGCTTGTAAACAACAGCTTGATTGATGTGTTGCATTGAATTGGCTGTTGGTCGAGATCACAATACTTGACCACAGGAACATCGGGTGCGGTGGTAAATGTGCGTTCCTCGTGCTCTGTTACACACCTGTATGTCGTTGCCGGAAGTAACCGCTTGGGAGTCCAACGAAAGGTTGTCTCGTTGATCGCCTCTAGCGTGCCCGCAATGCGAAAACGCTGCCAGTGCGATCGCGGTTGCACGTGCGCTATGGAATCACGCAGGATGAGAATTGGTGGTCCGTGAATCTTCCATTGTACCGTATCGAGAACGGCGGCTGAGCGAACATAGATCGATGTCGATGGAGACACATCTACCTGATCACGTTCTGGAAACACAATGCCCAGACCTTCTTGGCCTGCAGCACAGACGTGTGCGAGCAGGAATAGCCAACAATACCGCAACAGCATACACAACCTCCAATACATTGGTGAGCGCCATGGGCACATTGTGTTGTGCCCTGTGGCGGTTGTGTCGTCAATTGGGTAAAACGTGACTCTCGGCGAACTGTCAGCGTATCGAGAGTTCGAAAACTGCGGGCCAATTCTTGCCCGTTACATAGAGTGTCTTACTTGTTGGATCCCATGCCAGACCATTTAACACATCAGTTGCCGGTGTTCGCTCATTTTGCGGCAGTATGCCGGTAAGGTCGAGCACGCCTGTCACATTTCCGGTTGTCGGTGAAATGCGTATCACACGGTCTGATTGCCAAACATTCGCCCAAATAGCACCATCAATCCACTCAAGCTCATTGATTTGGGAAACAGCCATTCCATCTAGCGTGATTGGTATTGTTCGCACAATGGTCCACGATGTAGGGTCGAGAACCGAAATCACGCTTGTACCGTTGCTGATGTAGAGGTGTTTTCCGTCATTGGTTATTCCCCAACCCTCACCTGAATACTCGAATGTACCTGTTTGACGAAGTGTAGAGGCATCAAAGATCAAGCCTTGCTGATTCAGCCACGTCAGCATGTATACACTGTTGTTCAGCTCTGTTAGTCCTTCACCAAAGAATGATCTGTCAATGGCACGGCTCTTAAGAATCTTTCCCGTTGGTATATCTACGTGCCGAATCGTCGAGGAACCATATTGTCCTGTGCTCTCCAGAAAAGTGCCATTATGGATCTCCAGACCTTGGGTGAATGCCTCTTGAGAATGGGGCAGGCGTCGCACGAGTGTAAAGGTTAACTGTTCGACCTGTTCGTGCTTTGGGGTCGATGTGGTCTCGGGTTCACTAGTAGGCTTGTCCGTCTCTGAACATCCCCAAAGGATGGCACAGAGAATGCTTATGATACCAAGTCTGTGTAGGTTCGTAACCATAATACGGGATGTGGTGGGACGAAGGCGAAACTACCGAGAATCAACGTCATCTTGTGAGGGTATGTTACAGCGATTTCATTTGGCCGGTTTGTACATCACCATTCTGTGTTGGTGTGCAGTTGCATCGTCTTGCTCAGGCGACACCTCGGGTGACGATATGTCGGGTTTCTCTGGCGACAGTGCATCAAGGGCCGAGGATTCGCTCACGCGGTACAAGGCCCGTATTGATTCGATCACAAAACGATATCCGCGAATTGCATACCATAGAGTGCCTGTAGCAAACAAGGGCGTGCTGGATAGTCTGCGGCGTGTGTGTGCGAAGACGGACTCCACCTTTACCATGTATCGAATCATCACGCTGTTAAACAGAAAAGATCTCTATTTCATGCGTGTGGGTGATACACTCGTAATGCCTGATACCAACTATTCAGATGTGCTGGCCTATAGCTTGTTCCCGCAGTACTGGAAAGGGGCTGATACGATCAAAAAAATCGTCGTCGTTAGCCCTAAATGGCAGGCTTATGCATGCTATGAATACGGGGTACTTGTTCGTTTTGCGGCAACAAACTCGGGCGAAGAGCGCAAGCCTTCATTTCCCGGACGCTATTCTGTGAATTGGAAACAGCGTCTGCGCATTTCGTCGCTTAACGAGGAATGGAAACTTCCGTTTACGGTGAACATCCACCAACAAGCAGGCAGTGCATTCCATCAGTTCGAGATGCCGGGGCGCCCCGTATCACACTCATGCTTTCGGCAATATCTCCATGATGCAGAGTGGCTGTATAAATGGGTTCGTCAGTCAAAATATGACACCACCACGCACCGAATGATACCATTCAGCGGGACACCGGTTATAGTTCTTGATGTTTTTGATTTCTCGCGAAGGCGGGGCGGACCTTGGTTAGAGCTCGAGTCAAATCAAGATGTTCTTATTGAGCTGCCGCCAAATCCGATGTCGGTGGAAGAGGCATTGATTCCCATCTCTCAGGTACCCCATGAAAGCAGGGGGTCATTACGCAACATTAAACGCTACATCACGGCTGATAGCGTGCTTCGCGAGAGAGGAATCATCCGTCAGGGTGTTTCTCTTCGGGAGTCGATAGACTACAACAAGCTTCGCAAAAAGAAGGAAGAGGCAAAGAAGCGCGAACTCGAAAAACAGAAACAGCAGAACAACAACTAAAACATCGCGTTATGTCTTGTCTCTTAACAGCCGCAGCTCTTGCAGGCTTTCTGGGAGGTACCCCGAATACGAATTCCGGTTGTCTTGTGGTGGGTAGTTCCTCAGGTGCAAAGGCACAGCTATAGGTGTTCCTGATGCAACAACTGAAAGCGCCTCGTTGATAGCATCATAGACCATCCTCGATTTATCTGTCCGAGCAAGGTAGGCAACAACGTGCCCCAATACGATGCGTGCTTCTGGCATGCCGATACGCTCTACAGCCTCAAATGCCGCAACAGCCAATGGCAGGGCCTGTGGATCGGCAAGGCCAACATCCTCACTGGCAAAGATCACGAGACGACGCGCAATGAACAACGGGTCTTCTCCTGCATTAATCATGACTGCACAATAGAGGAGTGCCGCGTTGGCATCGCCCCCTCTCATCGATTTGATCAACGCAGATATCGTATCGTAATGATGGTCGCCTGCTCGATCATATCTGGCAAGGGGCTTCTGTATCGCCCTCTCAATCGTATCTGAAGTGATGTGCAGAGGCTCTTGCTGGCTGGTGCTTGCGCTCATAGAGATGGTCTCGAGCACGTTTATGGCTTTCCGGGCATCACCACCTGATACTCTGCAAAGGGCGCTCCAGTCGTCTACCACACACAATACGCCGCGGTCTGCTGAGATGCGCTCGATTGCCCGTTCTACGACCAAGCGTATGTCGTGATCGGTAAGCAGCTCGAGCATGTAGACCTGACATCTACTTAAAAGGGCATTGTTAACCTCGAACGACGGATTCTCTGTAGTTGCGCCTATCAGCGTAACAACGCCATTCTCCACTCCGTGCAGCAGCGCGTCCTGTTGCGACTTCGTGAACCGATGTATCTCGTCGATAAAGACCACTGTGCGTTTGCCGCGACGACGGCTAAGGTCTGCCTTGCGAAGTATCTCACGAAGATCTTTGACGCCAGATTCAACTGCCGAGAGGCGCTCAATGTGAGCGCCGATTGATGTTGAAAGAATGTGGGCCAAAGTGGTTTTACCTGTCCCGGGCGGACCCCACAAGATCATCGAGGGAAGCTCTCCACGCTCGGTAAATGCATGCAATGGTGCCCCGGGACCAAGCAAGTGGGTTTGCCCCACTACATCTTGAATCGATGTTGGACGCAAAAGTTCTGCAAGTGGTTTATATCCACTTTCAGCGCCAGCGTCTTCTGGGGATAGATCTTCGAAGAGCGATTCCATAGGGGCGAAAGATACCACCCACCGTTGATCTTGTCTATGTCATGTGCTTGTAGGTGCTGCCCGGCAGCCTTGCGGCTATGTGCATACGGCTTCGATCTGTTGCCCGTAACAACCGCGCCAGCGGCTCGCGGATTGGCTCTGGACTCTGTTTAAATGTCAGGTGATGTATCGGCATTATCGCGCGCGCCTTCATCAGCTCACTCATAGCAAGGGCCTCTTCTGGGTTGCAATGAAAGGCTGAATATCCTTCGTATGATCCTATGGGCATGATTGCTAGGTCTACATTCGGTCGAACCGTTTTAAACTCTGTTGTATAGGCCGTATCACCACCAAAGACAATACGCATTCCATCAAACTCGATCTCGTATCCATTATAACTGCGTCCTGTTCTCCGATATCCATTACCCCTGCAGCGTTCCCCGGGAAATCTCCAACCGTTATGCTGCACCTGAAGTCCCTTAATGGTAAGACCCGCAGCATGCACAGTATCGCCCCAGTCGATCTCGTCACATGACATCCAGGGTAGCTCGGAGATAACATCTGATGTGTTGGTAGCTGTAAGTACCGAGATCTGCTTTGGCCACATCGCAGACAAGCGCTCAAGCGTCCACATATCCATGTGGTCCATGTGTGCGTGTGACAACAGAACAACATCGGGTTTGGGTAGCTCTTCCAACGCAATCGCCGGAGGCAGGATTCGTCGTGGACCAATCCTAAGGCCAAGGATATTTAGCCCAACCACGTCTGCAAACACGGGATCGGTCAGCACCCACGTACCACCCAGTTTGATAAGCACAGTAGAATGGCCAATCCAACAGGCCCAGACCCGCTCATGTTCAGACTCAGTTAATGTACCGCCCCCAACTAGGCCGCAAGGGGGCTGGATAAGCCCCTTACCAAGCGCCGTACCTGATGTAATTATTGCACCGCTCGCAAGAAGAGCGGTTTTGACAAACTCTCTTCGGCCACCAGACAACATAAAGTCCCCTCTTTATAGCTGCGATGCGAATCTCTTGGACATAGATTTTACTTCCGAGTTATCATCTGGTTGTAAACAGATAGTAACTTCGCATCCATGCGGACCACGATCTCTACGATAGTTCTTCTTTTGACCACGTATTATCTCCAGGCCCAAATAGCCGGAGAAGGTGCGCAGGAACAGGGGTCGGAGCCCACAATGAAAATGCCTGATGATGAAGCTATCCGGATCATCAAGCAGCAAGCACTCGGCACGCAGATTGGATTGCATTACGTGCAGTCTATCTCGCAAGGGAACCTGCGCAGGATCTTTGAGTTTACCGATGCTCCGCCTGTTGGCTATGGTTTTGGCGCCGAGGCGGGCTTCTATTTCGATCCGATGCCCCTTGCCATCGGTTGGGAGATTGGATTATTGTTCAATGGTGCTGAGTCAAAAACACTGCGTGCCAACGATTTCTATAACACGCGCTTTATCGTCTCTTCATCCAATGTTCAGATTCCTATCCTGATGCACGTGCGTTTTGAGCCCAACATCGAATCGTGGGTCTTTCCATATCTAGAGGGGTTGGGTGGCTTTACTGTATACTCCTCGACGGTGTCTATCGAGCGGATTCGTGGTGTTGATACAGCAAGAAGTACAGACGGCAATGGGTCGGCAACGTGGAATTACGGTATCGGGGCTGGGTTGGCAATAAAGATTGCAGACGTCATAACTCTGCCGAATTCACTTCAACGCACATTATTTGATGTACGGATTCGTTATTTGTGGGGTACCAACACGGAAATACCCAATGCAAAGCTTGACGATGGCAACGACCTTGGATACACACTCGATGGGCTTCCTGTGGTTGGACCACAAGTAGTAATGTTCAGGGCGGGATTTATTTTTCAGATGTAACACAATCTTCATCATGAGGACCCTATGACTTTGTTTCGTGTATTTCTCATTGTAGCCGTGGTTGTTTCGGTAGGTACTGGATGCAGGACCGTACAAGACAACCAGCGAGATCTCTCCTCTACCCGTGATCGCGAGCTAACTGCAGGGATCGTTCGCAAAGAGATCAAAAAGGGGATGTCTGGTGCCCAAGTAGCTGAGCTTCTTGGCTCACCAAACATTACCACCATGGATGAAAACAACCGCGAGACGTGGGTCTACGATAAGATCGCAACGGAAGCATCGTATTCCGAAAGCCAGAGCGGAATGTTTTTGATACTTGGTGGTTTCTCTAACCGCTCCGGTGCTGCCAGCGCCACTCAACGCACACTTACGGTTGTTATCAAGTTCAACGCTGATAGCAAAGTTGAGTCTTTCACATATCATCAGAGCAAATTCTAATGGCGTCGCTTAGATTCATCGTTGGAATTGCCGTTGCACTACTCGTAGTGACCTCTGCATGCACAACAATTCGTTTTCCGGAGGTTGCCCGGACTCCGCAGACACAGCTGCAGACACGAGAGTTTCAGACTCGTGAGTTTGATACGAACGATGTTAGGCTTGTAATGAAGGCCATGCTGAACGTTCTTCAGGACGACGGTTTTGTTGTGAAGAATGCTGTAATGGACCTTGGGTTGTTGACGGCAACAAAGGAGATTCAGATTAATGACAAAAGTGCCAGTAATCGCTACTGGACCGATGCCCTCGAAATCGTTTTTGATACAAGGGGCTCCAGTAGCCGCAACAGAACAACACAAGATGCTCGCTACAACAAGTTCAAGCAGGTAGAGGTAAGCGTTAACGTCTCGGAGTTGGGAAGGCGGTGTAAGGTACGCGCGAATTTTCAGGCTAAGATTCTCGATAACACAGGCAACCCAGTAGAGGTGTCGCCGATTGATGATCCTAAGTTTTATCAAGACTTCTTTTCTAAGGTAGATAAGGGCATCTTCCTGCAACGCCAAGGTTTCTGATGCACAAGATGGCGCTTCATTGTTGTGTTGGGGTGGTGTTGTGTTGTGTGTTAGCACTCGACGCACATTGTCAGTCGTTGATAGAAACCGTTAAAACAGGCAACATTGAGGCTGTTCAGAGACTTGTTAAGCAGAAGAAGAAGACGTTCAACATCAACGAAGTAGACGACGACGGTCTAACGTCTCTCATGGTAGCGACCATAGCCAACGATAGTGTGATGGTCGAGACACTGCTTCTGGCCGGAGCAGACCCCAACATCTCTACACCTCAAGGTGTAACTGTTTTGCACTTTGCGGCATTTCATAACCGAGACCGGTTCTGTCCGTTGATACTGGCCGCAGGCGCAAAGCCGAACGTCCTGGACTATCGCGGACAAACGCCTCTGCATGTTGCATGTCAGGTGGGCTCTACCAACATCGTATCACAGCTGGCGGACGCGGGGGCATTTGTCAACCTACGTGATCGAAAAGGTAACCCGCCACTAATCATCGCATGCGGTAATCGGCATCTCGGTGCTCTTGAGGAGTTACTTGAAAAGGGGGCTTACGTAGATGCACGCGATATGCAGGGGCGTACATCAGCCATGCTGCTTTCCGTGCTGGGTGAAGATGAAATGCTTCGGATATTATTACGTAGAAAACCTGACCTGACAATTGTCGATCATAGTGGTAAGAGTGCTCTGACCTATGCGCGCATGAATCGTAGGTGGACGATCATCAACATCCTACAAAGGGCCGGTGCGCGGTACTAACAGTATTTGTTATACTTTTGCCGGACTCGAAAAGTAGTATAGAAGTAGTAATCTAACATACATAGATAGGCTTTTACATGCCCCTTTCAAACAACACAAAACTTACACGTATTGCTGTGTTCTACGACGGCAATTACTTTCTTCATGTAAGTAACTATTACGCGTTCAACCACGTACGCAACAGTCGACTGAGTCTGCGCGGACTTCACGAGTTCATACGAACAAGAGTATCCGATCTGGAAGACACAGAGATGCATCTGTGTCAAATCGTCGACAGCCACTTCTTTCGCGGACGCATCTCTGCTAATGAAGCACAGCAGCGCGGCAACCTACTCTATTATGATCGTGTGTTCGAAGACATTTTGATGTGGGAAGGCGTAATCACACACTATCTGCCATTGCGCAACACAGGTGGGCGCAGAGAAGACAAAGGGATAGATGTTTGGATGGCGCTTGAAGCATACGAGTTAACGCTTTTGAAGAAGTTTGATGTTGTGGTCTTGATCACTTCAGATGGAAACTACGTGCCCCTTGTACGTAAAATGAACAACCTTGGTGCACGCATCATGGTGTTGTCATGGGATTTTGAGTTCGTCGACAACGAAGGCAAACACGTTGTAACCCGCACATCGCATGAACTGTTGAACGAGGTTACATATCCGGTCCAGATGCATGATCTTATCGAGAGTCGTAGCACGAAAGATGAAGAGGTGATACAAAATCTCTTTGTTCGCCGCGACGACACCCAGCCGCGTCCACCGCGTGATGCACGTGAGTATCAGGACATGATCGAACACAGGGCGCCGCGAGTTGAAGAGGATGTTGAAGATGATTCTGAGAGGTTCGAATCGTATATCTTGTCCATGAAGAATGGTTATGGGTTTATTAAGTATCCACCGAACAACTTATTCTTTCATGCATCCGACATGTTAAATGCAGACTTCCAGGACCTACGCGAAGGTGATCCTGTTGAGTTTGCACTTGGTCTAAACCGCGACGGTGACGAAGTTGCAAAGAGAGTAAAACTCATCTTTGAAGACGACACCGACGAAGCGGAACCAGACGATGCAGAGTAAACTGCCCACAGTAGAAACAACGATATTTTCCGTCATGACAGCTCTTGCCAACGAGGTGGGGGCTGTTAATGTTTCACAGGGATTCCCCGATTATTCTGTGGATCCTTTGTTATGTGAAATGCTTTACGAGGCAACGGTACGTGGCAACAATCAATATGCACCGATGCCGGGTTTGCCGGCGTTGCGAGACCAGGTAGCCCGTAAGTATGAGTTGGTGCATAACTGCTCTGTTGATGCGAACTCAGAGGTTACCATCACACCTGGTGCAACCGCTGCGTTGTACACAGCGATTGCTTGTTTAGTGGGGCCGGGAGACGAGGTCATCATCATGGACCCAAGTTATGATTCCTACGCACCCGCCGTCCGTGCCAACGGGGGTGTTGTCCGTGTATCGCCCCTTCTACCTGAATCATATCTCCCAGACTGGGATCACATTCGTTCGTTAGTTACACAGAGGACTCGATGCATCATCGTTAACAGTCCTCATAATCCGTGTGGAAGTGCCTTCACGTATGATGATGTATGTGCGTTGGCCACAATCGCCAATGAACACAACCTGATGGTTATCAGCGATGAGGTCTACGAGTTAATCACATTTGATGGTGCAGAACATCACTCTGTGCTGTCGCATCCTGATTTACGCAGCCGTTCGTTTGTGGTCACATCCTTTGGTAAAACATTCCACATAACTGGGTGGAAGATAGGTGTGTGTGTGGCAGCGCCTGAGTTGACCGCCGTATTTAGATCTGTGCACCAATATCTCTCATTTTGTGTCAACACACCTGCTCAGGTTGCGCTTGCGCGTTACATGGAAGATTCATCGCACTACACTGGGCTTTCCGATTTCTTCCTTGTGAAGCGCGATCATGTACGGAACGCCTTGGCTTCGAGCCGGTGGTCTCTACGTCCTTGCAGTGGCTCGTATTTTCAGCTGTTAGGATATGAGAATATATCTGATGAACACGACATTGATTTTGCGAAACGCATTACACGAGAGTATGGAGTAGCAACGATACCGTTGTCACCTTTCTACCAAGACCAGGATTGCTACACTGAACGTGTGGTTCGTGTTTGTTTTGCAAAGACCCAAGAAACCTTATCAACTGCCCTAGATAGGTTGTTACTCGTCCGATGATCTTGGGACGATATCGAGTCGTGTTCGCTCCGAAGAGCTTGCGCAACGATCTATGATCTTCTGAATATCCTCGCGAGTTATCGTGCTGTAACGATCTAACGCCCTATTTACATATGTTGGATCATTCCAGAAAAGAGTAGTCCAAGCTACAACATCTGAGACACCGTTTACCTTTTGTAGTTCTGCGGCATGTGCCGTACGCAATTTGTTTACTGCAGCGCCAAGCATCTCTTCTGATACCGCGGTCTCTTGAAGTGCAGATGTGATTGCGTCCACTAGGTGTTCGGGTGTTGTTGATTCATCTGCACCATAAGCATATATCGTAAGCAACGAATCATGGGCTCTGCGGTCTAGAAAACATCCAACGCCGGAGGCTATGCGAAGCTCTGATATCAATTTTTTATAGAGTATAGAGCTGCGTCCAGACCCAATGATTGAGGCGGAGATATCAACATCCAGTAACTCTGAAGATGCAAATCCTGATGTATGTAGACTGAGAAAGACTGCAGTAAGCGGAACATTGTCTTCAACAACCAATGATGTTCCTTGCTGTCTCATACTTGGCGAAAAACTGGTACGCTCTATCGTTGGAGTAGGCAGAGATATGCTGCCGAAGTGGTGTTCGATCAACAACATGGCCTCTGGTACAGAAATATCCCCTGCAACGCAAAGTACAGCATTCGAGGGGTGGTAAAATGTTCCAAAAAACGACTCTGCGTCCAGCATAGTGACAGAGGCCACATCTTCTGCCGAGCCATAAACATCCCATGAGTAGGAGGATTCTTCGGTATACGCCACTTCCTGTTGCGCTTTACGCCACACTCCATATGGTTGGTTAAAGACGTTTTGATTGATCTCTTCTATCACAACGCTGCGTTGCGTCTGAAGTGCATGGTCTGTTATGCGAAATGCTCTCATTCGTTCAGATTCCAACCATAAACCCAACTCCAAGTTGTGCGATGGGACGTCTATGTGATACGTGGTGTAATCAAAGGTTGTGTACGCGTTATTCGTGCCCCCTGCTTTTGTACAATAGACATCGTATTGCTTTTCTACGCCCGGTGCTGCGTTGTCAAACATGAGATGTTCGAACAGGTGTGCAAGACCTGTTTTGCCCCGACGTTCATCGTGAGAACCAACGCGGTACATTACAGTGACATTTACGACGGGGGCGGCATTGTCTGGACACAGCACAACGCGAAGTCCGTTTTGTAGTGTTGTATCGTAGGGTGTGATATGGGCCATGTGGGCAAGGGGGCTTGGAGAAGTTGAGCTATGTTTGCAGAGATCTACAAACCTACACTTATGAGCACACTTAACGTTCTCCGTGACCTGATCGCAATAGACTCGCCTACGGGATATACAAACAACGCGATCGGTTTTATTGAATCAACACTACGCAGCTATGGTTTCAGTCCAACGCGCACAAAAAAGGGGGCGCTGCGCTGCTGTTTGGGCGATCGGCCAACTTTGGCTCTGGCTGGGCATACCGACACCCTAGGTGCAATCGTTTCTGGAGTTAACAACAGCGGAACACTCAAATTCTCACTTCTAGGTGGACCACTGCTACCGAGCTTTGAGGGTGGTTATGTGCGTGTCCACACATTGGATAACCGTGTGTACACAGGCACGGTTCTGCTTAACGATCCATCTACCCACGCGAACAATAAGGCTGCATCGATTGAGAGATCCACAACGGTGATGCATGTCAGGCTCGACGAGCAGGTTTCGTCCCGTGAGCAGGTTTCAGCACTGGGAATCCGCACGGGTGACATCATAGCTTTTGATCCGAAATACCAAGAGCTTTCGAATGGATTTGTGAAGAGTCACTTCTTAGACAACAAGGCTGGGTGTTTCGTTCTACTTGAAGTTGCACGCCTGATAGCTACATCTGGTAAAGGGGCCCCAGTAGAACTGTTCTTTAGTACGTACGAGGAAGTTGGACATGGCGGAGCCCCGTCGTTATCTGATTCGGTAGAAGATCTACTTGTAATAGATATGGGTGTTGTTGGGGATGCGTGCGAGGGTAACGAGTATTCTTGTTCAATTTGTGCGAAAGACTCAGGTGGACCCTATGACTATGAGTTCCGCAAAACCCTTGTTGAGTTAGCAACACACAACAATATTCCACATGCTATCGATGTTTACCCCTTCTACAGCTCTGACGGTACGGCGGCTTGGCGGGCAGGTGTGGATGTGCGTGTCGGGTTGATTGGTCCAGGAGTTCATGCCTCTCACGGAATGGAGCGCACCCACATACGTGGCATTCAGGCAACCGTTGATCTCTGCATGCTGTATATCGGATCTATCAAGTAGACTACCTGTATATAACCCTGCGGAGAGTAGCTCCACTGGGAGTGGTCGCAATAACAAACAGGAGTTTATCCTTGATATCTGGAGCGGGTTGTTGTTGCGCTCTTTCGATGCGTTCGCGCGCAACAATATTCCCTAAAACGTCATAAATGACGATGAAGCTGCCCACAGGTATGTCTGGTTCAGCTTCTTGATGAGCTATAGAGGATGGTGCCATGGTGGTAAAAGTCCATGTGGTTGTCCAAGTTCCTACCTCTGGTTGTCGTATTACACGAACATGCCAATAGTATGTGGTGTTTGGTTTGAGATTCTTGAGAAGTGTATCCGGGTGCGTGGTTCTTAAGAATTGGACGTCTGCCATAAACGTCGAATCTGTTGATATCTCCACTTCGTACCCATCAGCACCAATAACTCCTGTCCACCGGAGCGGTGTCGACGCTGTAGCATCATCCGAGAAGTTGGTGGGGTACACAAGAGCGGGTTGATTACAGAGTTTCGTACCCAACATGTATTCACCGGGTTGTATTCCACGAACCACAATAGATGATGATGATGGTGTTGTGGAAGAAGGCAGCACTTGGAAGAAACCCGTGCCCTCGTGTGGCCTGTAATAGACAATGACGGCCTCGGGGTTGTCTTCAGCTATTGTTCTCGATACATCAATTGTGGCTTCTAACGGAGTGGTTGATGTTGTTGCTATCACCCACCTGTCTGGCAACACGTAACAAGGAACAGCTTCTGCAAAATCCTGGTGATGGGGTGGGTATGTATGGTGTTCTATCGCAACCGTTGTTGTATCATTTACTGGTGTGGGAAGTATGGTAAAACGCGTTGTACTGTCTGCATCGGAGAAATCTACAGCGCGGGCACTTGTCACGGTTCGAGTTACTGCCGTCATTCCCACTGTGGATTTATATACACGATAGGGAAAGCCAAGTGGTGTTGTGCTCTCTAAACTTGCGTGCACAACACCTTGTCTGTCTACCTCACTTGCTATGGTGCGGTATTGTGTTGTGCCCCAACCAATCAGGATGTTCCCATTGGAAAGCTGTTGAATACTACCCATAGTTGGTGAAAACGCATATGGTTCCTCGGGATAGTACTCCCACGTCTTCGTTGCCCTCATCGTAGTCACATCAAGTCTATAAGCCACAATGCGGCTGATCTGACGCGGGTTTAAGCAGCCATTATCAAACACCATCAACTCGCCTTCGCGAGTTAGTATGGGGGTGTGTTGATGTGAAAATCCTGCGTATCCATCAATGGTGTCATTGACAAATTCAAAATCGTTTCGTTGTGCCGCCGAACCACCGAGACGCCACAACACTGCACCAGAGAGTCTATCTATCTTTATGATCTGGTCTAGATTTCTACAAGAGAGAATGAAGTTTCCATCTTGGTCTTCAATAACGGCATTGGCATGAATGTAGTCGATGCGGTTGTGTGTTACATCAATATCATACGTTGTCTCAGTCACTGGTATGTGATCAAGAGATCTCCATTGGAAGGTTACCCTGCCCCATCTATCGAACTCCTGAATAACTGCACCTAATACTACCGCTGAGTCACTGGCCCCTTGAATTGTCTGGGAAAGATCTACTGTGCGTTCTTCGCGACCCAGTACGATGGATCTTCTATTGCGCGTTATGTACCCTTCATGAAAGTCTGTTGTATATGGGGGTGTAACAGCTATTGTGTCACGTTGATGAAGGGTGTTGTCTACATGAATGAACACACCAGTAAGACCATCGAAGTATGTATAGCCCCGGTAGGGTGTTGGTGTTTGGTTGATGTTTGGGCCAGATGATATTCCGTGTACAAAGTATCCGCTGTTGTCAATGCACCCAACGCTGTCACTCCTAACCCCGCTTACTAAAAAGTAGCCGGGCGCCTGTCTGCCTGATGTCTTAACTGACAACAGGGGGTCGGTTAGTGAAAACAGAAACAGCAAACATGCGATCATGCCTCAAAGACCAGCCGGGCTGTAATTGGTTACGCTGGATGGTAAGAAGAGGGTTTTCTACCTAAGTGTTAACAGGTAATACACAATCAACACTAGGTGTTTTGGGGTTTGAAGTGGGTTGTAGGTGTTTTTAGGGCGAGTAGGAATGTTATGCAGGTGGTTTTCCCCGATGGTGTTTTTTTCAGGGGAGAAGAATCGTAAAAGATGTTTTTGAGTCGGTGGTGTGTGGAATACAAGTGTGGAGTGTTAACGCTTTTGAAACAGGGTGTTTGGGATATCCAACTGTTGTCTACTTATGAGGTAAGGTGGTGAAGGGAGTGATAAGATCAAGATAATATGATAGTTAGGGGGTGTTTAGGAGTTGAGTACGAATGTTATCCACGTAACTAACAGCTCATATACACTATATAGTCTTCTTCTCTTCTCTCAAAGAGAATACACATAATGAATAATGAAAGAGGGTTGGCCGATTCTAGATTGTATCAAATCCGCAGTATTGTTGCAGACACTCTGGTATTGCAATGTGTCCGTCTGTTGTCTGATATTGTTCAAGCAGAGCAACCATGATACGCGATGTAGCCAAACCACTGCCGTTGAGTGTATGAACAAACTCTGGTTTGCTACCTGGATCCTGACGATGACGGATATTGGCGCGCCGTGATTGGAATGATTCGAAGTTGGTACAGGAACTTACCTCAAGCCACCGTTGCTCAAAAGGTGACCACACCTCGAGGTCATACGTCTTGGATCCACCAAACGTCATGTCACCTGTGCACAACAGGAGTACACGATATGTTAGCCCCAGCTTTTGAAGGATACGCTCTACTGATGCAACAAGTGATTCGAGTTCATCATACGATGTTTCGGGCTTGACAAATTTTACAAGTTCCACTTTATTGAACTGATGAACACGTTGAAATCCTCTTGTTTCTTTGCCATGGCTGCCGGCCTCTCGACGAAAACACGCGGAGTACCCAGCATACGTGATAGGCAATGATGATGAGGGAAGAATCTCATCACGATGGAAGTTGGTGATGGGAACCTCAGCAGTAGGTATCAGGTAGAGATCATCACGCTCGACGTGATACATGTCTTCCTGACTTTTTGGAAGCTGCCCAGTACCACGGCAAGAGTCCGCATTTACAACAAAGGGCGTCATTATCTCCGTAAATCCACTCTCATTGGTATTTACATCCAGAAAGAAATTGATCAAGGCGCGTTCCAGGCGAGCCCCTTTCCCAACATAGAATCCAAATCCAGAACCAGTAACCTTAGCACCCCGTTCGAAATCAAGGATTCCGAGTTGCTGCGAGATCTCGATATGATCTACTCTATGGGCTCTGTCTTCGCACGAACCATTCCTCCGTACTTCCACATTGTCGTTGGCATCCCTTCCGATAGGCACAGAAGGATGTGCTATGTTCGGAATCAAGAGCATGATCTCGGATATCTCTTCCTCTACGGAGCGTAGTTCATCATCCAAACTCTTGATTCTGTCGCCAACTTCCCGCATCGCTATGATCTTTTCAGAGGCATCTAGTCCGCTCTTCTTGAAGGCAGATATCTCTTGTGAAACACTATTTCTGGTGCTCTTTAGATCCTCGACATTTTGAATGATTGTCCTTCTACGGACATCAAGCAGGAGCAAATGGTCAATGTCACTGCTATCATGTTTGTTGATGCAGTTGTTTTTGACAAGGTCGGGGTTTTCGCGGATGGTTTTAATGTCTAGCATAACGCAAAGTTACGAGGACAGATTCGTGATTTCTTCCATCATCGTAGTTTGTCACGTTTTCCTAGGATTTGGGTTGTTATGATTATGAAAAACACACTTGCCCTGATTTCTGCGCTCACAGTGTTTGCTCTCATCGATGTGTTCGCACAGGTATTACCCCCGGTAACGGTGGTAAACAGTATAGACCCCTCTCCAGGTGCACTCTATATAGCTCCGAACTCTAGGGTTACGAACCCACCATATGCCCCCAACTTGATGATTTTGGGTAGCGACGGGAACCCGTTGAATTCACGGTTTATTCCTGAATACGCATTCGATTTCAGAGTTTTGGCAGACGGCAGACTCGGTTACTCCGTATTTCAATCCGCTGGAACAGGTGCGAGGGCCTCATCCAGTATTTACATCGTCGACACGAACCTGGCGATTGTAGACTCTTTAAAGGGGGCTAATGCATACAATCTTGCAATGCACTCCTTTGATGTTCTGCCCAATGGAAATCGTCTATTGGTAATGCAGGAAAACGTTACTGTCGATAT
>JBEBCJ010000027.1:0-3046 GCA_041157865.1 Bacteroidota bacterium
CTTTCATATCTACATGATTAGTGAAGACGGAACTGGGCTGGAACAAGTAACGAGCGAGAGTATGTTCAATGCCTTCCCGATGTTTTCACCTGACGGCAAGAAACTCGTGTGGTCGAGTAATCGCAATAATGGTGGCACGCGCGATACGAATGTTTTCATTGCCGACTGGAAGGACTAATCCATGAATAAGCAGCAACTCCTGACAGCACTTGCTGTTCTTGTCTACCTCAGCGGCATCGTAGGCGCAAACTTGTTTGCTGCGACATTCGGGCCAAGTGCCGTTCCGATCGTAACGTTTACCCTCATTGGCCTGGATCTGTCGCTGCGCGACTTCCTCCAGCTGACAATGAAGAAGTGGAGCATGTTCGCAATGATCTTCGCCGGAGGTGCGATATCCTACATCCTCGTTCCCGAGGCTGGCATCATTGCTATTGCATCAGGCACTGCATTTACAACAGCAGCGTTGATCGACTGGACAGTGTTCGCCTTGCTGAAGGGCAAGTGGATTGTCCGTGCTAACCTTTCAAATGTTGCAGGAGCGATGGTAGACAGCAGCGTTTTCATCACGATTGCCTTTGGTACGTTCATGCCGCAAGAGATTGCCCTTTCTGTAGTATCAAAAGTTGCAGGGGGCTTCTTTTGGTCCTACATTCTGGCAATCATCTTCCGCAAGCGCATTTCAGCTATAGATGAATGAGGCGATCAGACTTCGTGATCATGCGACCGATCGGCTGGAGCCCTGCGTGCCCTATCCGAGTTGCTACCTCAACAAAATCATCTACTCTTGATGGGTCTACCGATACGAGCAATCCGCCGCTAGTCTGCGGATCACAGAGGATATACTTCTGTTTCTCGGTCAGCTCCGCTACGTTGTGGCCATATGACTGAAAATTGCGCGTCGTTCCACCAGGGAACGAGCCTTGGTCGAGATAGTCGTGTATCACGTCGCTGTTAACAAGCGGGACTGCAGGAAAATCAAGTTGGGCTGAAAGATTGGCCCCTTGACAGAGCTCAATGAGATGTCCAAGCAGACCGAAGCCAGTTACATCTGTCATCGCATGTATGTAATCGAGTTTACCGAACTCATAACCAGCACTATTCAATCGTGCCATCACATCGCGTGCTAGCGTAGCATGTTCATCACGAAGGATGCCTTTCTTTTGAGCAGTTGTAAGAATTCCTACGCCAAGGGGCTTGGTAAGAAAGAGCACATCTCCCTCACGAGCACCGGTATTGGTCTTGAGATGCTTGAGATCAACTCTTCCGGTAACAGCAAGACCGAAGATCGGTTCTGGACTGTCTATGCTATGTCCACCAGCAAGTGGGATCCCTGCATCATTGCATGCTAGGCGAGCCCCCTCGAGTACTTGTTGTGCAGCCTCCACGGGTACGGTGTTCACCGGCCAACCAAGAATTGCGATGGCCATCATGGGCTTACCACCCATGGCATAGACATCACTGATGGCATTCACACTTGCAATGCGGCCAAAGTCAACCGGGTCGTCAACGATAGGCATGAAGAAATCTGTTGTACTCACGATGCCTGTGCCGTCACCAAGATCGTAGACGGCAGCATCATCCTTTGATGCATTGCCAACGATCAATCGAGCATCATTCGGCATCACAATGTTTGATTGCAGGATACTATCGAGGATCGCTGGAGAGATCTTACATCCACATCCTGCGCCGTGCGAATACTGCGTGAGTTTGATCATAGTCGTTGTGTTCCTTGTATTCTTCGCTGCTGACAGTACTCATAGGTCCTGTCGTAGTATTCAAGTATCACGCGCACTGCCTCGGCAAGTGCATTGGCTCGGACTGCTTCTACGGCTTGCTGATAGCGCTCTCCACCGAGCTTTTCACGGATAACATGCAAAGCATCACAAAGTTCATCCTGTGTAAATGCACCATAATCGCGCACGAGATTTTCAATGCGCTGGTCGATTCCGGTTTCGAGCTCATAGACCTCGGCCTGCTGCATTGCTTTGAACATCACCTCTGGCACATGGACCTTACCCACTGTCCGGCTTTCATCTTCGATCCAGACAGGCCTGCCAATATCAAAGGTCGATATCGCATGATGGATCTTGTTCAGCGCATGCTCTGTGGTAGGCTGCGGCTGCTGTCCCAGACGGCCAAACGCAGAGCCGCGATGATTGGCAATACCCTCCAGATCAATAACCTGCTCTCCATGTGCAATCTGCTGATGCAGAAAGTCTGTCTTGCCAGCACCAGTCTTTCCTATGACAAGGCGGTACTTCCATGGACGCGCTATCATTTCGTGGGCAGCTGCTCGGAACCCTTTGTATCCGCGGGGGATCGTGCGCACCTTGATGCCCGCTGTTGAAAGCAACCACGACATTGATCCGCTGCGCATACCCCCTCGCCAACAGTAGACGATAAGGGGCTTGCCAAGCGCACGCGCCTGCTCCACATATTCACGCAGGCGCGGCCCGACAATCTCGAGACCTCGATCTATTGCCTGCTGCACACCGACCTGTGTATACAGTGTGCCGATCTCTGCTCGCTCGTCGTTGCTAAACAACGGTATGTTCACTGCACCAACGATATGACCCTGCATGTATTCTGCAGGCGTGCGGACATCAACAACTGCATAGGCAGTATCATAGATATCATCAAGCACCGAAGTCATCATACTCCGGTAGCTGCGAATATTCACTTGGTTGCGCCTCGATAGATCGTTGCACACGATCTTTATCGAAGCCGTTGAATGCATCATGAATCAAGTCTGAAATCATATGCACATCGTGCACGATCGCTGTGTGCGCGCGTTCACGTCTGCGATAGAGCCAGGATGTGATGATCTGGAGTTCATCAAGCTCGCGGCTTGTGAATCGTTTCGGTTCGACGTGTTTTGCAAAGTGATGCTCGATCTCTTCAATGACTGTGACGCGCGAGGCTCGCAGTCCAACTTCACGTTGAAACACGAGACGCCCCGACCTCATGGCATAGACTTCGACCGTTGCGTTACGCTCACCTACTGGGATAAAAATCAGCACGTTGGTGTCAGAGACCGCAAGTGGAC
>JBEBCJ010000028.1:0-11297 GCA_041157865.1 Bacteroidota bacterium
CACGGGCACAAGGGGAAAGGTTGCACCTGGACATAGCATCGAAGCCAGAATCATACGAGATATGCTTCATACCTGATAACGATTATCGTCGGTTTCTACGTGATGCAAGACCTGAGATCGACGGGTCCATTGGTAAAGGGCAGTTTATGCTAGACGGCAAGGTTGTAGGTGAACACGAGGGCTATCCGTTTTATACCGTTGGCCAGCGCAAGGGGCTTGGTATTGCCCACAGTGAGCCACTATATGTTCTCAACGTTCTACCTACTGACAATATCATTGAACTGGGTACAGAGGACAAGCTCGATGCCACAACACTTACAGCTCATTCTGTAAACCTACAGAAGTATGCAACCTTGGATCAGCCGATACGTTGTATGGCGAAGATCCGCTACAAAGACAGCGGTGCCATGGCAACGTGCCATGTTGATGCCGATGGAACGTTACACGTGAAGTTTGATGAGCCTCGTAAAGCTATTGCTCGGGGACAATCGGTTGTTTTGTACGAAGATGATGATGTGATAGGAGGCGGCATCATCAACGGTTGTAGCTAAGACCACGGAGAACAAAAAAATAAATGGCGCTATGCACCACAGCGCACAACGCCATTCATTATTGCTACCTTGTGTATCAGTGATTTGACAGATAAGAGGCTACGCCGTCGTGCGTGTCCTTAAGTCCATCAGCACCTGGCTTCCAGTTTGCCGGGCAAACCTCGCCCTTTGCTTCAAAGAAATGCAGAGCATCTACCATTCGCATGGCCTCATCGACACTGCGTCCAAGAGGAAAATTGTTCACAACTTGGTGTTGAACGATACCGTCTCTATCGATGAGAAAAAGACCGCGATACGCTATAAGTTCGTTCGTAGCAGCTAGCTCACCATCTTCGTTGTACTCATAAGTTCCGGCAAGTACATCGAAATTCGATGAGATCGTCTTGTTCGTGTCTGCGACGATAGGATAGGTTACTCCTTGAATGCCACCGTGCGATTTGGGAACCTGAAGCCAGCCCCAGTGCGACTGCTCAGTATCCGTTGAACAGGCAACAACAGCAACACCCTTCGACTCGAATTCGGCAAGCTTTTCCTGAAAAGCATGAAGCTCTGTTGGACAGACAAACGTGAAATCTTTCGGGTAGAAGAAGAATATCACATGCTTTTTCCCAAGGTATTGATCGAGTGAGAAGTTGTCGACTATCTCACCGCCGTCGATTACTGCCTGCGCTGAGAATTTTGGTGCACGTTTTCCTACGAGAACTGCCATTGGTAAAACCTCTTGATACATGAAACATGAAATAATCGTTGTTCAAACGCGCTGAATGACGATAAGGGGCTAGTTTTGTTGGCCCATGAACATCCAGACAAAACCCTTTCAGTTAGAAGCCACCGACCCCAACTCCCAAGCAAGGGCCGGCAAACTACGAACTGCCCACGGAGAAATTGCCACACCAGTCTTTATGCCCGTAGGCACGCAAGGGGCAGTCAAGGCAATGGACCACCGCACATTACGAGAGCTGGATGTTCCAATCATCCTTGCCAATACCTACCACCTGTACTTACGCCCCGGAACTGAGACGTTAAAAACACTCGGTGGACTTCATAAGTTCAGCACATGGGACCGACCTATCCTCACAGATAGTGGTGGATTTCAGGTGTTCTCATTGAAGGAATTGCGAAAGATGAAGGAAGAGGGCGTTGAGTTTCAGTCTCATATAGACGGTTCTCGACACTTATTTACACCAGAGAGTGTGGTGGAGACTCAACGGGCAATTGGTTCTGATGTGTTCATGGTGCTTGATGAGTGTACCCCATACCCAGTAACCTACACCGATGCACGAGTATCAATGGAATTGTCGCTTCGTTGGGCGCGTCGCGGCAGAGATCACCATATGCGCTCACCATTCTTGTACGGACATCACCAGCTGCAGTTTGGTATTGGGCAGGGTAGCGTCTTCAAAGATCTGCGCGTGCAGTGTATGGACGAACTGGTAGGCATGGACTTTGACGGTTATGCCATAGGCGGACTCAGTGTAGGAGAGCCTTCGGAAAACATGTATGAGATTGCTGAAGTTTCTACCGCTCGCATTCCAGCGGATAAGGCGCGCTACCTCATGGGAGTTGGTACACCAGAGAATATCCTGCGCTGTATCGGACTTGGCGTTGATATGTTCGACTGTGTGATGCCAACCCGAAATGCCAGGAATGGGACTCTGTTTACAACCACTGGCAGGGTTAACATCAAGAATGCTGCTTGGAAACAGCGCGATGAACCCATTGACGCTATCGTGGGCGTCGACAGCAGTGCTAACTATTCTATGGCGTATCTTCGCCACCTGTTCCATGCTGGCGAGATTCTTGGGTTAATGATTGCCACGGCTCAGAACATCGGCCTCTATATGTGGCTTGTTCGTCAGGCAAGACAGAAAATTCTCGAGGGTACATTTCGTCAATGGTCTTCAGCGATGATTGAACAACTCAATCAGCAACGTTCCTAACACACACATAGATGGAGTAGATATGCCGATCCTTTTACTCATGGCACCACCTCAAGGGGCTGGCGGAGGAACTGGTGATCAATTGATGTCATTTTTGATCATGTTCGGTCCATTGATCGCTATCATGTATTTCATGATCATCAGGCCACAGCAGAAACGCGCAAAACAGCACCAGGCGCTTGTTTCCAGCGTCAAGAAGGGCGACAGCGTTACCATGTCGGCCGGTATTCATGGAACCGTTCATGAAATCGATGAGACAACCGTTACCGTTACCATTGCTCCAAACTGTCACGTAAAGTTTGACAAGTCCTCCATCGGCAATGTAGTCTCTAAGTGACCCATACAACCATGCTCGATTCGATTGAAGATGCTCTTGAAGAGCTTCGAAATGGCAAATGCATCATTGTTGTAGACGATGAGGATCGTGAAAATGAAGGCGATCTTATCTGCTCTGCAGAGTTATGCACTGAGTCGAACATTAATTTCATGGCAACCCATGGAAAGGGTCTCATCTGCGTTAGTGTTACCGAGGAGCGAGCTCAAGAACTTAAGCTTCCGCTTATGGTCTCAGAGAATACAGCTCTGCATGGCACAAGATTTACGGTAAGCATTGATTACAGTCACGGCACAACCTCAGGAATCTCTGTACACGATAGAAATGCCACGGTTAAGGCCTTGGCAGATAACTCTGTGGGGCCAGATGACTTCGCCCGTCCAGGACATATTTTTCCTCTGATAGCGGTAAACGGAGGCGTCCTTCGCAGAGCAGGGCACACCGAGGCAGTCGTTGATCTTATGACGTTGGCGGGTTTACGACCTGTAGGGGTCTTATGTGAGATTCTCAACGACGACGGTACCATGGCCCGGGTGCCAGATCTGTTGCCGATGGCAAAGCAACATGAGCTCAAGATGATTTCGGTTCAAGACCTGATTGCATACCGAAGAAAGACAGAGCAGTTAGTCACGATGGTAGCCGAAGCCAAGCTCCCATGCGAGCATGGAGACTTTGTTCTTCGTGTGTTCGAAAACCGCCTCGATGGCAAGGAACACGTTGCCATCATCAAGGGTGACATCCATGATGGAACTCCAGTGCTCGTGCGGGTGCACAGCGAGTGCCTCACGGGCGACGTCTTCGGATCGTTACGCTGCGACTGCGGACCACAGCTGCATGCTGCCCTCGATGTCATTGAGCGTGAAGGCAGGGGAGTTGTGCTCTACATGCGTCAAGAAGGTCGTGGAATAGGTTTGGTCAACAAGATAAAGGCGTACGCTCTGCAAGAGCAAGGACTAGACACTGTTGAGGCTAATACGCATTTGGGCTTTCCGCCAGACCCACGCGACTACGGCATAGGTGCTCAGATCCTGCACGAACTTGGGGTGCGCAAGATGAGGTTGATGACCAATAACCCAAAGAAACGGGTGGGCCTGCAGTCTCATGGACTTGAGGTAGTCGATCTTGTGCCACTGGAGATCGAAGCAAATGCTTCAAATCAGCAATACTTAGAGACAAAGCGCGATAAAATGGGACACTTACTGCGACACTTGTAATGTGCCCCTTGCAGGGCCAAACTGCCTTGCGTAGATTAGGACATACACGAACAAAGCCGCCGCGCGGCTTTGTTTTTTTTATCAGTCACCACAACTGTGAAACTACTTGTAGGGATGCTCTATGGCAGGGGATGCCGTATATCTCACGAAAGAATATCTATTGCAGCTGCAGGCAGAGCTGCAGGAACTGACAACGAACGGACGCCGTGACATCGCGCAAAAGATCGCAGAGGCGCGCTCCCACGGTGACTTGTCGGAAAATGCCGACTACGACGCAGCCAAACACGCTCAGGAGTTGCTCGAGATCCGCATTTCAAAAATCCAAACCACACTTTCAAAGGCGCAAGTAATCGACAGTAGAGACTTTCCCGACGACAAGGTGTACATCCTGTCTAGAGTTAAGCTTCTAAACAAAAAGGTTAATAAGTCTACCCTGTATCAAATGGTCTCTCCCGAGGAAGCAGACTTTGAGCAGAACAAGCTCTCTGTTACAAGTCCTCTTGGTAAAGCCTTGATGGGAAAGACTGTTGGCGACATTGTTGAGACAAAGGTTCCTGCAGGGGTGATTCAGTACGAGATCTTGGAAATCTCCAAATAGTCGATTCTCTGGAGGGACTGATGAGAGTGCTGTTTTCTGCAATTCTTGTTCTGTTCACGTGCTCGGCTGTAGCGCAGATGCCGCGTAGTGGCAACCTGCTGTGGTTGCGTTCAGACACGCTGGTGACGTACTCAACGTCTGCAAGTTCCGGTGATCAGCTAGCAACATGGGGTTCGATCGTTGGAGGTCATGTTTGCCGAGTTTCTGACGGTGGTAGTGTCACCAAGAAACAAATCAACGGCAAGGCCGCCCATCTCTTCAACGGATCATCATTTCTTACCGGTCCATCCGTTTTTCCCATTGGCAAAGACTATACCATGTATCTCGTGTTCGAATGGAACGGTATCCATTCAGCGAATAACATGGTGTCTGGAATGTCGAGAGCTTTGTTCACAAGCCAGCCTGGCCAGCCTACCCTTCTGCATTCGGGTAATTTCGACAATATGATCATGGCTGAGTCCGCTATGAGTGGGCCAACCGTTATTCGTGTGACCTTTCTCGAGAAATCTAGACTTGCGTCCATCTCCTATAACGGCAAGGAAGTGGCTTCGGGTGAGATACCGGCCAATGTAGACAGCATCATTTTCATTGGCGCATATCAGCGGGGTTACTGCCTGAACGGGACATTAGCTGAAGTTGTGCTCTTTGACCGAGCGCTCGGTGCATCAGAAAGAGCCGCTGCCGAGGAGTATCTCCACAAGCGCTACAGCATAGCCCAGTACAAAGAGCCGCCACCGAAACCTGTAACAGTGCTGCAGGCCCCCAAGAATATGGCAGTTCTTGAGCCTAATCGTTCGCACGACATCATTTATCGAGTAAACACAGCTAATGTTCGCTCTGTTGTTGTCCAAACCGAGACAAATGGGCTGCCAATCAAAACTACGACGTATGATGTACGTGCTGGAATGCTGAAAACGATACCATGGACATCAGCGCCTGCTGGTTTTGGTCTCAGCAGTATAGTTGTGATGGCAGACACAGGTAGCCCCTTACTAGATACCGCATACGCGGCAATTAATATCGTATCTGGTGTTGCGTTCACTGTTACCGGTCAATCAAACTCCATTTTTGGCGACGCAGCACTCTTGCCTTCGGCATGGGCCAGAACTTTTGGAAAGAATTTTAGTTCTTCTGCCTCCGACACCATATTCTACGGGAGTAGGACGGACGGTAACGGTGGCGGACCGCATGTAGGGGCATGGGGCCTGCATCTACAGAATGCCATGGCAGATAACATGGGTGTGCCAAGTTTGTGCATCAACGGTGGTGTTGGTGGAACACGCATTGAGCAACATCTGCCAGACATGAACAATCGGCTAAACCGGTCGACTATCTATGGGAGCTGGCTCTATCGAGTGATCAAAAGTGGTATGCAGAACCAGATCAAGTGGCTATTCTGGTACCAGGGTGAGTCGAACCACAGCTCAGAAAACTACACTAATCTGTTTGAGCAGTTGTATGCTGCATGGAATCAAGATCTGCCTAATCTGCAATATGTTGTTGTCGTGCAGATCAGGCCCGGTTGTGCTGGTCCAAACCACGCCAAGCTTCGCGACGAGCAGCGCAGGCTTGAGCAGATGTTCCCGAACGTGATCGTACATGCTGCAAGTGCGCTGCCGGCCCATGACGGTTGCCATTATGGCGGGCAAGGCTATGGGATGCTAGGTGCGCAACTCTTTGAAATCTACAAGAGGAACGAATTGGGTATGCAGCCTGGTGTTTACCGCTCCTCACCGGCTGTGAGGCAGGTGGTAGCGCTGGATCAAAACAGCGTGCGTGTAGACTTCGACCGCGCAGTAGGGTTGCGCATGACGTCAGACGTTATCGTAGCCGGCAAGATTCGAACGTCGAGCCAAGCGTGGTTTGCTAACAACGACGGAAAGCTGCATCCAGAATCCGTAATGATCCAGGGCAATTCGGCACTTCTTCGGTTTTCAAAACCGGTTTCTTCTGTTTCGTATGTACCAGACTATGCATACGACGATGGCTCGACCATCTTCCAGGGCCCATGGCTTGTTAACGGCGAAGGTGTTGGAGCACTGGCATTTCATGAAGTGCCGGTGATAACAACAGATGTCACAGACGAACGTGTGTTAGACGTTTACGATCAGTCAACGATCATTGTTCACCAGTCTGCTCTGCTTTCACACGACTGTGTACGAAACGCTTCTGCTTTATACGACCTTAACGGTCAGTCGTATCCCACAGACCCTTCCTCCTTACAATCGCTACTGCCTGGCATGTATACTGTGATCGTGAATTCACTGCCACGTTGCTTTGTCGTGGTGCCGTAAGCCTGTTGAGCAGTATTTTTGCGCCATGGCATGGTTTCTAAGAAAAAACAATAACATCTCCGCTGAACAACAGCAGCGTGAGATGCCCGACGGCTTGTGGACGAAATGTCCCGAGTGTTCGACTGTGATCTACCGCAAAGAGCTTGAAGAACATGCGTTTACATGTCCATCCTGCTCGCACCATTTCCGTGTTGGAAGTGCGAAGTATATCGATGTACTCTTTGACCGCGGAACATTCCGCGAGACTGATACGTCTGTTCGCTCTGCCGATCCATTGGAGTTTGTCGACACACGTCCCTATAAGGCGCGCCTCAAGGAAGCATACTCCAAGAGTGATCTTCCGGATGCAGTAACAACGGGAACAGGGGACATTCATGGTATGCCCGTAGCATTTGGTTGCATGAATTTTGGCTTCATCGGTGGCTCAATGGGAAGCGTCGTTGGTGAAAAGTTCGTGCGCGCCGGACGCCGTGCTCTGCAGGATGAGATGCCATTTGTCTTCATAAGTGCCTCGGGCGGTGCCCGCATGCAGGAGGCTGCGTTATCACTCATGCAGATGGCCAAAACCAGCGCGTTCCTCTCAGAGTTAGCAGAAGCCAAACTGCCCTATATATCGATTCTTACCGACCCGACAACTGGTGGAGTTAGTGCCTCGTATGCAATGCTGGGCGATATCATTATTGCAGAGCCGAAGGCACTCATCGGGTTCGCTGGTCCGCGCGTTATAGAGCAAACAATCCGTAGAAAGCTTCCTGAAGGATTTCAACGTTCAGAGTTTTTGCTTGAGCACGGTTTTGTGGATCTGGTCGTGCAGCGTAAGGATCTGAAACGTCAGCTGCATACTGTACTGCAGCATTTAATGGGCAACCGCCGTGCGTAAAACAACCACAATCCGTATGCTGGGTTTTCCCATCGACCTTGGAGCTGATCGTCGGGGCGTAGACATGGGGCCCTCAGCTATTCGTGTTGCAGATCTCGACATCAAGCTAGAATCGCTCGGCTATACTGTTGTTGACGAGGGGGATATCCCAATTCGTAACATCGAAGTTCAGGAGCTGCAGGACACGAAACTCAAGTACCTTCCAGAGGTTGCAGGGATGTCTGCTATTCTGGCCGAGCGAGTAAAGGGCATTCTCGATGGCGGTGACTTCCCCCTCATCCTCGGTGGAGATCACAGCATGAGCGTTGGCTCGCTTGCTGGTATTGGGGCACATTGCCGAGAACATGCAAAGCGGCTTGGCGTAATCTGGATTGATGCGCATGCAGACATGAATACCTCGGATACTACCCCGAGCGGCAACATTCACGGTATGCCCGTAGCCATTGCCATGGGCATTGGCCACCCAAGTCTAACGGGCATTGCAGGTGATTTCCCAAAACTTGCACCCGAGAATCTTGCCATGATCGGCCTTCGCAGTATCGATCCAGGAGAGCGGGAACTCATTCATAAACTCGGTATACAGGCCTATACAATGTTTGATGTAGACAGGCTCGGCATGTATGAGATCGCATCCCGAGTTATTGAGGATATGTCTCGCAAGGTTGATCACGTGCACATCTCGTTCGATGTTGATGGCGTAGATCCTGCCGTGGCACCAGGAGTTGGCACACCGGTGAATGGAGGTCTTACTCTGCGTGAGGCACATCTTCTTATGGAGATGATCTCCCAGCTTGACGCCTATGCATCTCTGGAGGTGGCCGAAGTAAACCCGGTATTGGATGATAAGAACCGTACAGCAGAGTTTGCGGTCGAAATCATTGCATCGTCACTTGGTAAACGCATCCTTTGAGCCTTTCTGTGGGCAAGCTATCTGCCTTGACAATGGCGCAGCACCTTGTTTCTGTGGTGTTGTCATTTCTGGTCCCCTGCATCATTGAAGCGCAGTCACTCGCGCCGTTGCAACGCACAACGTTCATAGAGCGTGCGGGTCTTCGTATAGAGCCGGGCTTGAGCTACACGTGGGGCACCTCGGCCTACACATTCTTTGAGGATTATGCAACGATACTTGGTGGTAAACGAAGAGAATTCGACACGCCCATCAGCGGGTCGCTACGCATCTCGCGCCATGTTGACGAACATCAATCGATCGGCCTCTCTGTGGGCTTTACCCGCGCCACGCTGCGTGAGAACTACGACTACGATCCATTGAAAGTACCCTTACCGCTTGCGCCTGCTCAGAACATCACACAGAATATCAATCTGGAAACGATCCCCGTGATGCTGTGTTACGACATCTATCCTGTTGATCGTCAATTCACGACCTACGTAGGCGCTGCCGTAGGCCTTGCATTTTCTCATTTGCAGTGGTACGAAGACCTATCGAGCTCAAGTCGATTGGGAGCACGCAGAAGGGGCGAGCGATTCAATGATTGGATGTACCATCTTGCAACCGAGCTTCGCTCAGGCGTGTCGTTGGGCTTTGACGGTAGTGCTCGCGCGCCGGTGCGCTCGGGCCTGAGGATGGAGCTCTCGTATCGCTACGTACCGGTGCGTGGCGCTTTTATGCAGCAGGTAGCCAAGAGTTTTACTGCACGTCCACCTGAACGCATGGCGCAGGACTATACGCTTGATATAGGTGGTATTGGGATTCATATAGGAATTATGTTCGTTCTTCGTCATACTGACAGGACCACCACAAATCCTTGAACAAGACCAATGCAATACCTATGTTCGAAAGGATTCGGTCGGTTCGTTCTTCTCATCTAGTTGTAGGAGGTATCGATGGACATCCATGTAACATCCCGCCACTGCTCGATCACCGAGGCAGAGAACTCTACAGTGATTGAAATGGCGAAATCATTCGAACGATATGGGAATCATATCATCCGTGTTGATGCGATCATTGACCAAGGGCCACTTGAAATGTCATGTGAGTTTACAGTAAAGATTCAAGGTCAATTGTTAGTGGGGCGTGAATCTGCTGGCGATCTTACAAAGGCAGTGCATGATGCAGGCGAGAAGATTCAACGACAACTTGGTCGGATACATGATAAACATTCAACCATCCGCGCATAACTATACAAATTGACCATGATCGTTCCCAATGCTGTACGGAAGGAATTTGTCATTGTTCGTGAGCTTCTTGCTGGCCCCGTTCACCTGCGTCAGCTTACCTCTGATACAGGACTCGATAACAAGATCACAGACAAGAGTCTGCATCGACCACAGCTAGCACTAACAGGTTTTACAGAACTGTTCACATACTATCGTGTTCAGCTCTTTGGCAATACCGAGTTTTACTATCTCAAAAGCTTGTCCGACAGCGATCGACGCTCTGCGTTTGAAACGATCTGTTCGTTCAGCGTCCCGGTGATTGTTTGTGCAAATGATCATGAGCTCGATGCAGATCTACTCGAGATTGCGCAGCGTCATGGTGTAGCTGTCTTGACTACACCTTTTGATACAACAAAGACGATATACCTCTTGAGCGAGTATCTTGATGATCAGTTTGCCGAACAGGTAACACTGCACGGATCGTTTGTTGATGTGTATGGTATCGGGATGCTCTTCGTTGGTGACAGTGGCATAGGTAAGAGTGAGATCGCGCTTGACCTGGTAGAACGAGGGCACCGTCTTGTAGCTGATGATGCAACGATGCTCACCAAGAAACGTGAAAGCGTACTTATGGGCACAGGCTCATCATTGGTGAAACATCTCGTCGAGATACGCGGTGTTGGGCTGATCGATGTTCGCCAGATGTTCGGCATACGAGCGATACGGTTTCAAAAGCGACTTGAGTTAATCGTAGAACTCGAGAACTACAACGAGATCCACGAATACGACCGTCTCGGCCTTGGTGAGTCTACTGTTGATATACTCGGCGTGGATATACCATCAGTTAAACTGCCGATCTTCCCGGGCAAGAACGTTACTGTCATTTCTGAAACGATAGCTCTGAACCATCTTTTGAAGACATACGGCTACAATGCCGCACAAGCGTTTGCCGAGAACCTCCAACGACATCTTGAAGCAAAGTCTACTTCTACAACTACACAGGATCTGCGAAGTGTCACATATTTTCAAAGTGATGATGAGTAACATGCGTTTTTTCATAACCGTATTTATCGCGGTAATTGTATCAGTTGCACTTGCTGCTTGTTCGTCAGGGGGCGATAATACAGGCGGCGGTGATGTGGGAGAACCAGTCAAAGGCGACTGGGCAGTGATACATGAGCTTTCTGATCCAGAGGGCCTAAATCCGATGGTCACCAATGATGCGTCCTCAAGTGCACTTTTTAATCGGGTATACGAGAAGCTACTTGAGCAGGACTTTGAGACTACCGAGCTCTATCCAGTCTTGGCAGAATCGCGCCCGACAATCTCTGACGATCATCGTACCTATACCTTCACACTGCGGAAGGGAGT
>JBEBCJ010000029.1:0-17567 GCA_041157865.1 Bacteroidota bacterium
ATGCCAGATCCTAAGTGGTGCATCGCGATGGGCGTGTGCACATCCACAGGCGGAATGTTCCGTTCATATCCTGTTGTGCAGGGTATCGATCAGTTCTTACCTGTTGATGCCTACGTCTCAGGTTGCCCTCCGCGTCCAGAGGCGTTGATGAAAGCCCTCATGTACATCCAAGACAAGGTCTCGGAATCAAAACCGCAACTGATCAATCTTGGTAAAGACACTGGCGATGTTCGCCGTTCAGATATGCTCGTGACGCCGTAATGCGCATTGCCGGCGTGATGACAGGCACGTCCATCGACGCGATCGACGTAGCACTATGCGACATTGAACAAAAGGGAGACCGTGATGCGGTGTCCCTTTTTGCATTCAAGAGCATCTCGTTTCAGGAGAACACACAAGATCTGATACGCCAAGCGCTGCAGTCCGATACATCCCTTGAGGTACTCTCAGACCTTGCCTTCATGCTCGCTCGTGAGTATGCTGATGCCGTTATGAGCATTGAGCACGAAACCAACGCAACAGCCGAAGCCATCGCCGTTCACGGTCAGACGATTTGGCACCATCCACCGCATTCGACATGGCAGATCGGTAACGGATCTGCCCTGAGCGCATTGCTTGGAAGACCGGTCATCAGTGATTTTCGTTCTGCAGACGTGGCTCTTGGTGGACAAGGGGCTCCTCTTGTGCCGATCTTCGATCATGCAACTCTTTGTGACGATCGCCTGCATCGCGTGGCGCTCAACATCGGCGGTATGGCGAACATCACCATCCTGCCCCCTTCATGCAGCCTTGATTCCTTGCATGCCTTCGATACGGGTCCAGGCAACGTCTGGATCGATGCAGGAGCTCGCCTGACGTTCGGGAAGCAGTATGATCACAATGGGTCTGTAGCGCGCGCAGGACGCACCATAACTCCGATGCTGGCAGATATGAAAACGATGTCCTACTTTGCAGCAGAGCCTCCGAAGTCTACCGGACGCGAGCTATTCACTCTTGATGAGGCCAAGCGCCTGATCACAAAGTACTCGCATCCATCAAGCCCCCTGGAAGACGTCGTGACAACCATGACAGAGCTTTCGGCATGGTCTATCGTGGACCACATCATGCGCTATGCTCCGTTGACACAAGAGATCATCATCTCTGGAGGGGGCTCGCAGAATTCTTTCCTCATGGAACGCATTGCAGCGTTGCTCGAAGAGAACCAATCACCTGCTCGCGTTGTTGTCCACCAACACTGGCAGGAAAAAGAAGCGATGGCCTTTGCGTATCTGGGATACCTTACCCTTATGGAGCGTCCGGGTAATGTACCATGTGTTACGGGTGCGTCAAGAATGGCAATTCTCGGTTCGGTTTCAAGGTCGGTTGTTTTGTAATTTTGCGCCCACTTGTGCGGCAGCACCGCAACTTGTATCACGTTCATCATTGAGCATATACCATGAGCTTCAACCTACAATTCTCAGAGACACACGAATTGATCCGTGAAACTGCACGTCAGTTTGCAGCGGACGAAGTAGCACCGTCTTCTATTGATCGTGACAAGTCTGGTGAGTTTCCAACGGAGATTATCAAGAAACTTGGCGAGCTAGGATTTCTTGGCATGATGGTCTCTCCTGAATGGGGCGGATCTGGGCTCGACGCCATGAGCTACGTGATCGCCATGGAAGAGATATCCGCGGTTGATGCCTCTGTGGGCGTGGTGATGTCGGTAAACAACTCACTCGTGTGCTGGGGACTCGAAACGTATGGGAATGATGAACAAAAGGACAAGTGGCTGCGTCCACTTGCCAGCGGACAGATCCACGGCGCCTTCTGCTTGAGCGAGCCGGAGGCCGGCTCAGATGCAACCTCGCAAAGCACCAATGCAGTTAAGGTAGACGGCGGATGGGTTCTTAACGGCACAAAGAACTGGATCACGAACGGCACAACTGCCAACACATATCTTGTGATGGCGCAAACAAATCGCGAGCTGCGCCATAAGGGCATCACGTGTTTTATCGTAGACCGCAATGCGCCAGGCTTCGAGCCAGGACTCAAGGAAGACAAACTCGGTATCCGTTCAAGCGATACTTGCTCGATCGGACTGACCAATGTCTTCGTTCCAGATGATCAAGTGCTTGGTGGCGTGGGCATGGGCTTTAAGATTGCCATGGAGTCACTCAATGGCGGACGCATTGGCATCGCAGCACAAGCGTTAGGTATTGCCAAGGGTGCAACGGAAGCAGCCATCAAGTACTCGACCGAGCGTAAGGCATTTGGCAAGCCAATCGCAGACCTTCAGGCGATTCAGCTCAAGCTTGCTGATATGGCAACACGCCTTGAAGCCGCGCGTATGCTCACATACCGCGCAGCGTATCTCAAGGATCAGCATCAGAACTACATCAAAGCCGCTGCTCAGGCAAAGCTGTTTGCATCTCAAACAGCCGTCCATAACGCACTCGAGGCAATTCAGGTACACGGCGGTTACGGTTATGTGCGCGAATACTTAGTAGAGCGATACCTACGTGATGCTAAGATCACCGAGATCTATGAGGGTACATCGGAGATCCAGCACATCGTGATTGCACGTGAGTTGATCAAGGAGCTCTAAGGCAGCCTTGCCCCGAGCTTGATCTCCCACAACCGCTGGAATCGCGTAATGTTCCCTGTGTTGTTAACCGACCTTGAGATATCAAGGTTGAAGTAGCGCATTGCGTCGGAGTTCTTGAGCACGGTAAACGGCACGGTAACTGTGATGGTGCTGTTACCGGCAAAGTCACTCACTTGTCCCGTGAGCCGGTAGACCACATCACTCCACAGCTGACCCGACACGGTGAGTTGTGTCTGTGAAAAGTCTGAGCCAAGATCCATCTGCACCGACTGTACCAAGCCCCCTACCCCACTGAGCAGGTCGCCTAGGGCACTTGTTGCCACCGCAGACATCGAGGAGTTGACTTCGTTTACGAGGTTGCCTTGTCCGGTAGACGTTAACTCGTCCTGCGTGCGGCCAAGCAGCAGCAGCATAAGCGCGTCTCCTGTAACCTTGGCCGAATCGCCTTCCTGCTTGCGATCGTTGCGATAGTAAGACCAGTTAGCAATTGGACGCTGCTTGGTACCGGAAATGTCGATCACAACTCTGTAGGTTTCGGGGTCATTACTCTGAATGTTCATGCGCCTACCATTGTAGATCGCCTTAAGATTTAGCGTCGGGTTGCCCATGCCCCCTTGCGTAAAGTCTAATGTGCCGCTCGCAGAGAATGGCTTGTAGAACTTGTACGTCGAGGTTCCTTCCTTCACACGCACGCGTCCGCTCATGTTCACCGAGTTGTCAATGAAACGTCCAGTGATGGTAAGGGGCTTAGCAGCATCCACGGGCTCTAGATCCGCAATCAGAATCTCGAGGAACCCCAGCACCATAGTCATCAACGTGCGACCCCGCAGGTAGATGTTCAAGTTGAACCGTAGGATGTCGCTGAATGCCGCGGTTGTAGACTTCATCACCTCGGTAATGACTTCGGCTGCCTGCTCCCTGCTTTGTGCACTGGAGTTATCCGATACACGCAGCATAGTCGTGGTGTCAAGCACCGAACGAGCCGGCTGCTTGTCACGTGATCGCTGGTAGATAAACGCCGAGTACTTGGCCTTCGTGCTGGAGCGTTCCTGCGGGAAGATGATGTCTGCAAAGAGTACATCGACATCACCGGAGAGCACAGGTGCATCGAGTGGACCGTAGAACATGATGGGCTTACTGCCGCTGGCAACAACGATGTCACCAAAAACCTTTGGATTGCGCGCCTGAGATCCTTTGTTCATGATCAGGATGCCTTTGCTGACCACGCTGAAGTCAACCCGAGAAACTGAAAGGCCGTCAAAGGTCACGACGCCATTTGCCACAGCTGCACCACCCCTGCGGTCGCGGTCCAAATTGCGCACGCGGATGGTATCCAGGAACAACCTCGACCCCTCGAGGTGAAGTGATCCCTCGGCACGATACACAATGTTTGTCGGTGATGTAAGGAATGTTGCATTCTTAAACACGGCCGAGCCACCCAGTTGCACATTGCTTGGCAGTGAGCCACGCATCGTCACAACGCCGTCTGCTAATCCCTGCACGCGCTCTACCGCTGGAAGGAATGGCTCTACGGCCGCCAATGCCAGCTTGGTTGCCCGAAGGTCGATGTCGATCACACCACCATCGACCCAGCGTTGAGAGACATTCCGCAGACCAAGGTCTACTGGTAGGTGCCGAACATCGATTGCCAGCGTATTCGGTGCGTTGGGGATGCGGTTATTCGAAATATTCAACTTGCCGATAACGTCGCGCTCTGCGTATCGCATTGATGCTGAAAGCGAGCCGATGATCTCGTGGTTGTACTCCACATCGTCTGCACGTACGCGCATGGTGATCACTGGTTTTTCCCACGTGCCATTGACGTATAGGTCTAGGTCTCTGACCTTCCCGTTGAGGAACATCAGAGGATGTCCCTCTTCGAGGTCTACAAAACGTGAGACATCATCAAGAGCAAAATCCGTGACCTGCAGGTGCAGATTCGAAAATCGTTCCAGCGAGCAGACACCTTCGATTGAGAGGACCTCTCCGTCTGATCGACGAAGCGTCAAGCCTGTTACATCAAATGTCTGATTGCGAACGTGGACCTTAGCATCACTGAGCGATACCCATTCCAACTTGCGCTGTTTGTCAACGGCAGCCGTGATCGTATCGACCAACATCGTTAACTGTCCGTTGCGGTACACAGACGTTACGCCAACAAGAGCATCTATGCCATTGGCATTGACGCCCACCACACTGTAGAGTGAAGAGTCGTTACCGCGCAGTTTGATGCGAGGCTGGCCAAACGAGTTACCGCCAACAAATACGTTTCGTTCGCACGAAGCCGTTACGTCGATATGCTCTGCATTGGGAAGTGAATCAAATACGCTATATCGCATTTGGCCGCGCATCGTGCAGGGGTCTGCTGTAACAATTGTCGAATCTGCTCGAAAGAGCAGATCTGTAATCGTTACATCATCAAGGAACAGGTCAAGTCGGGTCGAATCCGAGACAATGCGGCCCTTGACAGCCGAGCGAGTGGATATCGTGGAGTTATCTAGAAACACATTAAACGGCGAGGCATCAAGCAACTGGATGTCAAATGCTGCGTCGTATTGCTTCAGCGCCACAGACTCGTAGTCGTCGTTTACCGAACTGGTCTCTGTAAACGGGTACACCCTGCGCATGGCAGTGGTGGTAAGCATGGCGGCAATGCTCGGGATAGACTCTATGATCGTTGTGGGCTCATAGTTGCCCTCCACGCTCACACGTGCAAACGGTGCAGTAATGCTGAACGTACGACCGGCTGCCAGCCTCGTTGACGATAGGTTTAGCGAGAACGGCAACAACGCACGATCGTTGAGCGCAAACTCGTCCACCTTGGCAGTAATGGTGCCAAAGAACGCGTCAAGTGTTAGCCCCTTAGCATCAATGTCAACCGCGCACGTAAGTCCTGTTGGCAGAGATGTCTGATCGAGCAACTTCTGAAGATCGAGTCCACTGGCATTCAAATGCAGACGATACGCCAGCGTATCTGACCGGGCATCGATGGTACCGGAGGCGGCAAGCAGCTGCCGCAGATACTCATCGTATTGTACATCCTCTTCATCCTGCTTGAACGGCGTAACATCGATGGCCAGCGTATCGATGTCGGTAATCCCTTGACCATCGGCTGTAAAAGAGAACAGTGCAGAGCGAATGTTCTCATCTGCTACAACGGAGCGCTGAAGCTCAATGGCATACCGTCCGCGAAGCTCACTGAGTGTAAATCCTTGTCCATCCAGGTCTACTGATCCATTAAGACTACAGGAGCCCAGGGTTGGCTCGAAAACCGAAAGGTCAACATTACGAACATTCGCTGTGAGCTTATACGCCATCGGTGATGCATTCAGGTACAGCGTCATCTGCCCATCGAATGAACCCAGATCATCGGTGCCGTTGATATCAAACCACAGCGAATCCGAGGGATGTCCCTTCATCTCCAGGTGCTTCATCTGTGTGGTGCCTACGAAATCCAATTTGGGCAGCTGCAGGAAGGTAAGCCACTTGCGCACATCTTCGTACCGAGCTCGTGAGTCCTGCAGGAGGACACGAAGAAAGAGTGGTTTTTTGCCCATGAGGCCCGTTACTTCCACACTGCCTTTTAATGCAGCTGTGCCTGCCCTGAGGTCCATCGCCGAAAGGAACACACGATCACCAGTGAAGACCACGTCTGTGTTGAGTGCGTAAGAGTCTTCGACATCCAGAAACGGGAGGAAATATCGGATATCGTCTCCATAGACGCGACTGGCCTGCAATGTTCCCTCGAACGGGTGCTTCTGCATGCGTTCTAGGGCTAGTCCTTCCTTCTCAATGTCGATACCGATTACTTGTCCCTTGAGCGCGAACTGTGTGCGCGGCATCTCGACACGCAGCGCACGGATCTGGAGTCCACCAGAGCTTACATGTATTGCACACGAAGCATCATCTATGTCGAACTGCGTTGAGATCTCATCCTCAAGGGACAGATGATTAATCACAGCTGTATACTCATGGCTCCCGAGATCAATGAGTGTTGAGAGCTGCAGATTTACATGACGCAATGAAAGGTGCGAAGGATCAAAGGTATTCACCGGTGCACGCGAGCGCGTTTGATCATCCACGCGAATTGTACCATCGATGATTGCTACGTCTCTAAGCCTCAGGACGAGCTCTGATTTGGAAGGGGGCGTTGTATCTGCCCTGCTGCTGAGTAATGAAAAATTCCAAACACTGTCTTGCCCGCGCACAAGATTTATCGTTGGACGTACGAGTGTGAATTGATTCACGGCCGTTGTGTGTCCAACCAACGCTGCAATGTCGTAGGAAACCTGAAGCTCATCTGCACTCAGCAGCGATTTACCCTGAACTACAAGACTGGGACGCACGATCACAAGTCCATGAAAGACATCCAGCTTGATGTCTTCGCAGGAGAACGTACCATTGATCTCTGCGTTAACCAAACTCAGAACCTGTGCCGTTAGCAAACGCCGGCCGACGTCTGTCTGCAGGAATGCAACGGAAGCGGCGGCAATGATCACAAGTGCAACGGCACCGTTGAAGCCCCATCGAACGAGCGAGACCGCAGCGCGAAGCAGTCCGTTGCTCCGGGTTGCGGTCTTGACGTCAATGTGTTCTTCGTTGTTCATACGACCTGCCGTATGTGATCAGTACGGCACGTGGCGATCACTCGCCCTGCGCCTTGGTATACTTTGCTTCGTTGCCATCAGTCCAGAGCAGCTCGATGTGCAGCCACTCCTTGCCTTGAGCTGTTAACTCGGCAAGAATTCCGAGCGCTTCCTGACGCGTGATCGCTCCATCTGCAACATAACGGCAGCGGAAGTGATCGACGAGCAGGATGTCGGGCGTAGGACCAGGCCACACCTTTGTACCACGGTTCGACATCAAGCGTAGTGTAAAGCGTCCGAGCGTTTCGGGCATCTGTGGCAGACCGTCATTGTGCACGAACACATCGAGGCCCACGCACGTCCATTCTGCCATTGACGTTTTGCTAAGGGGCTTTGCAGTTGCCGCCGTGGAGGTGGCCACAGGTTCTGCGTTACCAACCGGCGTTAGATTCGCAATGATAGCATTGGTGTACTCCTCTGTGGATGCAGACCCACCAAGGTCGCGCGTCTTGACACCGCTGGCAAGCGCTGCGGTCATGGCTTTGTCGATAGCGTCGGCATGGGCGATATAACCCATGTGTTGAAGCATCTGAATAGACGATATCAGAATGGCTGTCGGGTTTGCAAGCCCCTTGCCTGCGATGTCCGGTGCAGATCCATGTACAGCCTCGAACACCGCGCACGTCTTGCCGATGTTCCCACCGGGTGCAACGCCGAGTCCGCCAACAATACCTGCGCACAGGTCACTAACGATATCTCCGTACAGGTTTGGCAGCACGAGCACATCGAACTGCTCCGGCCTTGCTACAAGCTGCATGCAGCAGTTGTCGACGATGATATCGTCTGATGCGATCTCTGGATACTCTGAGGCAACTTCACGAAACACCTGCAGCCAAAGCCCGTCTGTGATCTTATGAATGTTGGCCTTGTGCACGCATGTTACGCGCTTACGTCCAAGTTTGCGGGCCTCTTCGAATGTGTATCGAATCACGGCCTCGCAGCCCTGACGTGTAATGAGCTTTAGGCATTGTGCAACGTTGGATGTTTGAAAGTGCTCAATCCCTGCATACGTGTCTTCAATGTTTTCGCGGACGATCAGAATGTCGACGTTAGAAAAGCGCGTCTCTACGGCCGGCATCGACTTTGCAAGGCGCACGTTGGCATAGAGTTCAAGTGCTTTGCGAATCGTAACGTTCACCGACTTATGACCACCGCCGATCGGCGTTGTCGTCGGACCCTTCAGTGCGATACCATTGCGCTTGATGCTGTCGAAGGTTTCCTGCGGCACACCTTGTCCCGTTGCTTCGATTGCACACAGTCCTGCAGAGGCACGTTCCCATTCAATAGGAACGCCAGCGGCCTCGAAGACCCGTACAACACTGTCACAAATTTCAGGTCCAATTCCATCGCCTTCGATCAGCGTTACCGTGCGTTTACTCATGTGTGCAATTTCCTAGCGTTGTTGATGGTGATGATTGTCGTGTATTCTGCAAAATCATGATCGTGCTTATAGTGCCTCTACGATGATCGCGCTTGCCTCGCCCCCTCCAATGCAGAGTGTGGCAAGACCATAGCGCTTTCCGTGACGCTTGAGTGCGTAGAGCAGCGTGGTGAGCACTCGTGCGCCGGAGGCACCGATCGGGTGACCGAGCGCAACTGCGCCACCGTGTACGTTGATCTTTTCGCGAGGTATGGAGAGTTGCTGCTGGGCAGCAAGCGTTACCACAGCGAACGCTTCGTTGATCTCGAAAAGGTCGATGTCTGAAACTGAGAGTCCAGCCTTCTCGACAACCCGCTTGATGGCATCAACTGGAGCCGTGGTAAACCAGATTGGGTCTTGTGCAAATGACGCCTGTGCAATGATTCGAGCCATCGGCTTGAGTCCGTGAGCTGCAACAGCGCTCTCCGATGCAAGTACCAGTGCGGCAGCCCCGTCGTTGATTGTTGATGCATTTGCGGCCGTTACGGTTCCATCTTTCTTGAAAACGGGCTTCAGGGCCGGGATCTTGTCGAACTGCACCTTTGTCGGCTCTTCATCCTTATCGACCACAACGTCGCCTTTGCGCGTCTTCACGGTAACAGGAGCGATCTCATCGTTGAACACTCCGTCTGCCTGGGCCTTTTGAGCGCGTGTGTAGGACTCGATCGTAAACTCGTCCTGCATCTCGCGAGTTATGCTGCATTCGGAAGCGCAAACCTCGGCGGCGTCGCCCATAGGTACTTGGTTGTACACATCCCACAGACCATCCCACTGCATGAGGTCGACCATGCGCGCATTGCCGAACTTAACGCCCTTGCGTGAGTCGAGCATTGCATGCGGAGCATTGGTCATGGACTCTTGTCCACCAGCAATGACAACATCCGCATCTCCGCACCGTATCGCCTGGTCTGCAAGCATCACGGACTTGAGGCCTGAGCCGCAGACTTTGTTGATCGTCATCGCCGGAACGCTCTTCGGCAACCCGGCAAAGATCACGGCCTGCCTGGCTGGTGCCTGGCCGACTCCACCGGCGAGTACGTTACCCATGATGACCTCGCTGACTGACTCTGCGGGCACACCACTGCGCTCGAGTGCAGCTTTGATAGCAACAGCACCAAGCTGCGGTGCGGAAAAGTCACTGAGCGCTCCAAGGAGTGAACCTATTGGGGTACGGGCTGCCGAGATGATGTAGGTCATAGAAAACGACTCGATTTAGGTGGTGAATGGGGAAAACTAGAGTCACAAATTTACCATTTCAGGCGTCACTTCAGACAGCAGACTTTCCCAATGGCAGTCCACTTACGTAAATTCGCAGGTCTACATCCAAACGTAGCATCAATTTCCAGAGATCATTTACTCGGATCATCGTATGAACAAGGGTCGTATTGTCCAGGTCATCGGTCCCGTCGTGGACGTGGAGTTCACCAATGGCCAAATTCCAGCCGTTCTTAATGCTCTAACAGTCGAGCGCTCTTCACCTGAAACAGGTGCAAAAGAGACACTCGTCTGCGAGGTGCAGCAGCACCTTGGTGAAGACCGCGTGCGCGCTATCGCTATCGATTCTACGGACGGTCTTGTTCGTGGTATGGAAGCTGTTGACACCGGTGCTCCGATCTCTGTACCTGTAGGCCCAGGCGTTCTTGGCCGCTTGATCAATGTTGTTGGCCAGGGCATCGACAACAAGCCAGAGATCAAGAGCGACAAGAAGTGGTCGATCCACCGCCAGTCTCCGGCCTTCTCGAGCCTTTCAACGCAAAAGGAAATGTTTGAGACCGGAATCAAGGTTATCGACCTTATCGAGCCGTTCACAAAGGGCGGTAAGACAGGGCTCTTCGGTGGTGCCGGTGTTGGTAAGACCGTTATCATCCAAGAACTCATTCACAACATCGCCAAGCAGCACGGTGGTTACTCTGTGTTCGCTGGTGTTGGCGAGCGCACTCGTGAAGGTAATGACCTCTATCTCGAAATGACTGAGTCGGGCGTTATTGATAAAACAGCTCTTGTGTTCGGTCAGATGAACGAACCCCCGGGAGCGCGCGCTCGTGTTGCACTTACGGCTCTTACGATGGCCGAATACTTCCGTGATGAAGAAGGCCGCGATGTTCTTCTTTTCGTAGACAACATCTTCCGCTTCACACAGGCTGGTTCAGAAGTATCTGCTCTGCTTGGTCGTATGCCTTCAGCTGTGGGATACCAGCCAACTCTGGCAACAGAGATGGGCGCTCTCCAAGAGCGTATCGCGTCAACTGATCGTGGCTCAATCACGTCGGTGCAGGCTGTCTACGTTCCTGCTGACGACTTGACTGACCCTGCTCCTGCAAATACGTTCTCTCACCTTGACGCTACAACGGTTCTTAGCCGTTCCATCGCTGAGCTTGGTATCTACCCTGCCGTTGATCCGCTTGACTCAACATCGCGTATCCTTGACCCATTGATCATTGGCGATGAACACTACACAACGGCATCACGCGTGAAGCGCATTCTGCAGACATACAAGGACCTGCAGGACATCATTTCGATCCTTGGTATGGATGAACTTTCGGACGAAGACAAGCAGACCGTGTACCGCGCCCGCAAGATCCAGCGTTTCTTCTCGCAGCCGTTCCACGTTGCCGAGCAGTTCACAGGATTTGCAGGTCGCTACGTCAAGATCAACGATACGATCGCCGGCTTCAAGGCCATCCTTGATGGCGATGTTGATGACGTTCCAGAGGGCTTCTTCAGCTACAAGGGAACGCTTGATGAAGTAATGGATTCGTACAAGAAGTCACAGAACTAATCTATGGCAGCAGACCGCACACTCTCCGTTAGCATCGTTACACCACGTGAAACGGCGTACGAAGGAAAGGCGCTTGCCGTAAGCGTTCCAGGTTCGCATTCCCCGTTTCAGGTGCTGTATAACCACGCACCGATCATCTCTTCACTCGATATCGGCGTTGTGATCATCGAGGACGACAACAATAACGTTAGTTACTATGCTGCACGCGAGGGCTTTATCGAGGTTCTCAAGAATAACGTGAACATTGTTGTTCAAGAGCTACTTCCAGCAACGCAGATCAATGCAGAGGACGCAGAAGCAGATCTTGCCAGCGCTCGTGAGTCAGATAATGGCGATCGTGCCCGTCGAGAACAGGCACGCCAGGACATTCACTGGGCCGAGGCTCGCATGCGAGCCAGTAGACTTCATCAAGAGGCCTAAGTCCAACAAAACACGACATGTGGACAAGGGGGCTTCCGTAACTGGAAGCCCCTTTTGTATTTTTGCAAATGCGAACCGACAAAATCCTCTACGAGGGCATCACCTTTGACGATGTCCTGCTTGTTCCCCGCTATTCTGCCACGCTTCCTCGCGATGCCAATACGAGTGCCAAACTCACGAAGGGCATAACGCTCCGCATTCCAATAGTAAGTGCGGCCATGGATACGGTTACCGAGTCTGCTATGTCCATTGCTCTGGCTCGCGAAGGCGGCATCGGGATCATCCACAAGAACATGTCCATCGAGCGTCAGGCCGAAGAAGTCGATCGTGTAAAACGCTCAGAAAGCGGCATGATTCGGAAGCCCATCACGATGTCGAGCAGCAGCACAGTTCGTGATGCTCAAGAGTTGATGTCGAAGTACAAGGTGTCTGGCTTCCCCGTTGTAGACAGTGCCGGCGTACTCATTGGGATCGTCACCAATCGCGACCTGCGCTTTGCACAAGACATTCATGAATCTGTTGCTAACATCATGACAAGCACGGGGCTGATCACTGCTCCGCTCGGTACAACGCTAGAAGATGCAGAACGCATCTTACATCAGCATCGCATAGAGAAGCTGCCAATTGTTGATCAAGCTGGTAAGCTCGTTGGACTGATGACTGTGAAGGACATCTCGAAGAAACAGAAGCATCCCCATGCTGCTAAGGATGACCAAGGCAGACTAATAGTTGGTGCTGGTGTTGGTATCGCAATGGACACGCTCGACCGCGTTGCAGCCCTTGTAGATGCAGGTGTCGATGTTGTCGTTGTAGACACCGCTCATGGCCATACCAAAGGTGTCATTCAGACCGTTAGCGCCGTTAAGGCAGCACATCCATCGCTGAACGTGATCGCCGGAAACATCGGCACCGCAGAAGCAGCCCAAGCATTGATCGATGCTGGTGCTGATGGTGTTAAAGTTGGTATTGGTCCAGGTTCGATCTGCACGACACGCATCATTGCTGGTGTAGGTGTTCCGCAGATCAGTGCAATTATGAACGTTGCCGAAGCCGCATCTCGCCATGGTATTCCAGTGATTGCAGATGGTGGAATCAAGCAAACCGGCGATGTGGCAAAGGCCATCGCAGCCGGTGCGGATACAGTTATGGTTGGCGGTATGCTGGCCGGACATGAAGAATCACCAGGTGAAAAGGTGCAACTGGAGGGTCGAGCCTATAAGACCTATCGTGGGATGGGATCGCTTGGTGCAATGGGCCAAGGATCGGCAGACCGGTATTTCCAAGATGTCGAAGATGAGATAGCCAAGCTCGTACCAGAGGGCATCGAAGGCCGCGTACCATTTAAAGGCAACGTTAACGACACCATATACCAACTCGTTGGTGGTTTGCGGGCAGCGATGGGCTATTGCGGCTGCTCGACGATCGACGAAATGAAATCCGATGCCCGCTTTGTCCGCATGACTGCCGCAGGCCTACGAGAGTCGCATCCACACGACATCATCATCACAAAAGAATCTCCGAACTACTACACACGTTGACCATGGCTATCTCCAAAGCACAACTCCAAGCGGCAACTCAGCGGCTGGCCTCGATTCGCAAGGGGCTTGCATCACACAAGCTCGATGCGTATGTGATTGCCCACGTTCCAAGTCTACGATACCTGACAGGTTTCTCAGGTTCATACGCCATGGCGATTGTTACAAAGAAGAACGTACACTTCTTTACCAATGATCTATACGAGGTTCAGGTGCAGAAAGAGCTGCACAGCCTGGATGGACTCAAGGTCTATATCAATCGAGATCCGTGGAGCGTGATTGCCTCGCAGTCACTGAACAAGACATGGAAGTCCGTAGGCTTCGATCCAGGACGTCACACCCATGCTGGCTTTGGCTCAATGAAGAAGGCACTCAAGGGTTCAAAGCTAGTCGAGGTGCCTGGACTGATCGATGGATTGCTGTTGCCAAAGAGCAGCGCAGAGATCAAAAGCATTGCCAAGGCAGCGCAGATCACAAGTAGGGCCTATGAGAATATGCTCGGTATGGTTCGCCCAGGAATGACGGAGCGGCAGATCGCAACGTTTTTAGCAACAACTACACGTGAGATGGGGTCCGAGAAAGATGCTTTTGATATCATCGTTGTCTCCGGTGCTCGCAGCGCAATGCCGCATGGTCGTGCCAGCGATGCCAAGATCAAGAAAGGTGATGTGATAACGGTAGACTTTGGATGCTGTGTAGACGGACTTTATAGCGACATGACGCGTACGTTCTGCGTAGATACGCCAAAGCAGGCTGTCTTTGATGTATTCGCTGTCCTATATGATGCTCACATGTCTGCGCTGGACGCTGCAGTAACAGGCATCACAGGAGCAGAACTTGATGCAGCCGCTCGCAACGTGATCGCGCGCGCAGGCTACGGCGACAACTTCCGTCACTCACTCGGACACGGACTCGGATACGAAGTTCACGAGAACCCTCGTGTGTCGTACACCAACAAGCACGAGCAGCTTCCAACCAATTGTGTTGTAACAATCGAGCCCGGTATATACCTGCCAGGCAAGTTTGGAATGCGTATCGAAGATGATGTAGTCATCACGCCAAAGGGTCCACAGATCCTGACTACTGCTCCACGTGAATTGGTGATTGTCTAAGTACCATGTCGAAACAACGAGTCTTGGTCTTTGCCTACTACTTCCCTCCGATGGGGCTTAGTGGCGTGCAGCGCGTGAGTAAGTTCATGAAGTACCTGCCCGATGTGGGCTGGCAGCCGCATGTTATTACCACCGGTCCTACGGCATATTATGCTCATGATGAATCGCTGCTTGCAGACCTTGAAGGACGCGACATTGAGATCTATCGTACCGAGGGTAAGGATCCCAATAGTCTGCTCAAAGACAAGGGCACAGTGAAGATGCCCCGCGAGTTCTTTCGCAAGATTTTACGCAGGTTAAGCGATACGTTCTTCATTCCGGACAATAAGAAAGGCTGGGCGCGTGAGGCACTTGCACTTGGAAGAGAGCTTGTGCAGCAGTACGAGTTCGAAGCGATCTTCGTTAGCGGTCCACCGTTCTCTTCTATGATGGCAGCCGCAACATTGAGTAAGGAAACAGGCATTCCGCTCATCGTTGATTATCGTGACCTTTGGGTTGGGAATCAGTTCCATTTCTACCCAACGCTGTGGCATTCAAGCAAGCACCAGCAGTTAGAGCGCGACGTACTCTCCGTTGCATCCCGCATAACCGTAACCAACCGGCGCATCAAGGAACACTTGATCGCACGGTACAACTTTCTCCGCTCAGACGAAGTAGCCATTATCCCTCACGGATTTGATCCAGCAGACTTCTCTGGGGTAAGCCCCCTGACACGTGATGACAAGTCATTTCGGCTTACCTATGCAGGAATCTTCTATGATGTTGTAACGCCGATACCATTCTTTAAGGCAGTGCGCAAGGTCCTGGCCGAGAATGCTTCCATCTCGCTTGATCTGCATTTCGTTGGTTTACTTCGCGACGAATACAAAAAGGCCGCAAAGAAGTACGGGCTCGACGGCATCATTACCGACCATGGTTATTGTGACCACAACGAGTCAGTTCGGCATCTCCTTGCCAGTGATGCTTTATGGATGATGGTAGGTAAAACGCGCAATGCCGATACGATCTCGAGCGCTAAGCTATATGAGTACATGGCCTCGCGCAAGCCTTTGCTTGTAAGCGTTCCTGATGGAACATTGCGTAAAGATGCGCAGCGCTATGGTGCTGCGTGGATCACAGACCCCGATGATGTTGACGCCATCGCTGCAAGCATAGTTGAGATGTATACTGCATGGAACCAGGGGCGAATGCCAAAGCCTCACGAAGACGTGATCGCATCGCACGACCGTGCTCAGCTAACCGAGCTGTTGGCAAAGCAGTTCGGCATGAGTGCACGCGTTATCTAACGTTAGTTCGTTACAACATGATCCCTAAGGATCTCGGCCACGTCGCGAATCACCACGCTGTCTGTCTTCTCTGCTGCCTTAACGCCGTCCGTGATCATCGTTGCACAGAATGGACAGTTGACGGCAATTGTTTCTGCACCTGTTGCCAGAAGTTCGTTGGTACGAGTGATGTTCACACGATCGCCAACATGCTCTTCCATGAACATGCGTCCACCACCAGCACCGCAGCAAAGCCCCCTATCACCTGATCGTGCAGGTTCGAGGATCGTTAATCCTGGTACATTTTCGATTGCAGCACGAGGAGCTTCAAACTCGTTGTTGTAGCGTCCAAGGTAACAAGAGTCATGGTACGTAACGGCTTCCTTCGACGCCGATGCGCGATCAATAACCAAGCGTCCGCTTGCAATAAGTTCCTGTATGAATTGCGTGTGATGAAGCACTTCTGCATTGAATCCGTACTGCGGATACTCATTCTTGAGAGAGTTGAAACAGTGCGGACACGTAGCAACGATCTTGGTTACGTTATACCGTTGAAACGTCTCAACATTCGTCTTGGTGAGCATATCCGCCAAGTACTCATTGCCAGTTCTGCGAGCCACATCGCCGGTGCAATTCTCTTCGGTGCCAAGGATGCGGAAATCTACGCCAGCGATCTGCATAAGCTCGGCAAAGGCCTTTGTGGTCTTTTTCGCGCGCTCGTCGTATGAGCCAGCGCAGCCCACCCAAAACAGCACTTCCATCGATGCATCTTCGGCAGCCGTCTTAATACCCATGCCCTCGGCCCAGTTTGCACGGTCGGACTGACCAAATCCGCCCCATGGTACGGAGTTGGTTTCCATGTTACCATAGATATCCGGAAGCAGGGCCGACTCATCATTGAACATCGACTCCATCATCACCATCGAGCGGCGCATGCCAACAATAGCCGGAACATGCTCGATGTTCACAGGACATTCCTGCATACAAGCACCGCACGTCGTGCAAGCCCACAGCGCATCTGGATTGATATAGTCACCGATGAGTTTCTTATCCCAGATGGCTTGCTCGTCTGCGGTGAGCTCTTCATTGTTCTGCTGTTTCAGGATCAACGGCGCTTTGTCCATTGTCCGGTCGTGAATCGCGATAATGATACCACGCGGATCGAGCACCTTACCTGTCTGGTTCGCCGGACACACGCTCGTGCAGCGTCCGCAGTGTGTGCATGTGTACCCATCAAGCAGCGACTTCCACGATAGATCTTCGATGTCTACAACTCCGAATTTCTCTACGCCCTCCTCTTCAAAGTTTATCGGCTGCATGGCATTGGAAGGGGCAAGTGGACCCAGGAATACATTGGGTATCGACGTCAGAACATGAAGGTGCTTTGAATACGGCAGATAGTTCATGAATGCAAGGATCAGAACAGCATGCATCCAACGTGCTATCTCAAAGACGGTATACTCGCCGCCCCCTATGGCTGAAGCAAGCAGATTGCCGAAGGGTCCACTGAAGGGACGCACAGCCCACGAAAAGTCGCCACTGGGCAGGTGGGCACGAAGAGCATTTTCGACGAACAGACTGCTGACGATCATAAATATCGTTAGCAAGATCATCCCGGCTTCAACTTTTTCGTGTTCTACTTGCAGACGCTTGACCTTTGTGACGTAGCGACGCCAGAGAGACATCATCGTCCCGACAATGATCAGCAGACAAAAGACATCGGTAAGGATTGTGATAACACTGAACACAGGCCCCATGAAATTCAAGGACCACCCGTCATGAATGCCTTCAATGACCATTTCG
>JBEBCJ010000030.1:0-4498 GCA_041157865.1 Bacteroidota bacterium
GAAGTTAGCTGGCTGAAAGTCGTGAAGAACGCAGCCATGATCGCTATGTGCGCCTACCTCTGGCGGCAGCCTTCAACTGCCGTTTCACTCGACGATGGTCTGCTTGGAAAGGGCGCATGAGTAGTCACATCACTGATGGCTCTTCCCTAGTCGACTGGATATCAAATGGACCGCTTGTAACAGATGGCTCGATGCAGATCGAGCTTGCAAAGCGGGGCCTCTCGGAGCGTCCGAGCGATCGATACAATCTCACATCTCCAGTTATTGTAGAGCGTATTCACCACGACTTTGTCGAGGCAGGCTCAACGCTACTTCTGACGAATACACTACATGCTAATCGCTACGCGCTAGAATCTTCAATGCTCAGTGCCCGCGTGTTGGAGATCAACCGTAAAGGGGCTTGGCTTGCACGTGCAGCAGCGGGATCGCGCGCACGCGTGATTGGCGTTGTCGGCCCTACCGGACGCATGATGCGTCCGCTCGGTCCACTTGAGCCCCCTGACCTGCGTGCATGCTTTACCGAGCACATCGCCGCGCTGCTAGCCGGCACGGTCGATGGGATTATGCTAAAGTCATTTATTAATGTTGAAGAGCTCGAGATTGCCATTGAATGCGTCAGGGCTTTGAGCACAGACATTCCACTCATTGCGCTCAAGTCCTTCCCCGAGGATGGCTCGGTGCTCAGTGGCTCGTTCCCGGGTCTGGTTGCTAAACGTCTTACTCAGCATGGCGTAGATGCAATCGGTTCAAACGGCACAGTCGGACCCCAGCGCATGCTCGGAATAATCGAGTCGCTTCGCATTGCTGAAGTACCACTCGTTGCGATTCCGGACGTGGGCATCCCTACGATTGTCGATGGATTCCCGATCTACAATGCTGAACCGTCGTACGTTGCTGCAGCAACGCGCAGACTGGTAGAACATGGTGCTGCGATCGTGGGTGCTGATGGCGGTGCAGACCTTGCGCACATCAGGGCTATCTCCGATGCTGTGAAGGGCATTCAAGTTGGCGCTGTACCAGTTGTTGTAAAAGCATCCAAGCGTACAGAAGAAGCGCAGCAACGTGCAGTTGAATCAACTCCGTTTCATCAGAAGATCACAACAGGATTTGTGACAACTGTTGAGTTGGACGTGCCCCGTGGACTCGATATGTCCAGCGTTATCGAGGGCGCACGCTACCTCCATCAGCATGGCATCGATGCTGTCAACATCAGCGATGGTGCGCGCGCGCGGCTTCGCATGAGCCCCATCGCGATTTCCAAGCTTGTGCATGAACAAACAGCCATGGAATGCATCACGCACCTTGCGTGTCGTGACCGCAACATGGTGGCGCTACAGGCAGAGCTCATCGGGGCACATGAGATGGGCGTACGGAACATTCTTGCTGTAACGGGCGACCCCACACATATCGGTGACTTCCCGTCTGCCACGAGCGTCTACGACGTAGACTCCATCGGCCTTATCCGCGCGCTGGGCCACATGAACACTGGTCAAGACCTGATGGGCAATCCACTCGGCGCCTCTACTGGCTTCTGCGTCTCATGCGCAGTTAACCCTGCCGCCGACGATCTCGAGCGCGAACTCGACCGTCTGGCAATGAAGGCAGAGCAAGGGGCTCATGTTGCATTCTCACAGCCAATCTTCGATATCGATGTGTTGGATAGATTCCTGACGCGTACACAGGACATCAACATCAAGTTCATGCTCGGCGTCATTCCACTTCGCACAATACGTCATGCAGAGTTCCTCCACTACGAGGTCCCAGGTATGAATATCCCCGTTTGGGTTCGAGAGCGCATGGAAGGCGCTGCATCAACTGATGAAGCAACCGACATCGGGATATCGATTGCCGTCGAATTCTTGACATCTGTGCATAGTCGTATCAGTGGCGTTTACCTGATGCCTCCGTTTAAAAAGTACGATATTGCGGTGCGAATTATTCAGGCACTACCATAAGGAATGGTCATGAGCGAGATCCCTCAGCCCCCTTCAACCAATCCCTTCGTGCACTACGAGCCAACTATCGAAGACAGACGCGTTGGGTTTGGTCCGCGGGCTGGTGCATGGCTGCTGGATCAGATTGGACTCTGGTTAATGACCATTGTACTTGTGCTCTTCATCTCATCACTTCAGACTGGCCAAACCGCATTCATCAAAGCTTCGCTCAAGGAATTGCTCGTAGATATGAAGCAATTGGGCCTGCCGCGCACTATGATCAATGAGATACTGCCCTACTTGCTGCCGATGCTCTATGCAGGATTTATCAGCCCGATATTGTACTGGTCGATTGAGGCATTTACAGGTGCATCACCCGGAAAGCGAATTCTGAAGCTGCGTATTGGACGAGAAGATGGTGCCATTGCAGTGCCGAGCGTGATTGCCATGCGGACTGCAATCAAGATGTCTGACAGGATACTGAAGCTCATCGCACTGGTGCCGGTTACTGATATCGTAGCACGCGGCATTACAAGTGCATCATCATTGGTTGAGATCGTCATAATTATCGGCTGTTTCATCGTCCTCTCGGCCAAGAAGCAAGCACTGCACGACATGATCGCGCGAACAGCTGTGTTCCGCGCAAACGAAACTTTCTAAGAATCGACGATTCTCACGACCACTATGGTATACTACGCAGATTATCTCGCACTCGACAAGATTCTCAATGCACAGGAACTTGAGAGCGACAAAGCCAACGATCATGCTCACGACGAGATGCTGTTCATCATAACGCATCAGACCTTCGAGCTCTGGTTCAAGCAAGTGTTGTTCGAGATTGGCAGTGTGATCACAATGCTCGATCGCCCATATGTTCCGGAGTCTGATATTGGCCTTTGCTTTGCGCGCGTGCAACGTGTGAACAAGATCATGGAGTTGCTCACCAATCAGTTCTCGATCATCGAAACGATGACACCGGGTGAGTTCATGAACTTTCGTGCATATCTCAATCCGGCAAGTGGGTTTCAGTCCGTTCAATGGCGTGTTCTTGAACGCACACTTGGCCTTCCCGAGCAAAAGCGTGTTTTGAAACACTATTCGGAAGCTCTCTCATCAGAGCATAAGCAGGAGCTCGATCGTGTCACGGCCTCGACAACACTCTTTTCTGCCGTTGCGTCATGGCTGGAGAAGATCCCTTTCATGGAGCATAAGGAATATGCGTTCTGGGATTCATATTCGGCTGCGGTTCGTGCGATGTTAGATAACGACCGCCTCGAGATACGCCGATTAAGTGAGGTTGAGAAGACTGACCCAGCTGCTGCATTGGATCAGATTGATACGAACGAAGCTGGATTTATGGCGCTCCTTAACGGAGAACAATATGCCGAACTTCTCGAGCAAGGATCACGTCGAATGTCACAACGTGCCACGTTGGCAGCTCTATTCATTACAACGTATCAAGATCGTCCGTTGCTGCAAGCCCCCTACAGGTTGCTTGATGCGATCATTGAGTTGGACAGACTTGTATCGCTCTGGAGATATCGTCATACGATGATGGTTAGCCGCATGATTGGCATGCGTGTAGGCACGGGTGGTTCGAGTGGACATGAGTATCTCATGCAAACCACGATGCGTCAGCGCATTTTCGATGATATCACATCGTTGTCTTCATACTTGCTGCCCGACTCCAAAAAGCCAGCATTGCCTGAAGAAATTGAATCACGTCTGAAATTCGTCAACGAATCATAAGGTAGCCCCATGTGCATCCCCGACATGGTGGTCGGAGGTGCACGTCGAACGCTACGCGCTCTGACCGATACGCTCTATCCCGAGCATTGCTTGCTTACGGGCATTCGTCTGCAGTCGCAGGCAGCCTATGCTCCTGGCATAGACGATGCAGCGCTGCTGTTTCATCAGCCAGCCCCACGATCGGTCGAGATTGAGCTACTCATACAAAAGCATGTTCACGCAGACGAGCTGATGATCTCGTCGTTTACCTCCCTCTGGAGCATATCTGCAACGTCAACCATCGACAACGCGATCTATGCCATCAAGTATGGCGGACGCACCCGGCTTGCCGTTGCGCTGGGCCGCATGCTTGCCAATCACCCCGGGCTGCATTCCATTGACCGATCAACACTTGTGTGCCCCCTGCCCATTCATCGGGCCCGCAAGCGTGAGCGCGGGTATAATCAGGCAGAGCGCATTACTGCTGGACTCTGCGAGCGAACGGGGCTTGCCATGATGCCGGAGGGTGTAGTGGTGCGCACGCGACACCGTCAGTCCCAAACAACCCTCACCGACGTGGAGCGCCGCGTCAATGTGGCCGGCATCTTCGCAGTAGCCAAATCTGAGGTGGTCCTGGATACGCGAATCTTGCTCATCGACGACGTCCTTACGACCGGGTCAACGCTGAATTCCTGCGCCACAGCGCTTATTGAAGCAGGTGCCCGTAGAGTAGACGTCGCAACCCTCTGTGTTGCAGTGTGAACTGGCGCTGCTGGTGGCTAATTTGCGCCAATGAATCGCCTGCTCGCTCTATTTCTTGTGATCATGTCTATTGG
>JBEBCJ010000031.1:0-2975 GCA_041157865.1 Bacteroidota bacterium
CTACGGAGCAGCCTCCTTGTGTATCGGCGTTGGCCAGGGGCTGGCCGTTGTTATTGAGTCCTGCGACTAATGTTTCGCAGTTATATTTGCCTGTCGTAACGAACGTATTTCACGAAGGACACTTCATGTATTCGGCACCACATCTCGTACTCCCAAAGATCAACGATCTCCACAAGGCTGATGTCTACATAGCCAATGGCGGCTACGGGGCTTATAAGAAAGCCATCGGCATGTCACCGGACGCCGTCATTGACGAAGTCAAGAAGTCGGGTCTGCGAGGTCGCGGTGGTGCATGTTTCCCAACGGGACTGAAGTGGTCGTTTATGCCTAAAGGCGACGACAAGCCAAAGTATCTCGCCATTAACGGCGACGAATCAGAACCAGGCTCATTCAAGGATCGCCAGATCTTCGAATACAACCCGCACGGCCTCATCGAAGGCATTATGATCGCAGGCTATGCCATGGGCATTAAGACAGCATTCATCTACATCCGCGGCGAATACCACAAATGGGTAGATCTGATGCAAGATGCTGTTGATGAAGCATATGCTAAGGGGCTCATCGGCGATGCGATGAAGAAGACGTTCGGTGGAGATTACGCGATTGACATTGTTGTGCACAAGGGTGCTGGAGCCTACATCTGCGGTGAAGAAACATCACTCATGAATTCCCTTGAAGGCGACCGTGCATATCCGCGCTACAAGCCACCTTTCCCTGCGAATAAGGGGCTTTGGGGCATGCCTACAACGATCAACAACGTGGAAACTCTGGCAACCGTGCCGGCCATTATGACCATGGGCGCGGATGCCTATGCTGCCATTGGAGCGCCACGACATACAGGTACACTTCTCTACGGTGTTAGCGGTCACGTGAACAAGCCAGGTGTGTATGAGCTTCCAACCGGTGTGAAGCTGACAGATATCATCTACGACATCTGTGGTGGAGTCCCCGGCAACAAAAAGGTCAAGGCTGTTATCCCGGGCGGTTCATCGATGCCACCGCTGCGTGGCGATGAGATCGAGGGCATCTGCATGGATGAGGAGTATCTCAAGAAGATCGGTACGCACATTGGAACTGCTGGTATTATGGTCATGGATGAGGACACAGACATTGTCGCTGTTACGCTGCGAATTGCGCGGTTCTACCACCACGAGTCATGCGGACAGTGCACACCATGCCGTGAAGGTTGCGGCTGGATGGAAAAGGTCTTGCACCGACTTGACCATGGCGACGCGACAAGTTCAGACATCGATCTCCTCTACAGCGTAGCATCGAACATCGAAGGCAACACCATCTGTGCCCTTGGCGATGCAGCTGCTTGGCCTGTAAAGGGCTTCATTGAGAAGTTCCGTGACGAGTTTGAAGCACGTGTCAAGCAGAACCGTTCGTTTGTTTCACTGAACGTCGTCCACGGACGCCGTGCAACGGCATCGACCCTGGTTACGACGCACGACTAATGGATGTCCATGCATTGGGGTACGCCTTTGCACTGACGCTACTGGCAGGCCTTGCCACCGGCGTTGGATCGGCGATGGCCTTCTTTGCGAAGAGAACATCAACGAAGTTTCTTTCGCTCTCACTCGGCTTTTCAGCAGGGGTGATGATCTATGTCTCATTTGTGGAGATCCTTGCCAAGAGCAATGCTGCACTGGCTCAAGTGTACGGTCCGCAGGGTGGACGTTGGTATTCTGTGCTTTCGTTTTTTGCCGGGATCGCGCTTATCGCAATAATCGACAAGCTTGTGCCGAGTCACGAGAACCCACATGAAAACATGAGCATCGAAGCCCTCGATGATCAAGAAAAGAAGGAAGAGTACACGCGCAAGCATCGACTCCTGCGCGTTGGAGTAATGACAGCGTTGGCAATCGGTATACACAATTTCCCTGAAGGCCTCGCCACGTTTGTGAGCGCCCTGCACGACCCCAGTCTTGGTCTGGCTATTGCTGTTGCAATTGCCATCCACAACATACCCGAGGGAATCGCGGTTAGTGTTCCGGTCTATTACGCTACCCAGGACCGCAGGAAAGCATTCCTGTATTCATTTTTGTCGGGCCTGGCAGAACCAGTTGGAGCCGTTATTGGTTATCTCGTCTTGCTCCCGTTCATGAGTCCAGTGGTCATGGGCGTGGTGTTCGGTCTGGTTGCCGGCATCATGGTGTTTATCTCCATCGACGAACTCCTTCCTGCTGCCCGAGAATATGGAGAACACCACCTCAGTATCTATGGACTGGTTGCAGGAATGGCTGTAATGGCTGTATCACTGCTCTTGTTACTTTAACTCATCGCGCCCACATGTCGTCTACAACGCAGCGCATAGGAATCATTGGTGGGTCGTTCAACCCAATCCACTTCGCGCACCTGATCATCGCAGATAGATTTGTTGACCAGTTACATCTTGATGCCTGTTTCTTCGTACCGGCATTTCAGTCGCCTTTTAAAGTAGGAGACAAGGGGCTTGCATCCCCGTCAGATCGTGTTGCTATGGTGTCGCTGGCAACTGAACAACATCCGCGATTCCACGTAAGCACGTTGGAAGTAGATCGACAAGGTGTTTCGTACACGGTCGAGACACTTCGCATGCTGTCTGAACAATTCCCAGGTGCCAGGTTGCATCTGCTCATCGGAAGCGATCAGGCAATAGAGTTTGTTCGCTGGAAAGAATGGCAAGACATATGTCGTATGGCCCAGTTGTGTATCGTCCGCCGTCCATTTATGCTCACACCAGAGCAGGAACAACGTATCACAGAACAACTTACTATCGATGACCATCCCCCAGTGTGGGTTCAAGCCCCCTTACTTGAGATCTCGTCAACGGATATCCGTAATCGCGTAGCCGAGGGTAAGAGCATCAATTATCAGACCGTCAAGGCCGTACGAGATTACATTGAAGAGAAGAGGCTGTATCGGAGGTAGGGAATCACGGGTGTTACTCGAATTACCTAATTACTCGAATTACGGGAATTACTCGAATTACA
>JBEBCJ010000032.1:0-3220 GCA_041157865.1 Bacteroidota bacterium
AAGCGTGAGCACGCCGTTGGTGAGAAGGCATGTTGGCATCAGTGCCAACGACGCATTCTTTGCACCCGACACTGCCACGCTACCGTTGAGGCGCACGCCTCCGTGCACGAGAAACTTATCCATACACAAAGATAGGGGGCAAGCAGGCGGTTTCGCTGACTCTTGTATATTCGCTCACCGTTAGAGGTGCCTCGACTGGCGAGGCTGAGATCACACTCTTGGTACCTGATCCAGGTAATGCTGGCGAAGGAAAACGGATCTACCTTTCTAACGGACGTTTTCTTCATGTTTCATCACAGAAGGTCCGTCCATGCACAGATTCCTTATACCCTGCATCGCAGCGCTCATTGCTGCCTCACATGTTTCGCATGCTGGAAACCAGCAAAAGCGTGACACAACAGATGTATTGCTGCCTGGCCTTGAGGTGCGCAGTGCGCGTGCCGATGAGCATGCGCCTGTAACGCATACGACGATCACTCCCGCGACGCTGCGCGCGCTGCACGTGGGACAGGACCCACAGTATGTCGTCGAGCGCGCTGTGCCATCTATCGTTGCTTATTCTGAGTCTGGCACTGGCATGACGAATTACGGCTCGTTTCGGCTGCGGGGCATGGATCAAACCCGCGTGAATGTAACTATTGACGGGGCTCCGATAAACGACATGATCGATCAAGGCGTGTTCTTCTCGAACATGAGCGATCTGACCAATGGCATGGCATCAGTTCAGGTGCAGCGCGGAGTTGGCATGAGTATGAATGGAACCGCATCGTATGCCGGATCCGTGAACTTCGAGACGCAATCTGGAAGTGGCCTGGCGCATGCCCATCTCGAACTGGGTGCCGGCTCATTCGACATGCGTAGGGCCAGCGCTAGTGCATCAACTGGGACACTTTCAGGGGGCGTGCATGCCTATGTGCGCTTTACAAGTCTAAGCTCAAGCGGGTATCGCGCACATACCGGTACAGAGACAAACTCATTTCTCGTTTCTGGTGGTTGGACAGGCCAGGCAGATGCTGTTCGAGTACTCGGTGTTTGGGGGCGCTCAGCAAATCAACTTGGATACTATCCAGTTCCGGCATCAATCGCTCGCAATGCGCCGCGCACAAATCTGAATGACATCACGGATAATGACAACTTTGGACAAAGCCTGTTGCAGGTGCGCTACCAACGCACGATCTCTGCCACGTCGAAGCTCTCAGCAGCTGTATACGTTGGTGGTGCAGGTGGCGATTACTTCACAGGTTATCGTGACAGTTCGCAGATGCTTACTCAGATCAATTACCCCTTGCAGAACATGCACATAGGTACGGTAACAACGTATACAACCACCGCGTGTGCAGACAATCTTCTTCTGGAGGCAAACTTGCATGCATACGGATTCAGCAGACGTAACTGGGAGACGGTGAGTCCGGAGAATAACAGTCCGTATTACGATGACCGAACGAGAAAAGACGAGTTCTCCATGTCGACAAGAGCAACATATAATCTCGATGCGTGGCAACTGTATGCTGATGTGCAGGCGCGGGGTGTGGGCATGACCTTTGTGCAAGATGTGCCCAACATACAGGCAGCCCGTGATCTTCCCGAGCATTCGTGGTTCTTTATCAATCCGCGAATTGGCGCTCGGTATAGTCTGAACGATGTATCGGAAGCATACGTTTCGTTTGGACAAACAGGACGAGAGCCAACGCGATTCGATTTATTGGGGTCGACGCAGATAAGCGATGCAAACGTGACGATGTTGAGAAACCCCAACACGGTGCGTGCGGAATATGCAATGGACCTTGAGGCGGGCTATCGAGTTACGGGTAGAGCTGGACGTCTTGCAGCGAATTTCTTCTTGATGCGTTTCCAGGATGAGATCGCCCCAATCGGACCATACATCGAGCAGCAGTTCGTGCAGCTGCGCAAGAATGTTGCGCGTAGCCGGCGTATCGGCATAGAGATCGAAGGTCAATACAGGCCCCTTACCAGCCTGAGTATTGAAGGCAACTTCACATGGATGTCTGCCCGTGTAGATGAGTATGCACCTGAGAACATCGTGCCCGCTGTTGTATACACTAATGTGTTCCCCGTGTTAACGCCCAACCTGCTTGGTAACATTCTTGTGAGCTATGCACCAATACCGTTGCTAAATATGGATATCGCTGCACGTGGAATGTCGAGGTCTTTTACAGACATCTCAAATGACGCATCGCTCATACTGCCAAGCTTTGTGCAGATAGATGCACGGCTGTGGCTGAACATCGGCACTACAATGCGCTTGGGAGTGCATGCTAACAATGTTGGTAATGCGTTCGTTGTAACCAACGGTGGGTCGGCGTACGTTGATGGTAGGATAGAGTCTGCCTACTTCGTGCAGGCCGGACGCAATTACATGATCACTGCATCGATGGATTTTTGACGTAGTACCAGGTGACACCATGGTTGCCATATATTCGCAGGCATGAACAAACACGTTATCAAAGTCACGAAACAATGTGCGCACATTGGTGACAGCGGCAGATGCAAAAAGATCACTACCTATACACATCCGTTTTGCGGTATGCACACCAAAATCCATTTTGGTGTTTCTGTTCGCAAGAGTACGATACAGCTGGCTGGTAAGGGGCTCTTTGCAGAGCGTGTGTTTGACAAAGATGAACGCATCGTCGAGTACTATGGCGAAAAGCTTACCACTGAGCAGTATGAGCGCAGATACAAAAAAGATGCGCTCGGTTCGTACGGTATTCAGCTCTCGGAACGTCATGTGATCGATGCATGTCGCACTGATGCTGGTGTGGCTCGCTATGCCTGCGACTATCATGGTTCGGGCAAGAAGGCAAATGCTGAGTACATCAATTTTGGTGGACGTATCTGGATTGTTGCAAAGCGCAAGATCCGAGCTGGCGAAGAGATCTTTACAGACTACGGCAATGAGATGCATCGTGCACTCGGTCTAGACTAGTCCTGTCCCATACATAGAAGTTCAACACGAATCCTGAACATGCGGAGGTTTGCCATGGGCAATCACGTAGTATCGGGCAGGGACGAGTCTGTGCGCCTCTTCCAAAACCCTGTCCTGGAGTATTTCTCTCACATTCATCCTGCCACGCCAGTAGTGGTGTTCCTCCCGCTGATCACATGGACGTCATGGATCGGTCTTGGCTCACTACCTGCAGCATCCTTTCTTGTGTCGCTGGCAGGGGGCTTGGCACTTTGGACGATTGCCGAATACGTG
>JBEBCJ010000033.1:0-3033 GCA_041157865.1 Bacteroidota bacterium
ATGGCCTGCTGCATCAAAACACGGATAATGATGATCAGGACTAGCAATATGGCAATCATGAGTGCAACTTTCACGAGCTTTTTCAGCAGTGAGAACACAAGTGAAAGCACCAGAAGCACGACAAGGTATTTACCATACGTTGGCAGGCCCATCCATGCGCTCAAAAGTGAATCTATCATTGATATGTTACCCTGAATGTAATGATACCTTCCATCACAGATGATGAAGTAAGCTTATTAAAACGCCACCTACGAATTGCAGCCAGAGCAGCCTGTTCAACTGCTTTATTACCAGATTTGGTCTTTACCTCTGCCCATACCACCGAACCATCAGGAGCAACCCTAAACAGCAGTGTGATCTTAGTGTTGAGGTGCCCCGGCGGAAAGTTCGGGATCACCTTACTTTCGACGGTTCTGTTGCCTCCACCACCCCAATCAATATCACCGAAACCATCGCCTTTACCTCGCCCCATTCCTAGCGAACCAAGTCCAGGCCCGTCATTGTCGCCATAACTCGAACCAATTGAGTTTTCTGCAGAGGCATCTGGTGCCTGTGAATTCCCCTTGCCTGCTTGGGCAACTGCAACCACACGATTTGACTGAGATAGATCCCGAGTGGCATTGGCAGACTGCCCAGAGGACCGCTGAGCATCTACGAGCGGATTTGTCGCCTCTGCCCCACGTTGCGCCGCTCCTTCGGCTGTAAGGTTGCCCTTGCGCGCCCCGGTGCCATCACCAGACCCTAACCGCAAAAGAACGATCGGTGGCGGTCTGTGCACAATTATCTCGTGACTTGTGCGCAGATCGGTGCAGAGACTCAGTAACAGGATCATCGAAACGATGATCACCGCGCCGATGAATCCTCTGAGCGTATTGGGATTCCACACAAACTGCAAACTGATCGTTGGCTGATCGGTGTAACGCGTCATCGTGTCCGGTTAACCCACGCATTGCGGAAGCCCATACTTAAGGCCGACTGCTCGGCCTCTTGACGACTCGAGAAACGGCCAAAGCGCACCCTGTACCATGTCTGCCCCTGGCGGTCTACGATTTCAATCCTGCTGTCGTAGACATTCTTCATACGCAACCGATCGTTCCACTCGTCAGCATCATCGGCATTTGTAGAGGCAAAGACCTGCACACACCATTCTTGCGCTCCATTAGCAGTCGACCTTGTAGAAGGCTGCTGCGATTTCTCCTGCTTCGGCTTCATATCAACCTTGTCTGCTGCCTCTGGCTGCCTTTCGGGTTCCTTGACAGTAGCAACGTCATTAACGACATCGGGAGAAGGCTCCGGCTTTGCAGTTTTTGATTTTGGAGAAACCGATGTAGCAGCTGAAGCTGTCGTGCGTGCAGTATCGACGCGTTCATGTTGCTGCGAAGTGCCAGTCTGTACGAGTGTGTCCGTCTCCATCTCGACAGGTTCAAGCGGTCTGGAAGGCTTCACAACAACCTGATCTTTCGACCCTGCGGTGCTGCTGTCTGGCCCCTTTGCAACCCAAGTAATCAGAAGGCCAACAACTGTAACAAAGAACAAGAGCAAGAACAGAACTGCTCGCCTGGGGGAATTGCTCCTCCGTGACGGTGGTGTTGGAGGGGGCGGCACAGGCGCTTGATGATTCGACACAGGATCTGCCTGCACTGGCTTGCGAGGAAGAAAACCATCGTTCAACGAGTCGAACCCATCGTCCGACCAGTTAGGGTCATTGTTTGACATTTCTTACATCCTCCATGAAACTCCCGCCGACACAAAAATACCTCGTTCGCGATAGCCGTTCCAGAGGATAATCGTGCTGTTGACCAAATTATCTGCATTAACAACAACATCCATGCCACGTCCTACAGCATAACGTAACTGCGCATACAGATTGAGAAACCCATCAAGCTCCAGCGAATTACTTGCGTCGGTCCAGCGTCTACCTACATACTGCAGACCAACATTCGTTGAGATGTCTGCCGACCAATACCGGCGATACACCGCGTCTAGACGGAATGGCTCAACATATGGCGCGGCTTTATCATCCGACATTACTGCAGACTGCGCGGTAGATACAAGCAGGATTTGATCACGCAGACTTGGTTGATACTGCATTTCGGCTTGAAACGTAACAGCCGTGATGTCTTTGTACAGCACGTCGAACCTACCAGCCAGCGTATCAGTCCATATCGGAGAACGCGTTGTCTGGCGGAAGCCTACATGAACAGACACCTGCAGGCGCTGCGAAGGATGGTACTTGCCGGACAGCCCAACGTTGATGATATCGTACGGGACATCAACTAACGTTGTCCCATTGAGGTAAGGATTATCGCTGAGAAGTTTAGAGAATCCCGCATTCCTGAGTCCACTGTAGAGCGAACCGCCATACGTGAACAACTCACTGATCTGATGATCAAATGAAACCTCGGCTACGAGACCAATGCGCACAAGCCCCGCAGTGGATGTAGCGTACTGCCCTCCCAGCATAGCATCAAATCGCACAGCACTGTCACCAAATGTGCGTCCAACCGATGCTTGCAAGAACGGATACGCCTGCTGAGCGCGAGACTGGACATCCACTTGAATTTCTGCATCATAACGCTTACCCAGCCGAGCTGATGCATCACCGTGAATTCGTTGATCATGCAGGGCATCTGCCGATCCGTCGGCAAGACTGTGAAGATTCCAATACAGACTCGCTGTTACAGGCTGCTCGGCAACAGTCGCCTCGGTCTGTACGCCGGCGAAGATGCGAGTAGTGCGGCGCTCTGGCGCATCCGGCAATGCAAACAGCGAATAACTGCGATGACGCGCCGACACATCGGTCTCCGTAAGCCCCTTACCGAAGATGTAGAATTTCTCCGGTGCAACGTACGAGGATCCAACAGAGGCGCCGATATCAAGTAGTCTGGCCTTCGGCTGCCAGTCTTTTGTATACAATGCATCGGCCTGCAGATCAACACGGTAAGCATCGGCCTTGAACGTTGTTCCAGCGTCCAATGCCGGTGTAGTATATGTGCCGAATGCCACATCAATGAACGAACTTGTAACCGTTCT
>JBEBCJ010000034.1:0-5685 GCA_041157865.1 Bacteroidota bacterium
TTCGAGTCCACCGATAAGATAGAGCGCGGCACCATAGACAAGATGGTCAACGGAGCAGGAGGCGAGCTCAACGCCTTTACTAGCAATGATCAAACGGTGTACCACTTCGTCCTGCCATCAAATCAGGTGCGACTTGGTCTATGGATTGAAGCACAGCGCATGCGAAAGCTACAAGTGAATAGTATTGGAGTTGAAACACAGCGCGGAGTTGTGAAGGAAGAGCGTAAGAACCGATATGATAATGCGCCATATGGCGGTTGGCTTGAGAAGGCGCAAAAGGCCCTTTTTGAAGGTACGCCCTACGAATGGTCGCCTATTGGATCTGCGCAGCACATCGACAGTGCTTCTATCGCTGAGTTCACAGCCTTCTATAATCAGTTCTACCAGCCGAACAACGCAATCCTGGTTGTCAGTGGGGACTTCGATGAGTCGATTATTCGTGAGACCATAGATGCGTATTTCGGCGGCTATGGCACCGCCCCCGAGCCGAAGCGACCGGTTGTTGGTGAAATGAAGCCGCTCGAGGGCGAGCTTCGTGAGACCATCAACGACCCTAAGGCACAACTCCCGGCGCTGTTCATTGCCTATCGTGCTATGAATCAGACAGATCCTGATGCTTATGCGGCTGACCTTCTGACGACCATCATGTCCAATGGGGAGTCGTCACGCATGTACCGAACACTTGTTGATAGTCTGCAGATCGCCGTCCAAGCCAGCATGTCATTGTTCCCACGCGAGCTTATTGGAATGTCGTTCTGTGTGGGTATCGTGGCCCCTGGGAAGGACCCCGCAGACGTTGAAAAAGCAATCGATGCTGAGATCGCAAACGTGATCGCAAATGGTGTAACGGACGAGGAACTGCAAAAGGCAAAGAACATCACCGAAATGAATGTTGTCGAGCAGCGCTCCGGCGTCTACCAGAAAGCCTTAGCACTTTCGAATGCTTACCGCTTCGACGGAGCAACCAGTGCGATCAACGACGAGCTTGTAAAGTACAGCAAGGTAACCAAGGCTGATATCCAGCGCGTTGCAAAGCGCATGTTTGGAACAAAGCAGCGCATTGTTCTCACCTACTTGCCAGCGAAAGGATAAGAACAATGAAGAAGAACATCATCGCGATACTCGTGATCTGTGCACTCTCCCTTGCGGCGCAGGCACAAACAACAAAGAAGTCGGGTACGAAGAAGAAGTCGACAAAGAAGACCGAGACTGTACAGCCTACCACGCCGGCTGCTGCACCGTCAAAGGAACAGCCGCGCGCAGAGGTCGATAAGCCGAATCTTGACGTGAAGCCAAACGCACTTCAGGGAACGGCGTTCGTGTTTCCGAAGTATGAAGAGTTTGTTCTCTCGAATGGACTAACTGTCTACGTGATTGAAAATCACGAGCAGCCCATGGTTACCATGTCAATGATCCTGAGAGGGGGCGAGGCATACGACCCTGTAGGCAAAGAAGGAACTGCGGCAGTTGCGGGCGACATGCTCAGCAAGGGAACGAAGAAGCGCACTGCACTTGAGATCGCGAAGACACTCGACGGCGTGGGTGCCGGAATAAGTGTTTCGTCTACTGGCGAGTCGATGACGATATCAGCATCAACGCTTACGCGACACCTGCCCCTTGTTCTCGGCGTACTTAGTGATGAGCTCAGAGAGCCGATCTTTGATGAGCAGGAACTCGCAAAGCTCAAGCAGCAATACGTCGCAAGTGTGGCCTCGCGCAGGTCTCGTCCACTGGAGATTGCCCAGGCGCTCTCACGCAAGGTCATCTACGGAATGGATAATCCTCTGGCACGCAGATCTTCCGAGAAGTCGATCAAAGCCATCACCCGGGAAGATGTAGTGGCATTTCATGCCAATTACATTCGTCCAAACTCTGCAGCCATTGCCATCGTGGGCGACATCACGCCGAAAGAGGCGCGCGATATGCTGAGCAAGTACTTGGGTGGTTGGGAGAAGGGGACGCGTCCGGAAGTAGCTATTGCCGACATCGCAACAGAGCCGGCTGGAGTCTATTTCGTTCCTCGCAAGGGCTCTGTGCAGAGCACCGTTATCGTCTGCGCGGCCGGTCCAGCAGTGCGTGAGCAGGATTTTGATGCCACATCGATCATGACCAGCCATTTGGGATCAGGCTTCGGAAGTCTGCTCTTTAACACGCTTCGCGAGACCTATTCGTACACGTATTCACCGTTTTCACTGCTCACGCGCGGACGCCGGTTCAATCGCATTGCGGCAGGAGCAGAAGTACGGACGTCTGTAACCGATTCTGCGATCGTTGTAATGCTTCGTGAGATCCGGAAGCTCGCTGGAGAGGGTCCGGAAGAAGAAGCAATCGCGCGCCGCATTGCCTTGGAGGCAGGGCAGTACCGCATTGCATTCGAACGATCCTCTACCGTGGCATCGATATTGCTGAATTCATGGCTTAATGATGTGCCAATTGAAGATGCAAAGAACTACACTGGACGTATTGAAGCACTTACCTCCGGAGACGTGCAAGCCGCGGCAGCAAAGTACCTGGGATTGTTCGACCTTCGCCTGGTTGTTGTCGGCAATCCGAGTGTCAAAGACAAGCTCGAGCAATTCGGTGCGATTAAGGAATACACGCTAGACCTCGAACCGGTGAAGGAAAGCCCCCTTGAAGCAGTGACTATGACTGTAGAAGAGATCATTGCAAAGTACAAGGAAGCAATCGGTGGGGCTGCCAAGGTAGACAGCGTGCGTACGTTGAGTTCTGAAGGCAGTGTTACGCTGGTCATGCAGGGTAAGGACTACAGCGGCACCTACACACGTGTGCGCATGTCGCCTGATAAGGAATATTCATCGCTGAACCTTGGAATGATGCAGCAGGCACAATGGGTAAACGGTTCGCAGGCATGGTCGTCGCTCATGAATGGTCCAGCTGCTCCGGCACCCCAGGACGAAGTCAAGCAGATCCTGCTCGAAGCTCGTATGTTCCCGTTCGCATCATTGGCCAATGACGGTTATGCAACAAAGGTTTTGGGCAAGCGAGACGGCGTGATCATGATAGAGGCGGTAAGCCCAGCAGGCCTGTCGGAGCGCTATCATGTTGACGGCACCACATATCTGGTAGTTCGCCATGAGAAGGACGAGCAAGGTCCACAGGGCGTAGTAACTACTATCGAGAAGTTCAGCGACTATACCGACATTGATGGCATTAAGCTGCCGAAAAAGGTCCTGGTGCAGAACAGCGTGTTCTCTATGGAAATGAATCTGACGCACACGCTTAACGCAAGTGTTGAGCAATCAATGTTTGAACCACCGACCAAATAATTGAGAAACCATGCGTGTTGTTAAGGCATTGACGGCCCTGATAGACGGTGTAATTGCACCTCAACGCATACAAAACGTTACAATCGAAGCGGCTATGGCAGTATTTGCTATGGCCGTTTTTCTTGTAGCAATGGCAAACACGTGGTCTGCGATCACGGAGCAGGCCAATCCGGCTCTTGTTGCTGAGTCTGCCCGGCTCTTACCCTCGGCCGAGGCAACGAAGGATGCCGCCATCGACCTGTCGCTGCCGCAGCGTCAGTTCACGCAAGTGCTTGGAGGCGCCCTTCAGAAGACCATCGTTCCGTATGTCGCGATGGCTCTTGTTGCAATGTTCATACTACGATTTTCTGCCAACGCCCAGATTGGATTCCTACAGACCCTTGCCGCAGTCTCAGCCACGGCCCTGATCGACGTGCTGGGAATTGTTGTTTCGACCCTTCTGCATCTTGGCTTTGAAACAACGCGGTCCGGACTGCATGCCGGGGTGTTTCTCGATCCGGTAAGCCATCCGATGTGGTTTTTATGGCTGCAGAGCTTTAGCCTCTTTACTCTATGGCAGATCGTGGCTGCATGTGTCGGGCTGATTACATGGGCAGGCCTGCATTGGCGGTATGGAATAGTTACAGGGGGCATTGTTTGGCTGGTTACCCGACTCGTGCTTGGGGGATTTGCCCTGATGGCATGGGTAGTTTCTCTAGGTGCCCATTAGGAAATTTTGACTAGCATTCTTGGCCGAAAAAGGTTACGAATTGGTTGTATATTGTATGGCTTTAACAGAAAAATCATTACCCCTCGATGAGTTCATAAGGAAGTCACCATGAAACGTTTTGGTACACGGTTCATCGCAGCTGTGTCGCTTATTAGCGTCGTCGGTCTGCAAAGTCTCACTGCTGGCACATCGGACAAGATTCCGGCAGTACCTGCTGGACGCAGTTCAGTAAAGCCGCTGACAAACGATGCGATTTCGCCGCTGCTTCTGCGTACAAACGGAGAAGAATCACGTGCGGTAGCAACACCATCGGTCTTGCGTGTGCGCACCCCAAAGGTGCTGGATGCAGTACAGGCAGAGCTTCCGGGCGTAGAGGTTGGCTTTACATATTATGATTTCCAGACAAACGGTGCCATGGCCAACCGTTTGGTCTACACACAAGACGGTCCGGACAAGTATATCCAAATGGTCTGGATGACCTCGAAGGATTCGACACGCGACCTTACCTCCCGCATCCCAGGGTTCGCTGGCAGCGCGCGTGGTACGCACTACACCTTTCTGGACGTAAGTAATCCAGATGCACCAGCTCTTGGTGTAGAGGATTGGCAGAAGGTAGAAGTCACCCGTTCGGGATGGCCGTCATTGATCCAGTTTAAGGACGGACTCATCGGTACACCATCACACCCGCCGATCCGATTCTTCGGAAACAGCGGTGTTGGTGATCAGCCGATTCAGTACGCAGAAGTAACGGACGCATCATCAAATTGCCTGTGGCCACGTGCTGCAGCCGATGGAGATGGTAATGCGCACATCATCTACAACAACAACCTTGGCAGTGATGCCGCTCCGAGTAACCAGATCGGATACCGCCGCTCAACCGACGGTGGATTCTCTTGGTCGGAAGAAACGCTGTTTACTGGCTCCACTGCACCAGAAGGCAATATGCCTGTTGGACTTGGCGGAGACACATATGCAGTTACAGCTCGTGGTAAGAAGGTGGTTATCACCTATACAGACAACTCTCTTCGTACACTTTCACGTACATCAACTGACGGTGGTGCAACATGGCCAACTGAACTTGCTCGTGTTGTGTACTCAGCAAACTGGTCAGATATCGACTCTGCAAACAACGAATGGGGAACATTCGAGGTGCGCACAGACACGATGCCAACTCCAAACGGACATGTGGACGTTATCATCGATAACGATGGTAACACGCACTACGTTATGGGACTTGTTCCCGGATACATTGTTCGTAAAGACACAAATGGCGCCCGCTCTGGAACCATATTTATCCTGAACGACCGCGCCAGCATCCGGAGCTCAGGTTTGGGATATCGCAATGAAACAGACAACTTCATCTTTTTCATGGGCCAGCCGGCCGGATCCCAAATGGACGGCAACGGATATGTGATGAACAATCGTTTCTTCGACGGCGGAAGCCGCTGGCCGCAGCTTGGCATCGATGCTCAGAACAATCTGTATTGCGCCTATGGATCATGGAAGAACGGCGACACAAAGTCGATCCTAGCAGACACAACAGCTGGTAACCAGCAGAGCGAGCCCGATACATTGGCTCAAGTAGATGCACTCAATGGTCACATCTGGATCACCTACAAGCCTGCTGCAGTCAATATTTGGTCAACACCATACGACATGACTCCAAACGGTGTGAACTGTCAGTATCCA
>JBEBCJ010000035.1:0-16064 GCA_041157865.1 Bacteroidota bacterium
AATGGGCATCGAGCACCGAATAATCGCCCATACGGGAGTCGTTGCGCATATCGGCAGCGGCGATCGCTGTATTGCACTGCGAGCGGATATCGACGCGCTACCAATACATGAGGAAACGGGATTGGAGTATGCCTCGCAGGTTGCTGGTGTTATGCATGCATGCGGACACGACACGCACACGACGATGCTGCTTGCAGCAGCAAAGATCCTGAAGTCGCGAGAATCCGAGCTCAACGGCGTCGTTACACTGCTCTTTCAACCAGGTGAAGAAAAGTCACCTGGAGGTGCCAGCATCATGATCGCTGAAGGAGCTCTCGAAGACCCAGCGCCCGAGATCATATTTGGTCAGCACATTTACCCTGATGCCCCCTGCGGAGAAGTGCAATTCGTAGCAGGACCAACCATGGCCTCGTGTGACGAGCTGTTTTGGACCATCAAAGGTTATGGCGCGCATGCAGCACAACCTCATCAGGGTAAGGACCCAGTGCTGGCAGCAGCCGGTCTTGTGCAACACCTGCAGGCGCTAGTAACCAAGCACCGCAACCCGCTGATTCCTGGTTTGTTGAATGTTACCAGCATCCATGGTGGTAGTGCGACGAACATCGTTCCCGAGTTGGTGGAAATGAAGGGTACGCTGCGTTCATTCGACAACACATGGCGTGAGTTTGCATGGCAGTATCTCGAGGACCAAACCAAAGCCTATTGTGCTCTGCATGGATGCGAGGGACAGATCACCATCGTGAAGGGCTACCCACCGCTGATCAACGATAAGCTGGCTGTTGATTTTGCACGCAGTGTTGCCTCTGAGGTCTTCGGGCCAGGCGCCGTCACGGACTTTGAACCTAAAATGTGGGCAGAGGACTTTGCCTATTACTCACAGGTGATGCCCGGCTGTTTCTGGATGCTGGGCGGACGTCCGGCAGCAGAATCACATATGCCCGGACTTCACAATGCGAAATTCGCGCCGGATGAGCAGGCAATGATAACGGGCGCAGCGTTATTGGTAGAAACCAGCTTCAGATACTTGAACAATGCATGCTAGGCCATGTTCTGTCCAAGGCGTGGGGCACGTAAAGTAAACATCGTTATCTCTGGAGGTATCCCGATCCGCAGTGGGGGCCCAACCGTGCCAATGCCACGGTTCACATACAGCTGCTGATCGCCTTTTTGATAGAGGCCTGCCCACTGCTTGTAGATCATTTGTGCAGGTGACCATTCGAGACCCAATGCCTGAACCCCAAACTGTCCGCCGTGCGTATGCCCGGAAAGCATAACATCAACTCGTTGTTTCGGCACGACCTCTTTGTCCCAAAAGGTCGGGTCGTGAGCTAACAGAATTACTGGCTCGTCTTCAGCAACTCCCTGCAGAGCAAGATCGAGTCGAGCAAACGACTGTCTAAATCCGGTGTTGTCGGTACCTGCAATGACCAATGCTGCGCCTTCTTCCCCGATTCGATGATGCTGATTGATCAGCAAGTGCGCGCCGAGATCACGAATAGTCGACACCAGACGAGCGTGCTCTGCATCGGTGTTGTAGTGATCATGGTTGCCGAGCGAGGCATACACACCATAGGGTGCACGCAGCTTGGCAAACTCTCGAGCTATCACAGCCATTTCTTCGGGTTTTTGGTTCACAAAGTCGCCGGTGATAACGATTGCATCGGGCTTGATTGATTCAAGGATGTAGCGCACTTCCTGAAACGGAGTGTGATCGGGGAAGGAACCTGCGTGGATGTCTGAGAGCTGCGCGATGCGCATTCCATCGAAGGCACGCGGCAATCTGTCCATAACGAGGTCTACATTCATTACTTGAAAGTCATAGAGCGTGCTCCACATGCCCCTTCCAACCATGAGGTACGGAATTGCAGATACACTCCAGGCAGCCGTACCGAGGAACTCACGACGAGAAGAAGGAGCGACGTCTGAATGCTTGGGCTCTGCCGCTGCAGCTGCTGTGTTTCTCGCGAGTTTGGAGAGCATCCGCATGGCACCCTTCCAGATATCTCGTGGCAAGAGAACGAGCACGATACCGATCTTCGGAAGATACCACAGCGTAACAAAGCCAAAGAGTGTTACATCAATGCCATCCATGCGAAAGAAGTGGCGGCGGAACATCACGTAGCTGTAGACAATAAGCATCACCGCAGCAATAGCCCACAATGCTTTATACCACATTGGATGTAGCGCACGCCGTTTTGCATGCTGCGTCCACCGGCGCAGCACATAGATATCCAGCAGCAAAAAGGTAAGCCCCAGCACTGTGCTGAAGAGCATAATGTTTGGTTGATGACTCACGCTGGTGTTATAGGCTGATCGCGATAAAGAGTGCACGTGCGTCGGCTACCACAACACTGGTATCGTGCCATTGCCGAACTTCGGCTTTGACGAATTGCTTACGTCCTTGTTGCGATTCGATCCAACCGCGCAGTTCGTATTCTTGGCCAAGTATCATCGGCTTGCGGAAGTTTACCATCAATTGAGCAGTTGGAGCTTTGATCCCTCGTGCGCTCAGTGTCTTGCCCATTACTTCGTCCAGCAGCAACGAAACAAATCCGCCGTGTGTGGTTCCCATTGCCCCCTGCATGCGCTGATCAGGCTTGATCCATGTTCTAACAACGCCATCGATACGCGATCGGAAGAAGGTTTGCCGAAGAGACCACGGATTAGCCATCCCACAACCAACGCAGCCATTATCGGGCTTCGGACGAAGCACCTGAATCTCATCAGTTAACATCAGCGGCATAAGCGGAACCAACTGCATACCGTCTGGCTGGCGGTAGGCATAGTATGGGCCCCATGGTTCGATATTCTTTGATATCTCCATGGCAACGTGCGGCACGATGCGCCCGAGGTTTCCAACGGGTGCCGCATGATAGAGCACGCCTTCTGCCGAGTATGATAACTTTTCTGGTTCGAAGTGCACCGATAGCGAGTGGCCAAACAGTAGGCGCTCTCCAAGCAGTCCGGTAAAGACAATGGGTGTGTCCTGTGGCCTCAGATAATTCATCTCATCACCACACCGGCACACGTAAGGGAACTCGGGATAGTCCGGATTGGCATTGGTTGCCAGCCTGCGGAAGAAAAAGTCTACAAACCACGGATCATCCTGAACCACACCGTCGAGCGATAGGATCCCTCGGTCGTCAAGATCGTAGTAGTAGTCTCTCATTACATACGTTCGGGTGTCCCAACTCCAAGAAGCAAAAGTCCGTTCCTCATTGCACGTCGTGTTACGTCTGCCAGATACAGTCGCGCGTTCTCGAGCTGACCCTCAGCGCCCAATATTCTGCAGTCGTGGTAGAAGTTGTGATATGCTCCGGCTAAATCCCGCAGGTACTCAGCAATGGAGTGTGGCTCGAGATTTTCGCAAGACCGCTCCACATTTGCCCTCATGCGCGAGAGCATGCTTATGAGCTCAATCTCGCGTGGGTGCACAAGTGCTGCAAGATCGGCACCTTGATCAACAGTAACACCCCGCTCGGCTGCTTTACGGAGTATCGAGCAGATTCGTGCATGAGCGTATTGCAGGTAGAACACGGGGTTCTTGTCACCTTCTTCTTTTGCCAGTCCAAGGTCAAACTCTAGATGAGTACCAACGGCACGCATCACGAAGAAGAATCTGACAACATCGGCACCAACCTCGTCGATGAGCTCGTCGAGAGTAAAGGACTTGCCACTGCGCTTTGAGAACTTTACGACTTCGCCGTTTTCCACGAACGTTACCATTTGGTGGATCACAACACGAACTCGGTCGGTATCAAAACCGAGCGCTCGCACACCAGCAAGTACATCCGGTACTGTTGCAATATGATCTGCACCAAAGATGTCGATAACGACATCAAAACCACGTTGCAGCTTGTCGCGATGGTATGCGATGTCGGGCAATCTATAGGTGGCCTCGCCAGTAGACTTAACGATCACTTTGTCCTGTTGATTGCCCAGCGCGGTGAGCGCAAACCACGTGGCGCCGTCTTTTTCGTAAACAAGTCCCTTCTGCCGCAGCTCTTGAATGGTAGACTCTACCTTGCCGTCGCCGTATAGCGAATCTTCGTTGAAGTAGACATCGTGATGAATGTTGAGCTCTGAGAGTGTCTTTTGGATCTCGGCAAAGCACCATTGTTCGCCTTGCTTGCGGCAAAGCGACTTCGCATCGTCCTCGGACATGCCGTGCAGCTGTTCACCAAACTCACGCACAACCAGATCGGCTACCGTATGTATGTATTCGCCGTGATATCCATCTTCTGGGAACCCAACATCCATATTGCCAAGCCGATGCTGAACACGCACATAGATGCTCTCACCCAGCTTGTTCATCTGGTTGCCGGCGTTATTGAAATAGTACTCGCGGGTAACGTCGTAACCATTCCATGCGAACAGGTTGGCCACAGTATCCCCAACGGCACAGTTTCTGCCATGTCCAGCGTGAAGGGGGCCTGTTGGATTTGCGCTCACATACTCAACATTGACCCGCCTGCCGCGGCCCACATCCGAGCGGCCGATATCATCACCAAGGCCATGAAGATCTCGCAGCATGGCATGATAGACGGCATCTGTGAACGTGATGTTGATAAAGCCCGGACCAGCAATCTCCACTTGAGAAATCAGATCAGAGGCAGGCAGGGCGGCAACGATCTCTTCCGCTAATACCCGAGGTGGTTTTCCCAGCCCCTTTGACAGCATCATGGAGATATTCGTTGCAAGGTGTCCGTGCCCCTCTTGGCGTGGGACACTGAATTGAATCGCTCCGTCAACATCGACCCCAAGTGCAGCCAATGCTGCGCGGAACTGCGGTTCGATATACTGCTGCATCATACGTCGGCTACCTTTTTAGAAACTTTTGGAGCGGCCTTTGTTGCGCCGGACTCAGTGAGTGTCATTGCCGGGGCATCGCCCCAGAGGCGTTCAAGCTTGTAAAATTCGCGGGCCTCGGGGAGCATCAGATGCACAACCACGTCGAAGTAGTCTAGTATCACCCAGGAACTCTCACCCTTGCCCTCGAGCCTTGGAAATCCGAAACCCATGTGCTTCAGGGTAACCTCGATGCTCTCTGCAACAGCACGGAGCTGTGCATCAGAGTCCACGGTTGCTATAACAAAGAAGTCCGCCGGCGACGATTCGATGTCATTGAGATCCAAAATCAATATTTCGTGTGCAAGCTTTTCCTGCGCAAGACGCGCACACAGAACTGCCCGCCCTTTTGTACTGCGTGGTTTGGTTATCGCCACCGAGTTGCCTTTGCCATGAATGAAAAGAGGTGTCGCGCTATTCTTCGAATGCCTTCAACTTATCAAGATCTGCTCCCAGCACGACCGACGCACGCAAAAATCGCAGTGAATCAACACCGCTTACGACGAGCGAATCGGCTATGCCTAACGAGGCTGCCACTTTCAATGCAGATTGTTTGTCGCCAAGACGGTCGATCACGGTGCTGTGCTTTGGCCTGTCGGACGACGATGATATCTCGACAACGTCAAAGCCGCGCTTGCGATAAAAATCCATGGCCCGTTTGCCGGCTCCTTGACGTCCACTGGCATTGACGATCTCTATCTGAATCGCACTACGGGGGTCGTCTTCGTTCGCCAGTGCCGAAATCGGCGGGTTGGCGATTCTCCAAGCAAGCGAACCAAGCAAACCAACAACGACCAATCCCGTGACGGCAACAGTGGCCCACCCGGCTATTTTCCGGACTCTGGACCACGTTTCCATCAACTTTGGATTCATGCGGAAAGGGCGGGATTCGAACCCGCGGTACCATTGCTGGTACACACGCTTTCCAGGCGTGCCAATTCAACCACTCTTGCACCTTTCCAAGGGACGCAAATATACAGTCTATTGGGTAACCAACTGTTGATTAAATGGTTTACCTGATGAGGCGAAAAATCGTACATTTGCTTCTTGCCATAAGTGGCTGTAACAGCAACCATCTACGACGTGTTTCTCACATGCAACGACGATCGTTCATAAAATCCGTGTCAGCCGCCGTCGCCGTTACCGGCTTAGGTTCCGGAGTGGCGCAGGGAGCAGGCTCTGAGACGCAGACTCCAGCACCACTGGCACGCGTGTTGCCTCGAGGCCTACGCCCGGGATCGACTGTTGGCATTGTATGCCCTGCGAGCGCTGCTAACCCGCACGACATCAAAGACTTCGCCGATTTATGTAAATACTGGGGCGTCAATGTCAAACTTGGAAAGAACGTTTCGAAACGCAACGGATATCTGTCTGCGCCAGACAACGATCGTGCCTCGGAGTTCATGCAATTCATCGAGGACCCGGAGGTAGATGCCGTCGTTTGCGCCAGGGGTGGCTACGGCGTTATGCGCATTCTACCTATGCTCGATTTCACGTCAATACGCCAAGCCGGGAAGATCATCATGGGCTTTAGTGATATCACTGCCCTGCTGATAGCGGCCAATCAGCTCAGCGGCATGGTTACGTTTCACGGTCCGGTTGCCTCGTCCTCATTTGACGAGTTTACCGTCAAAAGCCTCCGGCAGACCGTAATTGCCGAGAATCAGCAAGCACCGTCCACGTTTACGAACAGCCGATTGACCACTATCTCTGCTGGCGTTGCTCAAGGAAAGCTAACAGGGGGCAATCTGGCACTCGTAGTAAGTACGCTGGGCACCAAGTATGAAATCGACACAACTGATTCGATACTGTTCTTGGAAGAAATCAACGAAGAGCCGTTCCGCGTAGACCGCATGCTGACGCAACTATGGCTAGCGGGCAAGCTTCAGACCTGCAAGGGCGTTGCTCTGGGCAATTTCCGTGACTGTGAGGCAAAGGGAACGTCTATCTCTTCAGTCTCGTTTACACTCGAGCAGGTGTTCGAGCAGCGCCTTGCTTCGCTGGGTGTGCCGGTAGTCTACGGGCTGCCGTTCGGACATGTCAGAAGCAAACTGACCATGCCTATAGGTGTACAAGCAGAACTTGACGCCACATCAAAGTCCTTACGAATTCTGGAATCTGCAATCAGCTGACCTCGAAAGAGCATTCACATGACTAGAAATCTCCTCACAACTGTACAAGGATCGATCATGCAGCCACTACGCATGACCATCACCCTGCTCATCGCAATTGTTGTCTGCAGCACAACATCGTGGGCGCAGTCGATCAATATTTACGGCGTCAACACAGCCAACTTCCCGAAGATCACCGCAGACTACGTGGCCTTTGATGCATCAGGCAACCCAATCACCGACCTGCGTGCATCTGATTTTCGTGTGCAGGAGACGATGCAGGGCGGTGCTCCAATGGACCTAACGGCCACGGTGACACACGACTGCAAGGAACAACAGACCGACCCCGAAGCCAGTATCCTGCTGATTCTGGACGTATCGACTTCGATGGACCAGCTTGTAAACAACAAAAAGCGCATCGAGTATGCCAAAGACGCACTCAAGGCCTTTGTTGCAAAGGTTAAGTTCACAGGCGAAACGAGAGTTGCACTCGTGACCTTTGCCGGCGCGTACAGAATGGTCGTCGACTGGACGAACAATCCACAGCCGATCATCGATTCGCTCAACAAGATTAAAAATCCGGTAGGCGCTACCAACTACGTTCTGCCTTTTGAGAGCAATCAAGGCTTCAACATCTACGATATGTTTCAGCGCAGACCGTCAAATGTGCCCAGATATGCATTTTTCCTGACCGACGGACATCCTTCGCCTGATATCAACGATGCTTCCGCAGCAAAGAGCGAGACGAAGTTTGTCAATGATAACATTGCCAAAATGAATGGCATGGGAATACGCTTCTTTAGCGTAACCATTCTGGAACCCACCACACACTGGTCTCTTGAGACAATGGCGAAGGGAACAGGCGGCAAGTCGATCGTGACAACAGAAGAAAAGCTTGTTGACATCTTCCAGTACCTGGCACTTGAGACACAGATCAAAAAGGTCTGTCAGATCAGCTGGATCGCTCCATTCTCATGCAACAAGCAAGGCCAAAGTAGAACAGCTACGATCGCGATGATTCGCGGCTCAAATCCTTCAACAACCGTAACGTTTCTTACTCCCCCGTCAAGCGTTGCTGGTGTAGACGTTAGCAACCCGGTACTGTTCTGCGGCGACCCGTCGCCTAATCAATCGTTTTTTGCAAATGACACTCTAACGGCGCGCGGCTCGACGTTCAGCGCAACAGGGTTCCAAATCACACCATCAACATATTTCAAGGTTGTCGATTGGAACTACCCGCTGAACCAGACGGCATTTGTCCCGTTCACACTCGCCCCAGGCGCCAAGCGAGTAATTCGTATTCAATTCACACAAGGGCCATCGCAAGCATTTAGGCAGGCTCAGCTCACATTTACGGGCGGACCTTGTCTTCCGACAGCTACGCTCGTAGGTGGCACCGGAATCATTCTGCTGCAGTCGCCGGTTGGCGGAGAGCTCACATCAACATGCGATACTGTCAACATCAAGTGGGCAGGCGTGTTGCCTTCGCAGCCGGTTAAGGTCGAGTACTCAGCCGACGGTGGTACTACGTGGAACCTGATCAACGCTGCAGCAACAGGCCTGCAATACAAGTGGCTCCCTCCATCGGCAGGGGTCAATTACAAGGTTCGTGTTAGCGTTGCACCAATAGCGCAATACGTATGGGCAAAGCAGCTCGGAGGAGCAGGGCAGGATACAGCAACATCTGTTGCGGTTACGCCATCAGGCCTAAAGGTTTTTGCTACTGGCTACTATGATGGTGCCACGAAGTTCGGACCGGTTACGCAGCCAAGTCCGGCAGGCAACATTGATGGATATTTTGTAGAGTTCGACTCAGACGGCAATATCACTGCCCCGACGAAAGTTATGCTACTTACTGGATCTGCCTCTAACGAGGAAAAGATCATCGGATGTGTGACCGACCGGTTCGGCAACTACTACGTTGCAGGATACTTCTCGAGTCCAGCCGCAACATTTGGCCCATTCCCACTGTCTCGTGGTAGTCGCGACACGCGCAACATGTTCATCTTCAAGTTCGACTCCACGGGTGCACTCTCCTGGAACACTATCACAAAGGGCACTGCGATTCAGAGTAGCCATGCCAATGCTCTCGACCTGGGGATTCGGTATGATGTTGCCGGCAACCCTGAAATTGTTGTCTACGGGAAGTTCCAACGGTACATTGAATTGGGCGTTAACCGCTCTGGTGTTGTTGAAAAATCGAACGTCTACAACAACGCTACAGACCGCGATTACTACGTCATCTTTGATAATGCAGGATACCCAAGGTTTAGTCTTGGCGTGCCCCCTGCTGGCTTTACGATGAAGTCGAAGAAGGCAACCGACGGGCTCAACTTTACTTATGAGACTGACCACTATAAGGGTCCAAAGACATTTTCACCACCTTCAATCACACTTCCTAATCTCGGCGGCACAGATGTATACGTTTACAAAAACGGGGCTTCTCCTGCCTCCAGTGATCAGAGCAAGACGGTGTTCTCTGTTAAGTCACCTACGCTATCGTTTACCATAGCAAAGGGAACATTCCCACAGACACCACAGGGCGACACCAGTGGGAACGTCTTTGCTGGAGTACTAAAGAACACCGGCGATTTTGACGTAACAATACGCACCGCAAAAATCGTTGGCGCAAATGCAGCCGACTTCAAGCTCATCAGTACACTTGTTGGCCAACGGCTTGCAGCTGGCAAGTCTTTGAACATCGAAATGCTGTTTGTTCCAACTGGCACAGGGATGCGCACTGCCCTCCTTGAAGTCGTAGGCGACTGTAACTCTCAGGCCCAGCTGCCGCTTGAAGGCGATGCTGCAGCCCCGTGTGTTTGGGAGCGTCAGCCAACGGTTGATCTGGGCAAGGTACCTCTAAGTCAGCCGCGTTCTCTGACTGTTACATGCGTTCTCAAGAACACGGGGCCGCTCAATCTGGCCGGAGACATGCGTGTTGTTTCATCGGCACCGGAAATCGTCATCAAGAACACTGGTAAATTCATCCTTACGCCAGGGCAATGCTTTGACGTTCAGCTTGACGTAACAGCCGCAACAGCAGGTGTCAAGACAGCCGTAATCAATTTTGGACTGCCTGCCGAGTGCGGCGATGCCGCATCGACGATCAAGGTCGAGATCGTCGAGCCACGTGTGATCATCGACACAATCGACCTTGGTCGCGTTCGCCTGCTTACGCCCGCGAACGGCCAGCTCACCATCGCAAATCTCAACACGGAGGAGGCCGAAGTAACGTCGATTGTTGCGGTCGATCCTGCCAACCCGCACTTTACGTTCACAATTCCAGCAACACCGCAAAAGCTTGCTCCGGGCGCATCTATCAAGATCCCTGTGGTATTCACTCCACAGACTCGTGGCCCGCTCTCGGCAACTGTGCGCGCAATCATCAAGGGCAAAGAATCGTCGCCACTTATCGGTGAAGCAAAGGGTGTTGGGTTCCTTCCTGCGATTGCGGCAACCGGTTATACATTTACACCTTGGACGGTGAACACACAATCGCCGGACGTAAATGGAAAAGTGATCATTCGAAATACGGATTCTGACAACGCGTTGACAATTTCGAACGTCGCATTCGTAACGAACGATCCTTCTTTTGCCTGGACAACTCCACTGCCGGTGTTTCCAATTGTTCTCGCCCCGGGCTCGGCTCCGCTTGAACTACCGATAACATTTACTCCTGCAGCCATCGGCAACAATGTGGTGAACGTGAAGATCACCCACGACGCAAAGCCAGGCCCTGGACCAGTGCCGCCATACGCAGACACGATTGTTGTTGTGCAAGGAATCGGCAAGGATCAGTCGTCGTTCACGCCCGTTGTCTTTGCCAAGACACTAACATGCGCCTCGCGGAGCGACACGACTTTTGTGGTTGAGAACCCAAGCTTTATTTATGACTTGAACTGCCAGCCACCTGTACTGAACGTTACAACGGGAGATCCTGCGGCCTTTACGATCAGCCAGCAAACTGGTTTCGTTCTCAAGCCGGGCGAGAAAAAGGTCATAACGATCACATTCCAGCCTCAGGTGGTTGGTCAGTACGCAGCGTCGCTTTCGATCGCCAACGATCAAAACCTGAAGCTCAACGTTTCGATCTCTGGCGAAGCGATAACAACACCGGTGCAATTCCGATTTACACAGTCGCCTTCGGCACAGATAGGACAGACTTTCGCTCTGCCTATCGGTGTTTCGTATAACGCTGTTGAGTTTAACGGAGCGCAGCCAACCAGCTTCACGCTAACAATTACACACGATGCTGAGGCCATCAAGTTTAACTCGTTTGCCACAGCGCAAATGGCCGGTTGGACGTTTACGCCAACAGCCACGGCCGGCAGACTAGATATTGCGGCAGCTACTGTCGCAGCACCACTGCTTCAGGGCGACTTCGTTACTCCTGTGTTTGATGTATACCTCAATGCAAATGCCAAGCTGCCAATCGATTTAAAGGTCACAACACCGCTGACCTGTCTTGTGACTTCCGGCGATATTGCCAACATCGAAATGAAGCAGATTTGCTTTACTGCTGGCCGTCTTGTAGACTTCACGGCAAAGAGTACCGGCATTGTACGACCAAAGAGCAACCCAGTGCAGGATCGTCTATCAATCGACTACACGACAGGCATCCCCGCACCAACGACGATCCAGATCATCAACTCTATGGGCAACATAGTTATGGAGGCCACCTCGCCATCTGCCCCATCAGGTGCTTACGAGTTTACGGCCGACGTGTCAGGCCTATCGAACGGGGCCTACTTTGTGCGCCTCATCAGCGCAGATATCGTTGCAACTACAACGTTCAACATTCTGCGGTAACATACTCCCTTGAAATCAAAACGGGCGGCTGTTTCACACGAAGCAGTCGCCCGTTGCCTATTTTTGCAAACACTCGTTTAACCTTCATAAGTATCCCCCGATGATCGATCGCATCACTACGGCCTTGGGCACTCAGGCTGACTTCTATTTACAGCACACTTGCAGAACAATAGCAAAGGATGCCATCTACTCTCCAGCTCCTGATGTAGTCGACCGACTTTTCACAGGCACAGACCGCAACAACCGAGTTCTGCGCAACCTGCAGTGGATGCACGATACAGGTAGGCTGGCGGGCACAGGATATGTTTCGATTCTGCCAGTTGATCAGGGAATCGAGCACAGCGCTGGGGCATCGTTTGCCAAGAACCCGGCCTACTTTGACCCCAAGAACATCGTAGAGCTGGCAATTGAAGGGGGCTGCAATGCAGTTGCCTCAACATTCGGAGTACTCAGCAATGTTGCGCGCACCTATGCGCACCGAATCCCGTTCGTCGTCAAGATCAACCACAACGAACTGCTGACCTACCCAAACAAGTTCGACCAAGTGATGTTTGGGCGCGTACAGCAGGCTGCCGACATGGGTGCTGCTGCCGTTGGTGCTACCATCTACTTCGGCTCACCCGAAAGTACGCGTCAGATCGTTGATGTGGCCGATGCATTCGCACATGCACACGAACTTGGCATGGCAACCATATTGTGGTGCTACGTGCGGAATTCTGCATTCAAGTCCGACAAAGACTATCACGTTTCCGCTGATCTGACTGGACAGGCAAATCACCTCGGCGTTACTATTAATGCCGACATCATCAAGCAGAAGCTGCCAGAGAACAATGGAGGCTTTGAAGCTCTGAACATGGGCGGTTCGAGTTATGGCAAACTCGATAAACGCATGTATACTGAGCTCTCATCAGATCACCCCATAGATCTGTGCCGTTATCAAGTAGCCAACTGCTACATGGGGCGGATTGGCTTGATCAATTCCGGTGGACCATCTGGTGCCAATGACGTGCAGGAAGCGATAACTACTGCTGTGATCAACAAACGAGCGGGCGGAATGGGACTGATCTCAGGACGCAAAGCTTTTCAGCGTCCGATGCACGAGGGCGTGGAGTTGCTTAACGCCATTCAGGATGTTTATCTGTGCCCTGAGGTTACTGTCGCCTAATGTCACAGCAACAACAGCCGAACTCCTCCGTAGGAGAACTGCGCAGGCTGCTTCCCTACATCAAGCGGTACAAAATGCGCTTGACGTTGGGTCTTGTCTTCGTTACCATTTCCAACATCTGCTCTACGTCCGTGCCGCGGGTAGTTGGGAAAACTATCGATGCACTCAGCGTTAATCAATCAACGGCTCAACCCATTGAATGGCTTATCGCACAGATCCTCCTGCTGACGATCGGCAGTGGATTCTTCATGTTCGCTACTCGGCGCACAATCATCGTCATGTCGAGGTTCATCGAAGAAGATCTGCGCAACGATTTTGTAGAAGCCATCGCACGCCAACCCCAGCAGTTCTATCACGATCGATCCACCGGTTCGCTGATAGCTCATTTTTCGAATGATATCAGCTCTGTGCGAGAATTCATCGGACCGGCAATCATGTATTCGGCAAACACGGTCACTACGTTTCTGTTTGCCCTTTCGTGGATGATAACGCTCAACATACCTCTGACACTCGCTATTCTGATTCCAGTTCCCCTCGTTGCCACTCTTACCTACAGACTTGGACGAAAGATCCATCAGAACTATCGCATTGTGCAGGAACAGTACGAGCACATCACTACACAGGCACAGGAGCTTGCTTCTGGCATCCGCGTTGTGCGCGCATATGTGCGTGGTAATCATGAGTCTTCGCGCTTCGACGAACTCAGCAAAGAGTACTATCGAAAGAATATGGGGTTAGCGCGGGTGCAGTCGTTAATGATGCCGGGTATGACCGTGCTGTTCAATATCAGTTACGTGATTGTCATTGGAATCGGCGGATGGCTCGTGACTCGACGCGATCTGACAGTTGGTGAGCTCACACAGTTCTTCATCTACCTGAATCAGCTACTCTGGCCGATTGCCGCAATTGGCTGGGTAACAAGTATGATTCAGCGCGGAGCCGCATCGATGGGGCGTCTTGGTACGATCATCGATATGCAGTCCACTATTGTCGACGGTCAACTCAGTGCATCGATTACCCGTGGCGAGATTCATTTTCATGGTGTCTCGTTGAACTATGGCAATGGACCGCAGATCTTGTCGGACATCAATCTATCAGTCCCCTCTGGGAGCAGCCTGGGGATCGTTGGCAGTGTTGGCAGCGGTAAATCATCACTTGTTGGTCTATTGCCACGGTTGTACGATGCAAGCAAAGGCAGTATTTCCATTGATGGCCATGACCTGCGTGAATACACACTTTCAGACTTGCGAGCAGCGATCGCCGTTGTACCGCAGGAGTCGTTCTTGTTCTCAGAAACAATGAAAGAGAACATCAGGGTTGGCAACCCAGCAGCATCAGACGACGACGTCCTCTATGCTGCACACTGCGCCTGTTTGGATAAGGATATCGAGCAACTCCCCGACGGTTACAACACGGTGGTCGGGGAACGAGGCGTAACATTATCTGGTGGACAGAAACAGCGAACATCTCTTGCACGGGCCATCATCAGTAACCCGAAGATTCTCATACTTGATGACTCTCTCTCCGCAGTTGATGCATCCACGGAGGAGCGCATACTCGACAGTCTGGGAACGGTTATGCAAAACAGAACAACACTGATTATTTCGCACAGAATATCAACAATACAGCGTTGCACCAACATTGTGGTATTGCAAGAAGGGCGTATTGTTGAACAGGGCTCTCACAGTGAGCTAATCGAACTGGGCGGGATGTATGCCGATATGTACGAACGTCAACAACTTGAACAAGAGCTATCATGAATGTCTATTCCTCTGTTCTCGACCTGATAGGCAAGACGCCCTTGGTCAAACTCAACACGCTCGCAGAAGGCATCCAAGCCTCGGTGTACGTAAAACTTGAATCAGCCAATCCCGGTGGTTCTGTAAAGGATCGTATTGGCATCGGTATGATCGAGGCAGCCGAGCGTGAGGGAATACTCAAGCCTGGGTCTCTTATCATCGAGCCAACATCAGGCAATACGGGCATTGGTCTTGCACTTGCTGCCCGAGTTAAAGGATACAATTGTTTGTTTGTGATGACAGACAAAGTATCTGCAGAACGCGTCAAATACGTCAAGGCCCTGGGCGCAGATGTTCTGATCGTTTCGAACGCAGCGAAGAAGGATTCGCCCGAATATTACTGCAATGTTGCCAAGCGGCTGAGTGAAGAGATCCCCAATGCCGTGATGCTCAATCAGTTCGACAATCCGTCGAATCCGGCTATTCACGAGCGAACAACAGGTCCAGAGGTCTGGAATGATACCGATGGAACAGTCACCCATTTTATAGCCGGCATTGGTTCAGGCGGCACGATCACAGGCACTGCTAGGTACCTCAAAAGGCAGAATCCGGCAATACGGATCATTGTCGCAGATCCTGTTGGGTCGAGCCTAAAGGCATTTAAAGAGACTGGAAAAGTGGTCGAAGGACAGCCTTACCTTGTTGAAGGCGTAGGACAGGACTACGTGCCCGGAAATGTTGATGTTTCACTCATTGATGAGTTCATCAGCATTCCTGATAAAGAGGCATTTATGATGGCTCGCGCGCTGGGACGCAAGGAGGGCATCTTCTGCGGTGGCTCCTCAGGAATGAATGTTGCCGCAGCACTGAAGGTGGCCAAGGACCTTCCCAAAGAAGCAGTTGTGGTGGCAATTGTTTGTGACACTGGAGAACGTTACCTATCCAAACACCATTCAGATGAATGGCTGCAGGAAAAGGATCTCTTGGCTGCCGATAAGCTCACGGTGCGCGATGTTCTCTCAAACAAGAAAACGCGTGGCACTCTGCCTGCCATCGTGAGTCTGCCTCCACAGGCAACTGTTCAGGAAGCTCTCTCATTGATGAGTTCCTACGAAGTTGGAGAGGTCCCGGTTATCAGTGACGACAAGGTTATTGGCGTACTGCGTGAGAGCAAATTGATGGGAGCAGTACTCGAAAACAGAGATGTGATATCTCAGACCATAACAGCACTCATGGATGGTCCGTGTCCCGTTATCGACTCGCACGCAGATGTGCACAATGCCATCCAGCAACTAAAGATGTCGCCCATTGTCGCTGTAACTGAGTTCGGGCGGTTGCATGGCGTGCTCACACGCCACGATGTGCTAGCGTATCTGTGAGTGGAGAGTGGAG
>JBEBCJ010000036.1:0-8254 GCA_041157865.1 Bacteroidota bacterium
GGAGTACCGGCGACACCACACGAACTATCGTTGTTGACTCACCCGGTCCATATTCATGCACAGTGCTCGACAGCGCAGGGTGCACTACCACTACGCCGTCGATTCGGCTTACTGTTCATGCTAATCCAAATCCAACGATAGTTGCCAGCCGAGACGTGGTTATGTGTCTCGATGATACAGTGCGACTTTCAACTGCAGTCAAGTATGCATCCTATGCATGGTCTACCGGCGAAACAGCACCGGCAATTACGGTAACATCCAGTGGTGTGTTCTCGGTGGTTGTGATAGATGAGAATGGCTGTGCAGGTCAATCGGATACGATACGTGTAACTGTTCTCAATACTCGCAATAAAGCCGAGTTCATCATGGATGCGGGGTCGAACGAGATCCTTGTCGAAGCACACGATGTTGGCGCATTGCGTTGCAGAGATGTAGCCGTGCGCAATCGATCAGCTACGGAAGACCTTGTCATCAGCGATGCACATTTTGTTGGCAACGTATACTTCTCACTGCCTCGCGGACAGTTCCCGTTGGTCATTGCACCACTTGGTATCGGAGCACTCCGAGTTTGCGCTTCTGCGCAGGAAGTAGGAACGTTTAGGGACACCATCGCCTTACAGGACACGTGCTCGATTATTACGTTGCCTTTTGTAACAGAAGGTACATCCATAAAGCTCACCGGCAGCTCTCGTTGTGATGTGGAAGTACATACGACAATTTTCAGAGCAGGAAGTGCGTGGAGACTGCGCGCCCCTTATCCGGTACCTGCAACCAGATCCGTAACTGTTATTGTCGAGCCTCCCACAGCGCACCAGGGAGGTGCCCGAGCCAGTCTACGGGACATTCATGGAGTTGCTGTTGCAATGGTCGAAGTTGAAACCCTTGTGAGCCAACAGCATGTAACTCTTGGTATAGACGATGTTGCTGCGGGTATGTACAATCTGGTGCTGGAAGACGACTATGGTTTAATCACTGCATTCCCAGTGATTGTGGCCCCATAACTTCGTAGTTTGCAGTTCTATGGCACGTATGATATCACTTGATCCGCGTGTTACGCGGATGAACATTGACGCAGAATCTGCGCCAGAGCTGGAACCTAAACCAGAGCTCGACCAGTTTCAGACCTACGAGGTGTTTCACCAGGCCAAAACCGGCGCACATCACATGCACGTCGGGATTGTTCACGCTCCCAATTCTGACATGGCACTGCTGATGGCCAAAGAACAATATGGCCGTAGGGGGCAGACGGTGAATATTTGGGTTGTCAATACACGCGACATTGTTGCGATGGCAACGGCAGATGCCGATGTGTTTGCCACTACACCTGAGAAGACATATCGGGATGTTGGTGCGTATATGGTCCGTAATAAGGTCGAAGCCTACAAGAAGCAACAGAAAGAAGGACAGGACTCATGAACACAGAAGCATGTCAGGACCTGCTCTTTCGCATGGCTGATGACGAGTTGATTCTGGCACATAGGCACTCGGAGTGGACTGGCCTTGGCCCTCTACTTGAAGAGGATATAGCATTCTCATCCATAGCACAGGATAAGCTGGGGCATGCGCAGGCCCTGTACACTATCCTGCACGAACACTTTGGTCAAGCAGATCCTGATACACTAGCTTTTATGCGCAACGAAATCGACATGCGCTGCAGTCATTTTGTGGAATTGCCCAACGGCGAATATGACTTCTCGCTCATTCGGCACTTCCTATTCGATGCAGCCGAGTACATGCGATGGACTGCGCTGGCGCAAAGCAGCTTCGAGCCCCTTGCAAAGCTTGCTGTAAAGATACGTGGCGAGTTGAAGTACCATGTATACCATGCGCAAACATGGGTTAAGCAGCTTGGTGCTCAAGGCTCGGAAGAATCACATGCTCGAATGCAAACGGCATTGCGCGAAGCCTGGCCATATGCACTAGGTATGTTCGAACAAACAGATGCGGATGCTTCGCTGATCGCTGAGTCTGTGTTCATCGGCGAATCAGAGGTGTGCCAACAATGGCTAGCTTTTATTACCCCAACGCTGCAGGAAGCAAATCTGGTGTTGCCCGAGCAATCAGAGCCCGTGTATGGTGGACGTAAAGGGTATCATACTGAACATCTGCAGCCGCTGCTGACGGAAATGACAGAGGTCTATCGTATCGACCCATCAGCTCAATGGTAAGCATAACAACAGAGAGCGTTCTCGTTGCATTAGAAGATGTATGCGACCCCGAGATACCAACGATCTCCGTCGTCGATATGGGCATCATCACGGATGTTGTTGTGCACGACACCGGCAGTGTGCGTGTAACAATGACTCCAACGTTTGTTGGGTGTCCGGCCATCGATGTGATGAAGCACGACGTTGAACAAGCAGTTCGTTCACTCGGAGTTGGGTCTGTTGAAGTACTTGTAAACTTCGATGTCCCATGGTCTACCAACAGACTTACAGAAAAGGGGCGAGCAGCCCTGCTGAAGCATGGCCTGGCACCACCTCCAGAGCAGTTTGATACATTGGCACTTGAGCTTGATGTGTTGAATAACGTAGCATGTCCATACTGCGGGTCTCGCAAGACAACGCTCAAGAGCCCGTTTGGTCCAACACTATGCAGGTCACTGCACTATTGCAATAGCTGTCTGCAGGCCTTTGAAGGCTTTAAGCCAATTTAGAACTGCGTAGATGATTGGATGTAGAACTGACGACCTACTAGTCCAGGTATGCGCGTTGGTGTTGCTATGTCTAAAGCGTTCTGCACGCCAACACCAAGCTTGATGCTGTGTCCGGCAATAGTGATCGTTGTTGTGTAAGAGGCGTTCATAACAGTGTATCCGGCTACGAACTCATCATCTCGGTCAAGAACCTTGCGTGGTGGCTCGGAGATGGCATATCCGTTCTTATCGAGAGACTCATCGCCGAACCGCCCTATGAGCTGAAGTCGAATGTTCACGCTGGAGTACGTATCAGGTGTGTCGTATTGCAGGCGAAGCGTACCGCTGTGGCGCGAACGCCCCCAAAGTCCTTGGTAGGCTTCGCGCGTAAGGGGCACATCCTTACCACTGCCGATGTATCCAGCCGTTCCGTTGTCGATTGCACGAAGTACCTGCACATCAGCAGCATCAAGGTACTGATAGCCCCCTGAAATAGAATACAAGCCAGTAGGCTCGTGGGCCAGTGCCAATGTGAGATTCGCTTCGATACCTTGCGTGTACGCCTGTGCTACATTGCGATATGAGTACACGTCACGTCCATTGATGGACTTGACATAATAGAATTCGATCAGGTTGTTGAGATCATTGCGAAAACTGCGCACCTCGGCATTGTATAGTAACGATGTTGATGAGCTTAGCTGACGGTGTCCGTCTTCATAGCGAACTCCAACATCATATGATACGCTCCGTTCTGGCTCGAGTGTAACTCCCAAACGCTGTGCGCCGATAAGATCATATCCTGCTCCTGCAAGTCTGTTGGAGAACGTCACAAAGAGCTGACGGAAATCAGGAGCCTTGAAGCCCGAACCGATACTTCCAGAGAGTCGTATATGTGCGTCGGGCTTCCAAAGAACAGAGAATCGTGGACTGATGGCCGTGCCGTATACAGAGTTGTGATCTAGTCTACCGCTCAGCACATAGGAAATCCACGACGTAGGGAGACCTTCCCATTGTATAAATGCAACGCCAGTTCGATAACGTGGCGTACTGCCCAACGAGTCCCGATAGCGAGAACCTGCGATATCGTCGTACAAAAACTCTCCACCGAGCATCAGCCTGTTCGATGTATTGAACGAGACATCATACTGCGCATAAAGTCTCCCGATCCTACGCTGCAGGTCATCAACGGATCCGGCATCACCCTGTATGGTGTCGAAATTGTAGCGCTCATTGTAGACAGATCCATACGCGGTCATGTTCAATCGTGCTCGACCTAAAGCATATTCAATGCTAGTGGTCGACGAAACGTCTGATTGGATGACGCTTCCTGAATTCTGGGCAATCTGTCCGGCAACACTCTCTATGAACGCACCGTTGGAGACCGAGCGAAATCCACGAATCCACTGCGTGGCCTTCCACCCACGGTGAAAACGCCATTGGACTTTGGCCTGTGCGGTTCCATCCTCAAAGCCCGCATAGGGAATGGATTGCTCGCCAAGAGGGAGACTGAAAGGGGCTTGCTGCTTGTAGTTGAAAAATCCAGACACCTCCAAACTATCAGAACCATACCCAAGCTCTGTCCGTAATTCTGCCGGACCCCTTGAGAGTGATTGTAGAAGGATGTTGCCGTTGAGGCCAATCTCTGGACGTTTTGTAATGATATTTACAACACCTGCCAATGCCTCGCTGCCATACATGCTGCTCATAGGGCCCTTGACGACCTCGATTCTCTCCACGTTCCCAATAGAAATTCGCGTAAGATCAAGCACGCCAGCTACGCGTCCAATCACGGGTTGGCCATCGATGAGAATCAGAGTGTAATCTGGACCAAGTCCGTTCATTTGTATACCACTTCGCACGGTGCCTGTTAGCAGCAGCCCTGTCTGTTCCTTGAGAACATCACCGAGATCTGCCATCGCAGTATTGGCGATACGCTCTTTGCTGATTACCTCTACCCGAACGGGGGAGTCCTTGAGGCGCAGCTCATTTCGTGTACCAGTAACAACAACCTGGTTCGCTTGAATGGTACGCAGACTGTCGGTGCTGTGCCGAGCGCTTGAGGAATCGTTTCGCGTGGTCTGTGCTGATAGGATCAACGGCAGCACAAAGGCAATCGCCGCAGTCAGGTGTTGAAAGGACATGCGCAAAACTACGGCGCAGCTATTGACTTACGGCAGCCAGATAACAGGGTACGACGTTACCTCGTTTGCTGTAGTGGCTGCAAGCGCATACACGCCTTGTCCTGCCTGCATCATATCGATGGTGAAACGCATCTGTTTTGATTGACCATCTACATAGATGCTGTGGTGCTGCCAGAGTGTAGAGCCATCAAGCGCGATCAGTCGAAGATCGTACTCGCCCGGCATGGAAAAATCCACGATAACATCTATGAATCTATCTCGTGGATTTGGAAGTACTCGCACGACAGGTTTTGATAGACTGCGCAGAAGTCTCCCGAGAAGGTTGCAGCCAGTGATGATCAGAGTGCCGGGAGTTGTGGTCATTCTCGGACAGTGATCAGCAAACCACTCAACATTCTCCCATGATGTTGGGGTGTTTACCGTTCTGCCGGCCAAGACCAATCCTTGCACGTGGGTGATTTTCTGACGAGAACTTATGATATCGATGTTTTCAATACGGATGTGCGATAGTCTGTCGGTACCACGCACGGAGGTACGGATAGACCCGCGATCAGTAGAGTCGGGCAAGAACGCTGTTGCATCGTGTACGAGTGTGGCACGAAAATCATCGATGTGGAGCGGAAGGGCATCTTCGGGTACTTCAACAAAGACGGGTATGCCAATGCTGTCTTCTCCGGCAGAAGCTGTGATACTGCCAGCGATCAAGCGTATCGGTACCGTGTCTCGAACATAGACAGTTACAGAGGCGGTTTGTATACAACCAAGAGCATCATACCCAACCACATTGTACGTGGTGGTGGTATCGGGTCTTGCGTATGGACTCGGAGAGGTTGAATCACTCAGACCTCGCGACGGACTCCACCGGTACGTTACAGCGCCAAAAGATTTCAGCTGTGTTGCATCACCCTTGCAGATATGTAGGTCTGGAGTTGTTCGCAGATCGAGCTTTGAGACATAGACCGTTACGCTGTCTATTGCAATACAGTCTCCAGTTTGTGCCCGCATCGTGTATGTCGTTGTTACGGCAGGGCTCGCCAACGGTGATACAGCTGTAGGATCATCAAGTCCGGTAGTTGGTGTCCAAATGATTGACTCTGCGTAACCATCAGACAGAAGTCTCTTGCTAGCCCCCTGACACAGCGAAATGTCTGCACCTGCGTTGATAAGCGGCGTGGGTGTGACGTAGACGACAACCGTATCGAGCGTTGAGCAACCGTTGTCGCTAATGCCGCATGCAACATATGAGGTGGTCATTGCTGGGGCAACGGTGAAAACCATGCCCGAATCAATTACAACACCTTTGATCGTGAGCCATTCAACTTTTGACCCATTTGTTGATGCAGTTAGCACTGCAGGCGAGCCTTGGCAGATGCGTTGATCGATTCCGGCATGTATTGTTGGTGATACCTGCGGTACGATGCGCACTGTATCATAGGCAAGGCAGTCGCCACTTTTTGCGAGAAGAATGATCTCTACAGGCTCTGCGCCAAGCACTACGCGTGTTGACGAAGCATAACGATCGAGTACGCCTGGCCCTGTCCACTCGTGGATCGTACCAGCAGAAGCTGTAAGTATCACAGTATCGGAGGAGCACACTAGTGGCGGCGCGCTGATGGTAACGGCGAAAGAATCTAAGACGTTTACCACGACAGTATCAACTACTTCACAGGTCCCCATTCTGAGACGGACTGTATAGACCGTGGAAACGGACGGACGGGCAACGGGAGTTGCCGAGGATGCATCGTCGAGTCCTGTAGATGGACTCCAGAGATACGACGACGCACCTTGCGCCTTAAGCTGCGTGCCGGCTCCTGCACATATGGTAGCATCGCCGCTGGCAGACATAGACGGCACGCGTACTACTACCGAAGCTGTATCAGCGCATCCATTGGCTGATGATCCAATCACGGTAAATCGAGTAGTGGTCTGCACTCGTGCCACCGGATTAGCGATGCGTGCATTTGAAAGGGGCTGAGCAGGGAACCATTCGTAGGATTGTGCTCCCTTTGCCTGGAGAACAAACGACTCGCCTGGGCATGCAGTGATCACTGAATCGGCTGTAACCGAAGGGGCAGACTCTACACGAATGGTTGCAGAGGTTGTATCAGCACCGAAAATGTTCGATGTGATGAGCTGCACGGTGTACACGCCAGGACTGGTGTAGCATACGCGTGAAGGATTACGCTCGGCAGACGTTGCAGGAGTGCCACCTTCGAAACTCCAGCTCCAAGCTTCTATCGATCCAGTGCTAAGATCCTTGAAATCCGTACACGCTCCGGCGCAAAGCACGCGAGGCTGTATGAAGTTGGCGTTTGGAAGCGCACATTGAACCACACGCTGTGATGGTTCAATAAGTGTAGGACCAATGACGTTAGGTAGTCCAAGTCGCATTACACCATTGAGCTTGATAGCTGCATCTACATACTGGGCCGCACTGCCTGTAAGCTCCGGTGCATTGATCACGCTAAGGGATGGTTCGCCGGGACGTCCGAGATAGATCTTGCCGTCTGGACCCAGTTGCATTGCTATCCAGCTATTAATGCCCTTTGTCTCGCCTACAAGGAAGGCCGATGAGGCAATCTGATCGCCAGTGGGCCGGGTAACGTCAAACTGGTAAATGCGCGAAGATGATGAGGGGTCCTCGGGTGACGCCGCAACGTAGAGCATGCGCCCGTCGAGTGAGAACGCCGCGCCGTAATGAGCGGTATTGTTGGGTGACTGCATCACTGTGATTGCGTTCGATACTTTGCCTGTTTCCCCGTCAAAGTCAAAGAGCTGCGTATGACCAGCGATGGATGTTAACACGAGCCTGCGGTTATCGGGCGACACATGCATCTGGCCTGCATCTTTGACCGATAACAATGGGTTGCCCACATCAGAGACAACCGGCAGAGATTGCAGCTCGTCGCGCGTAAGATGCAGACTGTAGAAATGTCGTGAAACTCTGCTTCGCGTTATGATCCACCAGCCATCTCCACGACAATCTGCACCAGCGGTCAGGTGCTCTGTAACATCGTTTAGCAGAAGCTCGTTCTTCGTGGACACATCCCCAAATCCGTCATCCTGCCTCATATCTACGATGCTGTAGTACAGGCACAGGCAGCGAGATGCGGCACCACTTGCAGTTACTGGAGCAGCGTTGAAAACATAATACAGGTAGGGTCTGCCAGGGGCTGGTACGATGAGTGCACTTTGGCTTGTTGATGGATCTCCAAAGAGTCCCTTACCATTCGGCATTACTTCGTGAAGTCTATTCCAGACAGTCACACCATCAGTATAGAAAAGGAGCTCGCCGGTGCTTGGATCGGAAATCGAAGCACAACCTTCAGATGTTGAGAGGCGCCCACCATCAAGGGGCTGAGCAGAGCCGCCCGCAAAGGTGATGCCGGCGTTTTGTCCGAAGTACCAATTCGCAGAATATTTCGGCTGCGCATGCAGATCTACCGACTCTGCAATGATGCCTCCGGCAAGGAGTAGA
>JBEBCJ010000037.1:0-6964 GCA_041157865.1 Bacteroidota bacterium
GGTGAGTTTCTTATAGGCGTCGTCGTAGGATTTCTGGGTGCGGGAGAGTTGTTCTCCGATCTTGCCAAGGTCATCGACAAAACCAACGAACTTGTCATACAGAGCCCCGGCTTGACGCGCAATCTCTTCGGAGTTTTTATTCTGCATTTCGATCTTCCAGATCGAGGCAATGGTGCGCAGTGTTGCCAGTAGCGTAGACGGACTCACCAAGATGATGCGCTTGTTGAGTGCTTGCGTGTAGAGTTCTCCCCCACGATCGGTCTGCAACGTGGTCACAAACACAGACTCCACAGGTATGAACATGAGCACAAAGTCGGGCGTTGACAGGTTGATGGTCTCGTACTTCTTCTCGCTCAGCTGTTTGATGTGCGTGCGCAGCGAGGTCATGTGCCGAGCAAGTGCTGCTTCGCGGTCCGGACTGCCTTCAGGGGCTTCGATGAATTCCGTAAAGGCTACGAGCGACATCTTGGAGTCGATGATGATATGCTTGTTGTCCGGCAAGTGCACGATGGCGTCAGGGCGTATGCGCTGACCATCCTCGTTAACAGTAGAGTGCTGCACCTCATAGTTCTCCGGTGAGCGGAGTCCACTGGCTTCGAGCAACCGCTCGAGTACGACCTCTCCCCATGCCCCTTGCTGCTGATTATCACCCTTGAGCGCACGCGTAAGATTCTGCGCCTCGGCAGAGACCATCGTGTTGAGCTCGGTCAAGTGCTTGATCTGCTCAATCAAACTCGTATGCTGCGTGATGGCGGCCTTGTGTCCTTCTTCAACGCGCTGCTGAAACTCCATGACGCGATCGCGAAACGGACGCAGCAGCATCTCGAGTCGCTCCGTTTGTTGCTCGGTCAGCTGCTTATTCTGCTCCACCAGCCCCTTGTTCGAGATATCAGCAAAGGCCTGCGTCAGCTCTGTCTTTACCTCTTTGCGCTCTTCCTCCAGCTTGCGATACATCTCGCGCAGCATGTCTACTTCTTTACGATATGCCGCCTCATTCTTGACGGCGTCACTAAGCTGCGTCCGCACCTGCTGCAGGTCCTCATCGATTTTCCCGAGTTCCTGACGATGCTTTTCGAGCTCTTGTTGCGCCGTGGCAAGCACAAGCGCCTGCTGCTGCACCCGACGCTGCATGAGCACATAGACAACGGCCGAGCCGACGACAACACCGATGATGAGAGAGAGGATATCCATGGGGCGAAGATAATTACTCAATTACTCAATTACTCAATTACTGTAACACCCGTAACTCAGTAACTCAGTAACTCATGTAACTCGTGTAACTCATGTAATTCGTGTAACTCATGTAATTGAGTAACTCATGTAATCACAATCCTGTTCGCTGCTCGCTGTTCGGTGCTCGGCACTCGGTACTCAGCACGCGATACTCATAATGTCACGTTTTAGTGCTCTGAAAGAACAATGTGTCGGTAGACACACACACTTTCGGGGTTCATGTGAGATTTGTTCTTTCACGAAAGTTCATTGCCAAGCTTCATGTTCTTTTTGACAGCAGCACATTCGAAGAACTAGTCGAGTATCTGACTCTACATCCGTTGAATGGCTCTGTCATACGGGGGTTGAATGGGGTGCGTAAGATGAGATTCGCTGACAAACTTCATGGCATTGGCAAACAAGGTGGACTTCGTATTATCTACAGTTACGAGCCAAGTCGTAGACTTGTGATTATCTATATTGCATACAGAAAACGCGACCAGTCCGATCTTTTGCCGCATCAGCGTGATTACATTCAGAGTTTTTCACACATCGATATTGCAGAGAGTTTCCAATGGCACAGCGCACAGTAGACACGGATGTATTTGACGCCGACGTACTTGCAGAGCTTATCGTTGCAATGGCAGAAGTAGAGCAATTCAAGAAAGGTAAGCTTGATCTGCCGGTGCTGAGCGTCAAACCTGGGGTTCCATTCGACGAGGAAACAAAGGCCCAGATAGCAGCACTGTTCGAGCAGTCAAAACAGATGAAACGGTAAACTGATCGAAGAGGTCATCCCGAGGAGCGTAGCGACGAGGGGCCTACCACGTTGCCCTCGCGAAAGAACGTCACCCTCCGCGAAAGCGGGGGGCGGGGGCCCAGATGGTTTCCCGCTTCCGCGGGAATGACGTTCGGCACTCGGCACTCTCCACTCTCCACTCTTCCCACGGGCCGAGGCCCGGGGCTACCTCGTGATCTTCACCACCACCCGGCGATTGATCTTCCTGCCTTGCTCGGTGGTGTTGTCGGCGATTGGGAATTCTTCGCCGTAGCCGATGGCCTTGATGTACTTGGAGTCTACGCCCATCTGACGTATGATGTAATTGGCAACAGATTCCGCACGCTGCTGTGAGCGCTTCTTGTTGGCTTCTATGCGCTTTGCTGGGTCCTTTTCCGGACCGGTGTTGTCGGTGTATGACTGGATTTCGACGGTGTTTTTGCTGCGCCGCACAAAGTCAAGAATGAGCTGTAGGTCTGCCTTGAGTGTGTCGGAAATGGCAATAGCTGTGATGTTGGGATCGAGGCTGCCTACCGGCAAGCGTTTTGTGGGTATCGGTACAGCCAGGTAATTGTATTGGCCTGTCCAGTTACTATCGGTCTTGATGGACTGAAACTCGAACTCCATGATGTTTGTGCCGTCCTGGAATGGGATCTTCTCTGAGTCAACATGCAGACTGGTCATGCTGAACTTGTCTCCGTCGTTGAGGCCTATGCTGGCCCCTTTCAGAAGAAAATACCCGTCGGCATCAGATGTAAGCGTAACCTTCTTGCCCGTTGCAATCGAGGCAAACTCGATGCTCTCGTTGGCAAGGGGCTTATCAACAAGCACAGTGTCTAAAAAGCCCCGTACCGTGCGAAATGCCATGCTGCCGCTGATGCGCTCCTTGAGCTGCGCTATCTCCCGTTGGCTTGCCATCTGCTTGTTCAGGTTTTCCGTTGCTTGCTCAATCTGCTCCTTCGACAGAGAGATGGCTATGGCCGCCATGAGGCCTTCCTTGGGGATAGTGAAGACCTTGTCTGCCCCGTTCAAGATGCCGATGCGCATGACGTACACGGCCTGACGTGTGCCGCGGATGACATTGAATGTTGCTTTGCCATTGGTGTCGGTAAGCATTGTCTGCGATGACGTAGTCGAATCGTCCACAACGATCACTTCTACACCACGAAGTGGTGTGTCTGCCTCCTTCGACAGCACAACAATGCTTAGCTGGGTTGTGTCTGCTGCGGCAGCGAATACAGTGCTGCACACCACGATCACTACAAGAGCAAGAATACTGCGGATCATAACGTTGTTTAGGTTATACAGTTGGTTCTACAACACAGAGCAGTGTGCCTTTCTCAATGGCACTGCCCTGATTCGGAGTTACGTGTTTCACAACTCCTGCTATCGGTGTCTTGATGGAGTTCTCCATCTTCATGGCTTCAAGAATAAACAGCGTTTCTCCTTTGCGAACGCTGGACCCTTCCGTAACAATCACCTGTTTGAGGAGTCCGGGCATAGGGGCTGCGATCTTGGTGACGCGGTTTTTCTGCGCAGGCGATGCGCTGAGTATCTCTAAGAGCTCGTTGTTACGTCCAGACAGCACCTTTGTCGTGTACGAATACCCTCTGATGGTTACCGTAACGGTGCTGATCCCGTCGCTGTGGATATGCACAGGTACCGAACCGCCATCATGCACCCACTCCCATACACCAGGGTGGTCGGTCGGGTACAACTCCACCCGCTCTGCTTCGTGCAATGCACTTCCGTCCGGGGCTAGTTCAATTTGCCGACGTTGTCCGTCGATCTCTGTGGTGACTACAAACGTGCTCATGGCTGCAAAAATACGGTTACTACGGCTTGTACCAGCGCTCCTGCGTTGCAATTGCGTCCATATGAACATCGTGCTCGAGCGCAGGCACGTGCTGCACACGCTGCAGCTCGTATGCAATGCCGATCTTGGTTGCCGTGGCCTCGGCCAAAAAGCGGTCGTAGTACCCCTTGCCATAGCCTAGTCGAGCACAGGTTTGATCAAAGGCTACAAGGGGCACGATAATGGCCGCCCCCTGACCGAAAAAGCTGTGGTCGGTGATGATGTCGTCTGGCGAATCTGGGATCGGTTCGCGGATGCCAAAGGGTCCACTCCCCCACTGCGTGCGCCATGTGATGCGGCAGTGCGTAAGCACACCGTTCGGACCCGATACGGGCACGTAGACGTCTTTGCCGATGCCCCAGGCGTATTCGATGAAGGGGGTCGACTCGACTTCTTCCGGCATGGAGCTGTACACGTGCACAACCGATGCCAACTGAAATGCCTTGTGCTTGTGCGCCCGCTCAAAGATGAGCTGGTCCCACAAGTCACGATCGCCATCGGCGATGTTCTTGCGCTTCTCAAGGATGGTTTCTCTGATCTCGTTCTTTGTCATTTCTCGTTCCACATCTGCCACATATCAGGCACAACTACTGCAGCGATCAACACGCCCCCTCCAACAAGCTGACGTGACGTAAAGGTCTCTTCGGCCAAGGCAAAGGCAATGATCGATGCAAACAAGGGCTCTAGTGCGTAGATAACTCCTGCTCGCACAGGATGGGTGTACTGCTGAAAACGGGTCTGCACAAACGTGGGGATGATCGATGCAAAGATCGAGCAGTAGATGATGGCGATAATAAGGGGCTGACCCCATCGCACAACCAGATCAACATCTGTTGGTGCCGCATAAATGCTCGTTCCAATGATGGCCATGACGCAGGTGACAACGAACTGGAGGATAACGAGACTGTTCTGTTTTGTGGGCTGGTCTCTGAGGTCTGTAGACCAACGGTCAATCAGCACCATGTAGAGCGCCCACACAAACGCGCTGATCAGCGTTAGCACGTCACCCGTCTGCACACCATGCAGCTCGGGTGCGGTAAAAAGGTAGAGTCCACCAAGAATGCTTACCACCGATACTACATGTGCTGACTTGACACGCGTACGAAAGAGTGCAAACTGTACGATGGGCACAAAGCCTACCATCGTGCCGGTGATAAAGGCCGATGTTGATGCGCTCGTCGATGTAAGCCCAAACGTCTGCAAGAGAAATCCCGCACCATAGAGCGCACCAAGCACAATTCCCCGCTTTGCCGTTGACGCATCGATCACGCGAAGCGCTGCAGGCCAGATCATCATGCTCAATACGGCCGCAATGAAAAACCTTAATGCAACAAATGTGCTGGGGTCAATAGAATCCATGGCCCCCTTGATCAGCACAAATGTGCCGCCCCAGAGAGCTGTTACAACGACAAGCAGGATCTCTGCGGTATGACGCTTCATGCAGGGACCATTTCGGCAACAAGCGCATAGTAGCGCGCAGCAGCCTTCATACCGGTGTGGAAGTTGCCCAGATCAAAATGCTCATCAGGCGAGTGTGCATTCTCGTTGTTGAGTCCAAAGCCCATCAGCACAGTTGGCACGCCAAGGACTTGATCGAACAAGAGCACAACGGGGATCGAGCCGCCTTCACGCGTAAAGCGACACTTCGTACCAAAGGTCTCTTCGAGAGCTTTGACCGCTGCATGCATCGCTGGTGAGTCGCGGTTCACAAGCACGGGGTCGGCCCCATGCAGGTCGGTTACTTCCACGGTGACGCCAGGGGGCGTGATGGACTTCACATAGCTGATAAACTTGTTTGCAATATCATCGTGACGCTGATGCGGCACAAGACGCATGCTCACCTTGGCCATGGCACGAGCCGGCAATACGGTCTTGGCACCTTCACCAGTAAAGCCCCCTAGGAAGCCGTTGACGTCGAGCGTTGGGCGTGCCCCAAGGCGCTCGATAGAGCTGTATCCTTCTTCGCCAAAGAGTGTTTCAACATTCACGTCCTGCTTGAGTCGTTCGTCGCTGTGTCCAAGTGCTGCTAGGTCTGCACGCTCCTGCTCGGTAAGTGCGAGTACGTCGTCATAGAAGCCTTCGACCTTGATGTGTCCGTATTCGTCCTTGAGCTTGGAGATGATCGTTGCGAGTGCGTTGAGCGGATTCTGCACCGCGCCGCCGTATGAGCCTGAGTGCAGGTCGCGGTTCGGACCCTGCACGTTGATCTCCATGTAGGCAAGACCGCGCAGTCCGTACACGATTGATGGCTCGCCTGGGGCAAACATCGACGTGTCGGATACAAGCACGGCATTACACTTCAAGAGATCTGCATTCTCGCGCACAAATGGAGCGAGGTTGGGCGAGCCGATCTCTTCTTCGCCCTCAATGAGGAGCTTGATGTTGATTGGCAGCTTGCCGTGCGTCTTGTAGATGGCTTCGATGGCCTTAACGTGCAGAAACACCTGCCCCTTATCGTCTGTTGCGCCGCGCGCATAGATCTTGCCATCACGGATCACTGGTTCGAAGGGCGGATTTGTCCACAAGTTCAGTGGGTCTACTGGCTGTACATCGTAGTGACCATACAGCAGTACCGTTGGGGCGCTCTCGCCTGCCGAGAGGTCTTCTGCATAGACAATTGGATGACCCGGTGTAGGATAGATCGTTACCGTAGGCAAACCAATGCCGGTAAGATGATCTGCAAGCCACGTGGCGCAGTTCTTCACGTCGTCCGCACATGCTGGGTCGGTACTTACACTTGCGATAGAGAGAAACTCTGTAAGCTGCTGCTCATAGAGCGATGCGTTCTGCTCAAGGTACTGTTGTGGTGTCATCGAGGATACTGTAGTGTTACGGTTGTTGAAGTGCTTGCTTGTATACCTCTTCGTACATCGGTACGATGGTGTTGATGTCAAAGTGATCGATCACGCGCTTGCGCGCGTTTTCACGAAATGCTGCGAGCTTCTTTGGGTGCTTGAGGAGGTCCAGACAGTACTTGGCCATGCGGTGTACATCGCCAAGCTCTGCTACAAAGCCTGTTTCGTCGTGACGCACCACTTCGGGTATGCCGCCGATGTTGGTGGCAACCACAGGCACGGAGCAGCTCATGGCTTCGAGTGCCGAGAGTCCAAAGCTCTCCT
>JBEBCJ010000038.1:0-3198 GCA_041157865.1 Bacteroidota bacterium
ATATGATAACCGAGGAGCACATTCGAGAAGCAATCCAGTACCGCAGTCTGGACCGTATTGGGTTAAGCGGCTGAACGGGGCAATCGACCTAATTTGCGTGATGCAAGAAACCGCGTTCTACAGAAGAGCGTATGTATTGGCTCTTATAACGGTGCTCTACAACATTGTAGAAGGCCTCGTATCAACAGCACTTGGTGCCGATGATGAGACGTTGGCGCTCTTTGGCTTTGGGCTTGACAGTTTTATCGAATCAATCTCTGGCTTTGGTGTCCTGCTCATGGTCCGCAGGCTCACAGCGCATGGTCCGGCATCGCGAACAGAAGCAGAAAAGAGAGCACTCCGTATCACCGGATATGCGTTCTACGCGTTGGCATTTATGCTTGTTGCGACATCTGCGATGAGCATCTATCAGGGACACGCCCCAGAGTCTACCCAATGGGGTGTGATTGTCGGCGGGATCAGCATCGCAACCATGTGGTGGCTCGTACACGAAAAGCGTAAGGTTGCCAGCGCGCTTAACAGCATTCCGTTGCGGGCTGATGCTAACTGCACAATGGTTTGCATATACATGAGCATCTCGATTCTTCTATCATCGTTGGTGTTCGAGCTTACGGGCTTTGCCTATGCAGATGTGCTTGGAGCTATTGCGATCACATGGTTTAGCATCTCCGAAGGACGTGAGTGCTTTGAAAAGGTTAAGGGGCATGAATGCTCCTGCGAAACGGAGTGTGCATGATCACGATCATTGGCGCCGGCAGCACCACAGCTGCATCACTTATTCCGATTCTCTTGCAAGAGTCAGACGTGTCGCTGCAGTTGGTGTCCTCTCGCCCCTTGCCATACAATGATGCGCGCATCACGCAGAGCACTATTGATGTACGCGACAAGAACGTGCTCAAAGAGACGATCATGAAATCGCAGCCCGAGGTAATCATAAACCTTGCGGCGATGACGAACGTAGACAAGTGTGAGTCCGACAAGCAAACGTGCTGGGATGTGAACGTAACGTTGGTAGAGAACCTTGCCCGGCTAGCGCGCATTGTGGATGCACGCATGGTGCATGTCTCCACGGACTACGTCTTTGACGGACAAAAGGGTCCGTATGCGGAAACGGCCATACCGCATCCGATCAGCTATTACGGCAAATCAAAGTTAGCTGGCGAGAATGCCTGCATCGTGGGCAGCATACAGGCGGCTGTTGTGCGAACGAATGTGGTGTATGGTCCATTTGTAGAGCGTCCGGACTTTGTCCGTTGGGTGATTGATGCCCTTGAATCTCGCACACCCATTCGCGTGGTAAACGACCAGTATTCCAACCCCACCTACGTCGACGATATCAGTGAGTCTATTCTGCGCATCATTCTCAAGAGACGTTCCGGCATCTACCACGTGGGTGGAGCAGACTACTGCTCGCGCTACGAGTTTGCCCTGCGTATTGCAGAGTTCTTCCGGGCAGACCCATCGAACATCTCGCCTGTAACCACCGCCGAGCTCAAGCAACCCGCGCGGCGTCCACTCAAGGGCGGCCTCATCACCCTAAAAGCCGAAACAGATCTTGGCATGAAGATGCGCGGCATTGAAAGCGGACTCTCCACGATCCGCCATCTGATGTTCGCGAAGTAGGGGACGGTGATCCTTACTTTCCCTTTGCAACGGGTCGCCCTTCATCTTTCCATGCTAGAAACCCACCAAGCATATTGAAGGTACGGGAGTATCCCAGGCTTTCGAGAATTGCTACTGCTTCCGTGCTGCGTTTGCCTGCTCGGCTATAGACGACTATTGTTGCATCCTTGGGTAGCAGCGCTAAACTGTCTATGAACGTAAGATCGTAGAAGTCGATGTTTTTAGCATGCGGAAGATGACCAATGATGAATTCTTCGGGGGTTCTTACGTCAATGACCAATACATTCCGTGTGTTGCGTATAATACTGTCGGCAGCTCTTGTCGACACTTCCATTTGAGTAGCAGAGCATACAGAAAGTGCCGCTGCAGACAACGAAGCAAAAAGTATGATATGTACGAACGAGCGAAACCAGTTCATGGCCATAAAGACCATAAACATGCAATGTTGTTACATAGATGGGTAGATACGGACGAGTACGTACGTAGTATGGTGCTGACGCTATCGCTCGATAACAAGTCTCTGCACCTGCGAACCGCTCACGACTACGTAGAGTCCAGCAGGGAGTGTTGAGACATCGATCATTGATTCCTGAATATCCCGCATCATGCAGATGCCATGTTGCGAATACACACTGACGGGTCTGCCATTACTACCGATATTTACTATCGACGATGCTGGGTTTGGGTATAGTTCCGTCCTGGTTGCATCTTCGCTAACCCCAGTGATACTCTCATACTCGTACGCACCGGCATCCTCTGTTCCTAGTCGGAGTCGTTCTTCGCATGGGTGGATGTAGTGAAGAAGAGCATTAAGTGGGCGTTCCTGTGCAACTCCCGCAACATAGTATTGTGCAGAGCCAGGGTCTTGTGCAAGCCCCCTGACGGGAGAATCTGGGAGTGGACGGTAGTTGTAGGTGGCGGGATCTTGGAACTTAGCACTGTCAATTGAACCTATGTAGTTCGCATTCACCTGTTGCCCGCGCGGAAACCCAACTAAGAGGACGATTGGTCCTGCAATAACGTTGTTTACGAGTCTATATGTAACGGTGTTGGTATCCATGCGCACAAGTGTTGCCGCGCCACGTTCGCTAACGAACGTATTATGCGAGAGGTACAACGAGTTGTCTACCGTGTCACTCATTCCCTCGAGTCCGTACCCAATGAAGTTTCCATTCTCAGCATTGGGGCCTTTGTGAAAGATGTTGCCAATCACGATTGATGAACCACCGTTGGGCAGATCAAGATTGCGCGAACCTGTTCCATTTTCATTCGTGATGCGGTTGTAGGCGATGTAGTTCGCATGAGCGCGTGACTTGCATTCGTGTCCAACAAGTGTTCCGTGTGAGTAGTTGAACATGAAAATGAACTCTTTCACATGGTTGATATAGATCGCATGAGAAAGGCCATCGCCGGCGCCGCTCCTATCAAATTCTGAATGCTCTACACGAATAGTGCTGTTCAGATTGTTGCCAGCAAGAATCCCGTCCTGATTCTGTCGGAACGCGCAATGGGATACGATAATGTTCGTGCCTTCTACACGAATGCCAGCCCCATTCCTATCTGGCACTGCGCAGT
>JBEBCJ010000039.1:0-7639 GCA_041157865.1 Bacteroidota bacterium
GATTGCGGGCTCTACGATGGGCGTCTATGTGGCAAGGGGCATTGCAGCAACCGACCTGATGATCGCCAGTATCCTGGCTGCACCGGCTGCGCTTGCGCTTGCAAAGATCGCCGAGCCAGACCGACCCGAGGATGCGCTCACACGTGAAGAGGTTACCAACCTCGACCCTGTTCTGCCCGCCGGAAATGTGCTTGATGCCATCGCCCGTGGCGCGCTCGACGGCGTCAAGCTGGCCGTTAACGTCATCGTCGTGCTCATTGCCTTCAAGGCCATTGTTGCCTTTGCCGATGCCCTGTTGACGATGGGCCTTGGCACGTCCATCGAGCAGATCTTGGGATATCTGTTCTTGCCATTCTCATGGCTCGTGGGAATCCCCTCGAACGAGGCCCACACGTTTGCCTCGCTCTTGGGCACCAAGATCTCGCTAACAGAGTTTATCGCCTATGACAAGCTGGCAACGCTGGTGCAGCAAGGGGCGCTGTCGGACCGCACGGTGCGCCTTGCAACGATTGCGCTTTGTGGGTTTGCCAACATCATGTCGATCGGCATCCAGATTGGCGGCTACGGAATGATGGCTCCTGAGCGGCGCGCTGAGGTTGCGCGGTTTGGCTTCAAGGCCATGTGCATTGGGGCGCTGGCCAATCTTTTGACGGCCTGCATTGCCGGGCTCTTCATTTAGTCACGGTTGCGGCGTCCACCACGCGGACCCTGCTCCTTTGCACGCTTTAACAGCACCTTTGCCAACTCCTCTTGGAACTTGGCTTCAAACGCCAGATACGTGCCGTACTGTTGAAGTGTAAGGACATCTTTCATGCGCGAGTTACGCTGCTCGACGGCAGCGTGGAGGTCCTTTGTTGCCTTTTGTAATGCATCGATCTGCTGCTGAAGACCTGCATCGTTATCTCTTGACATACGCTTGAGCTTATCGGCTGCTGCGTTCATATCGCGCAGACGCTGCAGAACAACCTGATGCGTACTGTTATAGAGCACAAAGAACTTCTCGACCTGATCGTCCTTGAGCTGTAAAAGATCAATGAGCTTCATCTTGCGCACATCCTCGATGCGCTGCTGCATGTCTTCGCGCGACGCTGGTGCATCATCATCGAAGCTCTGAGCTGCAAGCCCCATACTGCATGCTACTGCACAAAGTATAATGAGCAGTGATCTAGATGCCGTCTTCATTGGTGCTCTCCTCGATGATCTTGTCTACGTCGTCACTAGTAACCGACCATGTTGCTTCGTCCGTCATTGCGTCCGCCAGCATATCTACAAACTGCTGCTCGGCTTCGCGCTCCAAAATTACGTCAACGGCTAAAGTAGCAGCAGACACTTGACGTCCGGCTGGTGCGGCAGCCCTAGTGTCAGTGGCCGAGGAAGCCTCTCCAGTTGTTGTCTGCTTAATGCGCTGCGGCACAGTTGCTGTCGGAGGACCTGTTGTTACAGCAATATCACCAACGTGGTTAATCTGCGTGAACACAACCACAATTGCGGCTGCCGACGCAGCGATGGCACCTAGAAGCCATGGTGCACGACCCGCATCTGAGGTCTTGCCTCGCCCTGCGACCTTTACGCTAGTATTGCGTGCAAGATGATCGACCTCTGCAATGTGTCGCTTCTTGTTCTCCATCAGGAGATCAACAACCTGCTTGTCCTGATCGGACAGCACCTCGCGCAATTCATCAGCAAGTGATTGTTTCATTATCTGTTCTCCTTCCAGTTCGCGTAGTATTCGCTTGACCGGACTTCTTCTGCAATCTTCTTAACAGCCCAATGGTAGTTGGCTTTAAGAGCCCCCTCCGATGTACCAGTGATCTGAGATATCTCTTCGTAGCTGAGCTCATCGTAGTGACGCATGCAAAAGGTCTCCCGCTGCTTCGGCGGCAGCGTTGATAGAACCCGCTTGATATACGTATCGAACTCGTTGTGCTCTGCTGTATGTGATGTACCATGATCCGCACTGGCCACCTGAATCTCTCCCTCCGCCTCGCCGAAACCGAAAAACGACGTCAGCTTACGTCTGCGGTGCATCGATGTGCAGACATTTACCGTGATCCGATACAGCCATGTCTGCAGAGAGCTGTTACCTTGAAACTCACCAAGCTTTGATGCAACGCGCAGGAACACTTCCTGAGAAGCATCTTGCGCATCCTCGCGAGAGGTTGAATGCCGCAGCGCAACGGACATCACAAATCGTTGATGTCTGCGAACAAAGGCCGTAAGCGCCTGATCACGACTACCGTTTCGGTATGCATCGAGAATCTCTGCGTCGGTCTGTGGCGTCATGCAGGTTATATCGTGAACGAGTTCCATGAGATAATCAGGCCGTTGGACGCCCAAGAGCAAATTCGGTTTAATGCTGCGCTACACGTGCGAGCTGCGCCAGCGATCGGTCTTAAGAACAGCGTAGCCAATGGCCGAAAATATGGCATAGCCCGTGGCGATACCAATCCAGATTCCGGAGCTCTCCAGCGGCGTCCAATGCGAGAGCATGTAGGCAAGAGGCACCTGGATCAGGAGCAGACTACCAGCGGTGATCGTCATCGATAGGATCGACGCACCAGCGCCAGAGATCACCCGCACCGACATGAGTCCGTATGCAAAGAAGATGTAGCCAAACACCGATATCCGCATGTACTCTGTAGCCTCGCGTACGGTATCGGGAGTTGTGGTGTAGAGCAGGATGAAGTCATCGCCAAAGGCATAAACAAGCACCCCAAAGAACACCATCAGGTACGTAAGCTGACGGCAGGCGCTTTTATAGTAGAGCCACACGCGATCGACCTTACCGGCACCAAGGTTCTGTCCTGTAGCTGTTTGCATGGCGATGCCCACGGCAAACACCGTCATCATCACCAACATGTCTACGCTCAGTCCCAACGTATATGCGGCCGTTGTGCTTGTGCCGAGAGCCCCGACGAACATGAAGATGATTGCACGCGTAAGACTCACAGACATCATCTGCACAGATGCAGGAAAGCCCTGCAGGGCAACCCGTTTCAGGAGTGCGCCATCAAGTCGAAACTGCGAAAAGTCCAGGCGGACGCTTGTAGAGCCCCCTACCATGCTCCAGAGCGTGATAGCCGTGCCTGTGATCTGCGCAATTGCCGTGGCAAGTCCTGCCCCTGCAATCCCCATCTCGGGGAATGGGCCGATACCAAAGATCAAGAACGGGGCTACCACCGCGTTAACGATCACGGTTGTGATGAGCACTACCGTTGGGAACATCGTATTCCCGGTTGACCGTGAGATCGTGAACATGTGGAAGTTGGATAGCTGAAAGGTGAAGCCGATGAGCAGTGTTGTCAGATACTCCGTACTAAAGGCTGCCACCTCGGGCTTCATGCGCATGATCACCGGTACCATTGGCAGAGCCATGTACATGCCAATTGTAACAAGTGCAGCCATGATACCCATCCCCACGAGTGACTGCGTGCCCGTGCGCATCGCCCCCTTGTTGTCGCCCTCTCCAAACCGACGCGAAACGATGATACCTGCGCCCACGGCAATACCGCTTACGAGTGTAAAGAGCAGGAACATCACCTGATCTGTGGCTCCGATGGCTGCTGTAGCGGCATCACCCAGGCGGGAGACGTAAAACCTGTCCACAAACGAGTACACCATGTTGACCACGAAACTCAGGGCAAGGGGCAAGGAGTAGCGTCGCAGTGATTGATCGATAGGATCGTTGATCAGATCAACACGTTGCTTTGAGAACGCGGAGTCGGCGGACATGGGACTTTATGAACGTTTCGTAATAGACCGCAAAGCTACGACGAGCTATTTTGGCAATCTGATATTCTTCTCCCCATGGAACTCATCCTTACAACCTCAGCCCTGATCTACACCATACGATTGGTGTTCTTCCTTAGCGGACAGCTCAAGGCTGGAGTGCGCAGAGTTCGTCATACAGACGAGAAGCGTGTCTCCATCATCATTCCTGCGCGCAATGAAGAGCACAACCTGCACCGCTGCATCGCCTCGCTACGTCAGCTGGAGTACCCTGAGCATCTGCTCGAAATCATCTTTGTGAATGATCGCAGTACAGACAGTACTGCAAGCATCATCAATCAAGCAGCAGAATCATGGTCGGTGATCCGCACGGTGCACCGCACCGATGCCGATGCTCGCGACAACCTGCGCGGCAAGCCCGGTGCGCTGCAGTCAGGAATTGATGTAGCATCGGGAGATATATACTTATTTACTGATGCCGACTGCGTAGTGGAGCCTCAGTGGATACGGACCATGCTCGCCCCCTTCGTAGACAGCAACGTCAAGATGGTATGTGGCTTTACCACCATTGAACACTCCTCTGCCTTTGGCATCCTGCAGGACATCGAGTGGCTCTATACACACAGCATGGCGCAGGGATCGCTCACCAATCACATCCCTATTGGTTGTTTTGGGAATAACATGGCAATCGACGCCACAGCGTTTCGAGAGCTTGGCGGTTACAACGTTGTTGCGTTCAGTGTCACCGAAGACCTGGCGCTGCTGCAGGCAATGGTCCGCACCGGACACAAGGTTGCCTACATCTGCAGTGCCGACAGTGCTGTCGAGACGCTTCCCTGCACAACCCTCTCGGAGTACTTACAGCAAAAGCAGCGCTGGGTGCGAGGAGGCACGCAACTTGGCTGGCGTGCTACCATCTTCGTGATCACCAGCGTGATGTACTGGACGGGGCTTGTGCTCTCGATCGTCACGCAATCACTTGACTGGACCCTGATCTTTCTCGCACTGCGTGCCATTGGAGACGGACTGCTCATCAACCTCTCCGTCGTGCGGCTGCGCCGCTGGTCTTCCATACCAGCCATCGCCCCCTCGCTCATCATCCTATTGCTCCTCGAGCTCATACTCCCCATCCTGGCATTGCGCAAGAAGGTGCAATGGAAGGGGCAGACGTTTTAGCGGCACGATATATCGTGCCGTTGAGCAGCGAGCAGCGAGCTACTCAAACATCTCAATCAAGATCGGCAGCCAGACCTCTGTCGAGATTTCGCCTTCGCGGCTAACCAGTCGACTTTTATCGACTGCACGAATCTGATCTAAGAGTATTAGTGCGTTCTTCCGTTTAAATCGCACGAACGGACGGCACCCAAGCGGCGCACCCTTCGTCGTGAGCGGTGCTATGATCACTCGCGGCAGGTTATGATTAAAATCATCTGGTGAAATGATAATTGCGGGACGTGCTTTCCGAATCTCGCTGCCAACCGTGGGGTCGAGATTTACCCAATAGACGTCTCCACGTTTCAGTGTGCGTTTCATTCCCACTCCCACTCGGTTACATCATCTATTGGCAGCCCCTGCAGTAGATCCTGATCGGGAATGTAACCATCAAACCAGCCCTCGCGTAGCCCCTTCTCCGGCCTTATGACGATGGACTCGCCTACGAGTTCTATCGATACAATGTCTTTCATACCGCACTCCTTGATAAATGATTTTGGCAGAATGATTCCTCGGCTATTGCCGATCCTACGTATAGTGGTTTTCATAAGGCAAAACGTGACATTTAGACATGAACTTCTTGCGTTGATACGAAGTTATAACATTTTTGCAAAGGACGATAACCTTCCCACTTTTGAGATCTCCAACACCGAACATCCTCAGATAGAGATTCGCAAGATCGTAGAGACGCTGTTTAGGAAGTAGAGGGGGCGTACCTTGTACCTAGTCCCTTGTACCTACAAGTTCATCGACGATACCAACGATCCCCACAAACTCAATCCCTATCGCATTCGATAGGGCCGATTCACACATGGGGTTGCAGGAGATGCCGATGGCTTCCGAGGGGTTGCAGGAGATGCCGATGGCTTCCGGGGGGTTGCAGGAGTTGTAGACTTCGTTACGTTCTGCTGACAGAGCATGGTGCACGATGTCAGGATGCTGGAGTCCGTGCGAGCCGCCCATGCCACAACATGTGGCTGAAGGGGGCATAATAACGTTCGTAGAGAGCTTGCGCGCTATGGCCTCGAAGCGTTCTGTTGTGCCGAGTTTCGCGGCGCCACAACCAGGGTGAAGAACAAGTGGTTTGTCTGTTGGTGTGGGGGTGATCTTCTCGAGGACGAGTTCTGCAAAGCCTACTTGGTCGATGACATTTATGCCACGCTCCTTGGCACGCTGGACAAGTGCGCTGGCACATGTGGAGGCATCGAGCAGTACAGGGATGTTGCGTCCGCCGAGAGCGCTCGTGATGTCGGCAAGGAGAATGTCCATCGATGCGCTAGCAGCATCGAGGAAGCCTTGCGAGGAAAGGGGCTGACCGCAACATCCGCTGGTGTTCGTGAGGGTCTTGATGACAAGTCCGCTCTTCTTCGCAAGGTTGTAGATGCTCTGCTGCAGAGATGTCGTGCTCGATGCTCGCTGCATGCTCTGGCTAACGCAGGTGCGGACATACAGTATGTCGAAGGCATTGACGTTGATATCGTTGTTGACGACCTGCTCGGGGACGCGTGACCCACGCAAGAGATGGGAGCCCCTTGCAAGCTTGCCTGCTCCGAGACGCAGCATACCACGCATGAGCATGCGCACGATGTGCATGTTGCGCGCAGCAGCGTGGGCTAGTGGACGCATCACTTTGCGGGCTTGGGCGCGCTGACGCTTGACCATGGCCCCCGTGTCAATGCCCACCGGACATACGGTGCTGCAGAAGCTGTCAACGGCGCATGTGTCAACGCCATCAGAGGCATAGTCGCGCATGAGTTCTGCGCGCAGCGCAGGATCGTCGGTGATCACCATCTCGCGCTGCAACACAATGCGCTGACGTGGCGTGAGGCTACTCGTGCGCGTTGGACATACATGCTCGCAGAAGCCGCACTCGATGCACAAGTTCGTCGTGTGCTCTTCTTCGCCAGCAAATGCCGGCACTGGCTTCAGGTTTGAGATATGCGCCGTGGCGTCGGTGTTGATCAAGACGTCGCGGTTGAGGATGTTCTGTGGATCAAGCAGTTGCTTTACACGCTGCATGATCGCAAAGGCACCTTCGCCCCATTCATGGGCAACAAAGGGCGACATGTTTCTGCCGGTACCGTGCTCGGCTTTGAGTGAGCCGTGGTACTTGTCGACAACGATCTCGGCGATGCGGTCCATGAAGTTCGCATAGCGCTGCACGTCATGTTCCTCGGCAAAGGATTGGTTCATGATGAAGTGGATGTTGCCATCCTTAGCATGACCAAAGATCAGTCCGTCGGGATAGTCAAACTCCACAAAGGCTTGCTGCACGTCACGTACAAGCGCTGCCAGGTGCTCGGGTGGCGCCGCTATGTCTTCGTTGATCATCGTCTGCCCTGCCTTGCGCATGGCCCCAACGGATGGCATAAGCCCCTTACGAAGCTTCCATAAGACGCGCTGCTGCGCTGGGTCAGATGTCCACTCCACGTCACGCTCGATGTGTGCAGGGGGCTCGCAGTCATGAAACTCCACAAGCAATGCAGCCACGCCCGGCGTGGTGATGCGATACTGCTCTGGGGTTGACTCTAAGTGCGCAAACGAACGCAGAGAGGCGTCGTCCATGATCTCAACCGCCGCTGCCCCAGCATCACGCCACATGGCTACATCAGTGCACGCTTCCTCAAGCGTTGGGTAGATGATAAGCCCCGTGTGCTTGATAGCTGCATCGGGAACGGTGCGCAGTGTAACTGATGCG
>JBEBCJ010000040.1:0-9885 GCA_041157865.1 Bacteroidota bacterium
GCGTTCGATGAACGACCTTGCTAACAAGGCTCGAACCAAAAAGTTGTCACCAGATGACATCGCCGGTGGTACGATCACAGTTACAAATGTTGGATCGTTTGGTTCGCTCTTCGGAACACCAGTCATTAATCAGCCTCAGACCGCGATCGTCGGTATTGGTGCTATTCAAAAGCGTCCGGTTGTGCGCGAACTTGAAGGCGAAGATGTTATCGTGATCCGCAGCATGGTGTACTTGTCCATCACATACGATCACCGGGTGATCGATGGTGCACTAGCAACACAGGCACTGGCAGCTATGGTTAAAGCACTTGAGAGCATTAACGAGAATTCAGTCTCCTTGTAAATCATAAGAGAATCCAACGCGGCGACGTTTGACACTGGTTGAACGTCGCCGTTTCTTTTTGCTCGCAATATCTACTCTCGCTCGATGATCAACGTTACGGGTCCGTCGTTCACGAGGTGGACCTCCATCATTGCACCAAACGAGCCCGTCTCGATTCGGGTGTTAGCATACTCAGCCGAGAGGCTGCGTAGCATCTGGACCACCTCGTTGTATAGCGGTTCGGCCTGCTCCGGACGCGCTGCCTTGATGAATGAGGGACGCGTACCCTTGGCCAGTTCGCCATACAAGGTAAACTGTGAAACGACCAAGATGCTGCCGCCGACATCAAGAGCTGAGAGGTTCATCTTACCATCGCCATCAGAAAAGACACGCAATGTGACAAGCTTCTGAGCGACCCATTCGCACGTCTGTATCGAATCCGTGTGCGTGATGCCAAGCAGCACCAGAAGCCCCTTGCCGATGCTGCCTGTTGTTTTTCCATCAACATCGACATGGGCTTGCGCGACACGCTGAACCAATGCAATCATTTTGTTTTCTGTACGTACTGCGTTGTGTAGTTTCGAATCCGATTTCACGAATATCCGAAAGAACACAGATGAAGCATATCCTCATCGTCTTGGCTTTTCTTTTTTCTGGCCTCGTCAATGCAGCAGAGCAGCCCACGCCTGCACCGGCAAAAAAAGGACAGCAATACGGGGCTGGCGTAACACTTTCTGAGAAGCCATTGCTGCTGTCGGCCGCCATCGCTGACCAGATGTTTTCGAAGGTCATTACAATTGTCGGCAAGGTAAAAGAGGTCTGCTCTGTAAAGGGCTGCTGGATGATTGTCGAGCAGGGCGGCAGACGTGCCAGAGTAACCTTTAAAGACTATGGATTCTTCATGCCACGAAACCTTGTAGGCAAGCGCATTGTCGCAAGCGGCGTGCTCTCAGTCGAAACAGTATCGCAGGCAGATGCGCGGCACTATGCTGAGGATGCAGGCAAGCCAAAGAGCGAGATTGAGAAGATCGTTGGCGACCAACAGGAGATCAATTTCGAAGCAACGGGCGTTCGTGTACTCTAACCCTTAACAAGAGATCACTATGAAATTCACAATCGAACATGCGCCGGTGTATGCAACACTGCGTGTAGATATGGACCGTGGAGAGCGATTCCGCGCAGAACCCGGTGCAATGCTCTCGATGAGTCCCAGCATTGAACTTGAGACTACCACTGCCGGCAAGGGGCTTATGGGAACGCTCAAGGCTGCTGTAGGAGGGGAGTCGATATTTGCATCGATCTATACGGCCGTCCATGCTCCTGGCGAGTTGATGCTGGCCCCTTCTCACCCAGGTGATATCGTGCGCATCGACATGCAACAGCAGACAATATTGGCCTATGGTGGTGCGTATTTGGCCGGCGATCCAGGGCTTACGATGAGTGCACGCGGATCGTTGAAAGCTATGGTGTCCGGACACGACCTGTTCTTGTCGGTGTTAACAGGCACCGGACCACTATTCTTGAGCAGCTTTGGTGCTGTATACACCCGCACACTTGGCGTCGGAGAGTCCTATGTAGTGGATACTGGGCATATCGTAGCATTTACAGACGGCATGCATTATTCGATAAAGACGGCTTCCAAGGGGCTTTTCTCTACTATGGCCAGTGGTGAAGGTCTGGTATGCTTGTTCACCGGACCCGGCACAATGTGGATTCAGACACGCAACGTGCCCGGATTTGCTAAGGCACTCGTGCCATATCTGCCAACCTCTGGTTGATCACCGTCGGGATACAAATCCAGCAGGAGAAACGGTATCTTTGCCCCATGACTGAAGAAGTAGCCGCACTTGTTGGGAAAGAATTCCCGTGCCTTGATAAAGGCTTTGTTCGTTTGATCGACGTCATGGGCGATGATAATGCCATCGTTCAGGCCGCGCGCGTTTCATATGGTTCTGGAACCAAGAAGGTTCATGAAGATCGTGGACTCATTCGCTATCTCATGCGCCATTTGCATACCACACCATTCGAGATGGTGGAGTTCAAGTTCCACGTCAAGTTGCCAATCTTCGTTGCGCGTCAATGGATACGCCATCGAACGGCAAATGTAAATGAGTACTCCGGCCGCTACTCAGAAATGAAGGACGAGTTCTACGTGCCGGATCCGGAACAGGTTCGTGCACAAAGCTCAACAAACAAGCAAGGGCGTTCCGACGAGTCGTTCGCTCCGGAGGAGGCCGAACGCATTCGCACCATGATGCGTACAACGCAGGAGACATTGTACGGAGAATATCAGGAACTGCTGGATACAGAGCTAGCACGCGAGATTGCACGCATCAACCTTCCTGTTTCAAATTATACAGAATGGTACTGGAAGATCGATCTGCACAATCTTTTTCATTTCCTGCGACTACGTATTGATGCACATGCTCAGTACGAGATCCGTGTGTACGGTGAAGCAATGGCGAGCATCGTGAAGGCTGCAGTACCACTTGCCTATGAAGCATTCGAAGACTATATCGTGAATTCACAAAAGTTCTCTGCACAGGAACTGCACGTGATCAAGTCGCTGTTGTCGTCTATACCATCTGAAGAAGAACTCGTTGCAAACGGTCTGAGTGGACGCGAGGCGCGTGAGTTCATCGACAAACTCTCACGACTGTAAAGCCCCATGACAAACCGGTTGAATGTGCACCTGCAAGTTGTAACGGCCCTGGCTGCTGCACTCGCGCTGCTGACCGGTTGCCACCCGGAGAGTGCTCCTGATACGCCGCCCTACCCCTTAGTGCCATCGCATCTTGCGCGCGTCCCTGTCCCAACTGATAATCCACTTACTCCTGCCAAGGTAGAATTGGGACGGCAGCTATTCTACGATGTGCGCCTATCGGGAGACGGAACGGTTGCTTGCGCATCATGTCACAATCCGGCTACGGCGTTTACGGATTCGCCTAATCAGGTCAGCAGGGGTGTCAATGGTGCGCGTGGACAGCGCAACAGCCCTACGATCGTAAACGCAGCATACAGAACATCGTTTTTCTGGGATGGTCGAGCCACAACGATGGAAGACCAAGCAATGGCTGCGTTTCTTAGTTCGGTTGAAATGGATGCTGATACGCTTGCCGTTGCAGCACTGCTGCGTTCAGACGTTTACAGGCCGGCGTGGAAGTCCGTCTTTGGCGACACCGCAGTATCTATGCGTCGAGCAATGCAGGCAATTGCAAGTTTTGAACGAACGATCGTAAGTGCTAACAGTCGTTATGATAAGTATGTTCTGGGAGATCGTTCAGCATTGTCAGAGTTTGAGCGTGAAGGAATGAACCTGTTCTTTAGTAACAAGACGATGTGCGGTGCATGCCATGGCGGACAAGACTTTACAAACGACCAGTTCCAGAATATTGGTTTGTTCAGTCATTACTTCGACCGTGGACGCTACAACGTGACGAAGGATCCCAAAGACGAGGGACTGTTTAAGACGCCGACGCTTCGTAATGTAGCCTTAACACCGCCTTATATGGCAAGCGGTGATGCAGAAAAGGGTCCGATGAATACGCTTGAGCAAGTAGTTGAGCACTACAACGATGGCGGTTTGCCGTTCCCCAATCGTGACAAGCGCGTACGCAAGCTAGACCTAAACGAGCGCGAGAAGAGCGCATTGGTCGCGTTCATGAAAGCACTGACTGACTCATCTGTGCTTAGCAATCAACGATGGATAAAGCCGTAGTGTTACGGCAACGTATCCTCATATACGGAAAAGAAATATTGTCGTAACGTTTAGCTGACAACCACATATCAGATTTGCGGGTGTTCATGATTCTGCAAACTGGATATCTGGGGCGATGCTAAACTCTGATAGAATACTCTTCATCTGTGGGTCGAAGAATCAGACCACGATGATGGTAAAGATCGCCGAACATCTTCGGCAATGTGATTGTTGGTTCACGCCACATTACACCGACGGCCTTGTTGGTGTGATGGAGCGTAATGGCCTGCTCGAGTGGACCATCGTTGGCAAGAGGCACCAGCAGAGAGCGCATGATCTGCTCGTTTCCCATGGTTTGCAGATCGATTTCGCGGGTCTTCAAAACGATTATGATCTCGTAGTTACCTGCAGTGATCTGTTTCTGCCTCGTAACATTCGTACAAAACGGATTGTACTTGTACAGGAAGGGATGACAGATCCCGAGAACGTGATGTACCAGCTCGTGAAGATGTTGAAGCTTCCGCGCTACCTGGCGTCGACCTCCACATTCGGTACATCCAATGCCTACCGCAGGATGTGCGTAGCCTCTGACGGGTACAGGGATCTATTCATCAGCAAAGGCGCAGACCCTGCGAAGATCGTTGTTACAGGAATCCCGAATTTTGATAACTGTAATGCGCTGACGGATATTCCTTTGGGAATGTCAGGATACGTTCTTGTTGCGACAAGCGACTCTCGCGAAACCTTCAAATATGAAAATCGCAAGCAAACAATCGAGCGTGCCATGCGCATCGCCGATGGTCGTAATCTGATCTTTAAGCTTCATCCGAATGAGAACGTCGCGCGCGCTAAGCGTGAAATCAACATGTATGCTCCAGGGGCAAAGGTGCTCTATGATTGCGACATTGAGCCTCTGATTGCCCATTGCGATGTACTTATCACCAAGTACAGCTCATGCGTTTATGTTGGGATTGCACTCGGTAAGCACGTTTACAGTGATTTCCCACTCTCTGAACTGCATCGGTTGTGTCCGCTCCAGAATGGTGGAACAAGTGCTCTGGCAATTGCCAATGTATGCCTCGAAGTTCTTGCAGAGAGACAGTGCAGTGTCTACCCGATATCATCTGCTGAACACCATCGGAGGGCATCATGAACCTTCCTAGAGTGGTCATAGTATGTCAGGCGCGAATGGGTTCGACTCGCCTTCCTGGCAAAGTCTTACTGCCGGTAGCGGGTGCATCACTGCTTGAACGATTCGTTGAGCGCGTGCAGCATTCCAAACGTCAAGATGCCATTGTGATTGCTACAACCATGCGAGCAGAAGACGGCGCGATTGTCAAGCTATGCGAGCAGCGTGGTTGGAAATGGTATCGGGGACATTCGACAGATCTGCTCGATAGAACATTCAATGCCGCGCGCGCAAACAATGCAGACGTCGTAGTCAAGGTTCCTTCTGATTGTCCATTGATCGATCCCGATATCATCGATATGGTGATTGATCGTTTTTTGGAACGTTATCCAGACGTGGACTACATGAGTAACCTTCATCCTGCCACATGGCCTGATGGTAATGATGTAGAGGTAATGAGTATCAATCTGCTTGAGAGGGCTTACCGTACGGCCAAAGCACCTCACGAACGAGAACATACCACGCCATGGATGTGGGATGCTAATTCAGATGTCAGGTGCGGCAACGTGATTCATCCGCTTGCATGCGACTATAGTATGAGCCATAGGTGGACCATTGACTACCGAGAAGACTATGAGCTGATATGCTCAGTTTATGAGGCTCTATATCAGAGTAATCCTGCATTCTCCACCGACGATGTGCTGCGTTTCCTTGACGAACACCCGGATGTGGCATCGATCAATTCACATCTCTGTGGCGTGAATTGGTACCGTCATCATCTCGACGTTCTCAAAACTGTTCAGCCTACTGAAACACGCCATTGGTCAGTATCAACTTCTACGGAGGCCGCATGAATACGATAGATGTACAGCTGCTAGAGTCTATCTCGCGTAATGTTCGAGAGCACATCTTACGGATGTCGACAAACGGCGGCGCATTCACTGGTGCATCGTTATCATGCGCCGATATCCTAGTCTACCTCTACAAACATTTTCTCAACGTATCTCCCTCATCATTGTATGATGAGGCAAGAGATATACTGCTGCTTTCGAAGGGACATGATGTTCCGGCATTGTATGGTGTGTTCGCAGAACTCGGCTACATTGATAAAGAGAGACTTAGCAATCATCTGTCGACATCAGATTCGATCTATTGGCATCCTAACAGAGCCATTCCGGGTGTAGAGTTTCACTCAGGGTCACTCGGACACCTTCTCAGTGTTGGAATAGGCATGGCCATCGATGCACGACTTCGCAAACTGCCGACGCGTGTTGTTGTTGTCGTTGGTGACGGCGAGCTTAATGAAGGATCAATCTGGGAGGCCTGTTTGACGGCTGCTGCACACCAGGTTGACAACCTCATTGTCGTTGTCGACCGCAATGAGTTTCAAGCCAACATGCGCACAGAGGAGCTTATTCCCCTCGAGCCCCTTGCAGAGAAGTTCAAAGCATTTGGCTGGTTCGTGCACGATGCCGACGGTCACAACTTTGAGGATCTACATCAAGCATTCAACGCATTGAATCTGGGCAAGGGGCGCCCCAATGTGCTCATCGCCAAAACGCAGAGAGGCAAGGGAGTACCCTCGATTGCCGACAGAGCAGACAGGTGGTTTTGCGACTTCTCTCTGCGTGAAGTAGTAGAGTTGATTGATGAACTCAATGGGCGCACAACAGCAGAGCTTACGTCAGAAACGCTGGTGGTGCGATGAATCCATACGAAGAGCTGCTCCTTAGGCATTGTACGATGTCGAACGATGTAATGGTGCTAACGGCTGAAAATAGGGGGCATATGCGAACTGTACCACCTATGCTTGGCGAGCGCTTTATTGATGTTGGTATCGCAGAACAGACTATGATCGGTATGGCTGCCGGCATGGCCGTTCGTGGGCGCACAGTAGTGACTCATGCTCTGGCCGCTTTCATCACTATGCGGGCATATGAGTTTATTCGAGATGATGTTGGCATACCAAATGCAAGTGTGCTAATGGTAGGGATGGTGCCCGGTATACTGAGTGATGGTAATGGCCCAACTCACCAGGCTATCGAAGATGTTGCAATCATGCGCGGCATACCCAATGTGGGTGTTTTCTGTCCGACGGACATTGATGAATTCGTCGAGGGTATGGACTATCTCATCACTGACGGTAAACCATGTTATGTGAGGTACATCGGACTGCCTCCAGTGTTTAAGCATACTGAGCCATTTATACCTGGTCTGGCAGAGGTAATTCATTCGACGTCTGATCATCAGGTAGATGTAACAATTCTTACCTATGGCTTCATGGCTCGTATTGCGGTAACACTCGTGCCGCTGCTTGAGGCAAAGGACCTGCGGGTTCGCGTTGTGAACATGCGAACTCTGAAGCCCGTTGATGAACAGCGGATTATTACAGAAGCAAGGAATACAAACCTACTCGTAACTCTTGAGGATCATCTGCAAACTGGCGGTCTCTTTTCGATAGTAGGAGAAGTCCTTCTCCATAATCACATACAAGATCATGCGCCTGTAATGCCGATAGCGCTGCCCACGTGGTTTAGGCCCGGCAGGCTGCAAGAGGTACTTGCATACGAGGGGCTTAATGCTGTGGCACTTGCTGCGCGCATTGAAACATTTCTCACCACAATCTCCATGAAGGTATCTGTACATGAATGAGCTGACTTATCCTCCAATCAAGCGCTCTCAAGAACTGCTGCGTCGTGCCGAGGGCATCATACCGGCTTTTACGCAAACGCTGGCTAAAGGGCCACAGCAGTATGTACGCGGTGTAGCCCCATCATATGCACAGCGTGGCAAGGGTGCATACCTATGGGATGTAGATGACAATCGATATCTCGACTACACCATGGGCGTCGGGCCGATCATTCTTGGGTATTCTCATCCCGTTGTTAATCGTGCTATCGAGGAACAGCTTCATGATGGAATCACATTCTCGCTCATGCATCCTCTCGAAGTGGAGGTTGCAGAGCTGATTCGCGAGATGATACCATCGATCGAATGTGTTCGTTATTCTAAGACAGGTTGTGATGTAACGTCGGCTGCTGTTCGCCTTGCGCGCGCCCATACAGGACGCAATACCATATTGTGCTGTGGGTATCATGGCTGGCATGATTGGTACATCGCAGTAACAGATAGATCTGCCGGGATCCCCGACGCAGTGAAGGATCTAACGTATACGTTTACGTACAACAACATCGAAAGTGTGATTGCTGCCGTAGACGATGATACTGCTGCCATTATTCTCGAGCCCATGGTCTTCGAGGAACCCAAGGATGGTTTCCTCGAAGATCTTCGGCAACTGTGTAATGAGCGCGGCATCGTTCTGATCTTCGATGAAATGTGGACGGGATTCCGCATCGCAGCAGGGGGCGCACAGGAGTTCTTCGATGTTGATGCAGACCTTGTATGTTATTCAAAGGCCATCGCCAATGGTATGCCACTTTCAGTGCTCGCTGGCAAGGCCGATATAATGAAGCACCTCGAGCACGACGTATTCTTCTTTACAACCTTTGGTGGTGAAGCGCTATCGCTTGCTGCCGCCAAAGCAACGATGAAGATCATTCGTGATGAGAGTATCCCAATACGTATCGGCACTATTGGAACAAGTCTTCGCGATGGACTCCGTACACAGATCGATCGCTTTGGCTGCGACTTTATGTCGTGTGATGGCCTCGGCATGCGCACGATTGTGAACTTCTCGTCTGCTTTCGGTGACCCACTTCTCATGAAGTCCTACATGCAGCAGGAGCTGCTTGCTCGTGGCATACTCTGGACGGGCACACACAACATTTCTGCCTCGCACTCGCAGCGCGACATCGAATATACAGTTGATGCCTATGCACAGATCCTGCCTGAGCTCAAGGAACATGTAGACAGTGGAACATTATTGAAAGCACTCAAGGGTAAGTCAGTAGAACCAGTCTTTCGCAAAACAACAAACTTCAATACAAAGCCAAAGGTTGTGCATGGGACTGTTGGCCTATGAGTGATTTCTCATTAACTGGACGCGTTGCTATTGTAACAGGTGCAGCAGGTCTGCTCGGCCAGCGTCATTGCCATGCCTTAGCTCGTGCCGGAGCCACTGTCTATGCCTGTGACAACCATGCTGCACGTGCACAGGAACTTGCTGAACAGCTTGGACCATTGCACAGTGGTGTCTTTGTCGATGTGACCGACGGAGAGAGCATCACCGAACTCAGAGATCTAGTAACAGCTGAGCAGGGACGCATTGACATTCTTGTCAATAATGCAGCAATCAATGATGCTGTCGAAAGCCCCCTTGCAATTGCAAGCCTTTCTGCATTTGAGAGTTATCCTGTTTCGTTGTTCCGCAAGGTTATGGATGTAAACGTCACAGGGTCGTTTCTGATGAGTCAGATCATTGGATCATTGATGGCACAACGTGGTAAGGGCTCCATTGTCAACGTTGCATCGACATATGGCGTTGTTGCGCCAGACCAGCGGCTGTATCAAGATGAGAACGGTGTACAGCAGATGTATAAAAGTGCTGCATATCCTGCGAGCAAAGGGGCAGTAATCATGCTTACCAAATTCATGGCCACGTATTGGGCCGGAAAGGGCATTCGTGTAAACGCGCTTTCGCCAGGGGGCGTGCAGAACAGCCAACCTGATGTTTTTATTGAAAAGTACGCACAGCGCACACCGATGGGACGGATGGCTGCACCAGGTGATTATGAGGGTGCGTTGGTCTTTCTAGCAAGCGATGCAAGTGCGTATATG
>JBEBCJ010000041.1:0-7286 GCA_041157865.1 Bacteroidota bacterium
AGATTTTTGATTTCTAACATTGGACTCATCCGACACTTCCTTCAAGAGAAATGGCAAGTAGTTTTTGTGCTTCCACGGCAAACTCCATGGGTAGCTGGTTGAGCACTTCGCGCGCATAACCGTTTACGATAAGTGCAACTGCGGCTTCGGTATCAATACCGCGCTGATTGCAATAGAAGAGCATGTCCTCACCAATCTTCGACGTCGTCGCCTCGTGCTCGACTGTTGCTGTCTCGTTGGCGACCTCGAGATACGGGAACGTGTGTGCCCCACACGCATCACCAATGAGAAGCGAGTCGCACTGCGAATAATTGCGGGCACCTTGCGCAACCTTTAGGATCTTGACTTGGCCACGGTATGAGTTCTGCGACACGCCGGCAGAGATACCTTTCGATACGATACGACTGCGCGTGTTCTTTCCGATGTGAATCATCTTCGTACCGGTATCTGCCTGTTGGTGGTTGTTGGTTACAGCAACCGAATAGAACTCACCGATTGAATTGTCGCCCTTGAGCACAACGCTCGGATACTTCCATGTGATCGCAGAGCCGGTTTCCACTTGTGTCCACGAAATCTTGCTATTACTCCCTTGGCAAACACCTCGTTTGGTAACAAAGTTGTAGATGCCGCCGTTGCCGTTCACATCTCCAGGGAACCAGTTCTGCACTGTCGAATACTTGATCTCCGCATCCTTGTGTGCAACAAGTTCAACAACTGCCGCATGCAGCTGGTTCTCATCACGTTGCGGCGCTGTGCAGCCCTCGAGGTAGCTTACGTAACTCCCTTCATCAGCTATGATGAGCGTTCGCTCGAACTGACCCGTATTACGCGCATTGATGCGGAAGTACGTGCTGAGTTCAATGGGACAGCGAACTCCTTTCGGGATGTACACGAAAGACCCGTCGCTAAACACAGCCGAGTTTAATGCAGCGTAGAAGTTGTCGTTTGTGGGAACAACTGAACCGATGTACTGACGCACCAGCTCCGGATGCGTGGCTACAGCTTCGCTGATAGGACAGAAAATGATACCCAATTCTGCGAGTTTGTCTTGGAATGTAGTCTTGACGCTAACGCTGTCGAGAACAACATCAACAGCAACACCGGCGAGAAACTTCTGCTCCTCAAGAGGTATTCCAAGCTTTTCGAATGTTGCCAGCAGCTCTGGATCAACTTCATCCAGGGAGGCAGGACCATCCTTCTTCTTGGGAGCTGCCCAATAGATGATATCCTGGAAATCAATTTTCGGATACTTCACGTTTGGCCACGTAGGCTCGATCATGCGCTTCCACTGTTCAAAGGCATGTAAACGCCACTCCAAAAGCCAATCGGGCTCATTCTTTTTTCCGGAAATGAAACGGACCACCGACTCATCAAGCCCTTTAGGAAGTAACTCCTGCTCAATATCAGTGGTAAACCCGTACTTGTATTCGCTCTGGACGACTTCGTCCAGGATGTTCTGATCTTGTGCCATAGCCTGCAAATATACGACTTAATTAGTCCGATATTCAGAACGCAGGCAGGGGGCTAATCGTTCCCCAATTCAATGGCTGAATGTAGCGGTATAGTAGCCTTCCGCAACAGACTATTGCACAACAAACGTGCTGTAAGCCGCGGATGACCCGATGCGAAGCTCGAGGATGTAACATCCAGCTGCACATGACCTTACAGGTATATCAATCGTGTGCTCACCGCCTTGCAGCAGGCCTATCTCGTGCACAGAAACTACTGTCCCGCGCACGTCAACAACCTTTGCCACAACGGACTGAGCACCGCTTGTGTTGATCCATACGGAGAGTCGGTCCGATGCCGGCTGCGGACCCATAACACGCACATGTGCGCCTGGAATGGGGTCCTCCTCGTCAACCGACGTTCCACCTTGAACCACGACGGAAGAGGATGTGCTTTTAGCCTTGCCGCAGCCACCTGAGACCTCACATGTGTAGGCGCCCTCGTCCGACTTTACAGCCGAAGTGACGGAATATTGGGCTGTTGTTGCGCCTGAAATTGGCGCGTCGTTCTTGAACCACTGATACGTCAGATCTGAACCTGTGGCCACAACCGAAAGCACAAACGGTGCCCCTACATCTACATTCACACTTGCCTGTGGCTGCTTGGTAATCTCCGTTGCTACCGCGGCCGAGATCGTAGCAGATTGCGATGTAGAATTCGGTGAGCACATCCCAGAGACAACACAGTCGTATCTTCCAAGCGATGACGCATCAAGAGATGCGATGGTGAACGTTGAATCAGTGGCATTGGGAATATTTACACCGGCCTTGCGCCACTGGAACTTCAGCCCCATTCCACTTGCTGAGACAGATACTGTTACTGGCTTTCCGAGACATGCACTTACGTTCTTGGGCTGATTGGTTATGACAGGTGGGTTTGAGATCATGAATGGCGTGATGAGCTCGCTGACATGGCCATGGATTGTTGAAACACGCAAAACGTACGGTCCATTAGGCACTGCCGGTACCTTCCACGAATAGCTTCGCCCACCGACACTCTTTACTACTTCCTTCCACGCCGCACCACCAGCCGGACTGTATTCGATCTTGAACTTTGTTGTATCGGCCATTCCAAGAGCCGACCAGGATATCGAGCGTGTACCGCCTACGCAAACTGTTTCGCCGCCAGTTGGAGAGTTAAGCTCGAGAATCCCGAAGGCAAGTTTTGCCACATAGCCAGACAAGCCGCTTGATGTCTTCGCAAAACTCGAATCGTGCGTGCGCAAGTCCGACGAAGTAGTGTTTACAATGTAAAATGGGTCTCCAAGCCTATCGGATATTGAACCAACCACAGTGTCTGTCTGTGAACCAACAACAAGGGTTGAGTAATTCAATGCCCCAAGATTAATCACTGACAAGAACCCATCTGTTGTTCCTATGCGCTCGGAACGCGCCCCCTGCCCCTCAATGGGGAAGTCTGAAGACTCTGTGGACCCATAGATCAGAACATTCGACGAATTAGGAATAAGGCGGGCCCCGACAAGCTCGTCGTTACCTGATCCGCCGAAGTAGGTACATCCAGAGATATCTCCACCGTCGGCACCAAACTGCGCGTAGAATCCATCCTTCTTGCCCATGTTAAGTGTTGAAAGAGTACCTATCGCTGGAAGGTTAGTTGATGTTGTAACACCGGTGATATAGATCCGGCCTAAAGCATCGACTTCGATACTACGTGCTTCTTCATCCTTGTTACCACCGAGGAATGTGCTAAAGGTAATACCGTCAGTTTGCGAATACGTCAGATTTGCATTGAACTTGACAACAAACGCATCTGTAGCACCACCGTTATATGTTCGGTCATACGGAAGTCTTCCACTCCACTTGGCATTTGCAACTGGAACAGTTTCGAAGTTTGTCGAAGCCGTTGACCCCGTGAGATAAACGTAGCTGGACCGATCGAATGCAACTGCTGTAAAAAAGTCAACACCTTCTTTACCGTAGTAGCGAGACTGTTGCATGATACCACTGCCAGTGAAGGTTGCAACGAATCCGTCTGTTGTACCTGAATTTGTTCTGCCGCTGGTGATGGCAACATTGATCGGCTCTGGATTACCCATCTGTGGATAGAATGTCCAGGTTAGTGCTGCAGTTGCTGGCATGGTGTTAGGGAGATTCACCGTAGATGTTGTTGATCCAGCGATGGCAATCGTACCATTATCATCAACAGCAATCCCACGTGCTATGTCGTCCCTGTTGCCACCGTGATAGAAGCCGGTCAACAACTTCGTAAGTGTAGAGTCAAACTTGGCTGCGAATGCATCAAGACCCGTCTTGTACGATTTGCTCGTTGCACTATTCGTTGTCGGCAAGTCATTCGATATTGTTTCACCGCAGATATAAACATTATTCGACGCATCTACCGTTACATCACGAACCCGGTCGTCTGCAGACCCGCCGTAGAAGGTGTAGCTCAACACGCGCTGAAGCTTTGCATCGCATCGCATGAGGAATGCATCGAGTCCGCCTTTCGCCGCACTCTTATACCCCCCTGCCGAGGTTGGGAAAGTCAATTCGGAGGCACTTCCCGCTACTACTACTTCGTTGTTCGAGAGGATCTCGACACCAGCAAGCACAGCAGGTTGAGAGCCGCCTACGTATGCCCCGTAAACGATGGACGTTGGAGGCGTGGTTTCCTGTGGTTGTTCAGTTGCTGCTGAGAACGTCCTAATGCGGAGGTTCGAAAGCAGCTCGTTCGGCGCAGCAGAGAGTGCCCTGTGAACTCTGCCATCGTTGCCGAACGAATAGGTCGCGGTTACACCTGGGACGACATTCGAGAAAGTCACACATGTGTATGTGGGAGCGGTAATGGCCTGTGAACCTTTCATGAAGGTTACTGTTGGTTGCTCGTTACCACCACGCAGAGTTACAGATGCCAGCGTTTGTATGGCCGGGTATGAGTACCGCTCAGATGTAACGTGTCCTCTACGAATCTTGCCATCACGGGTAAACTCATCGATCGTGACACCATGTTCTGTGATGAAGACATCAGCTCCATGCGTTCTGGCAGCAAAGAGTACCTGAGATGGCCACTGCCCAGCATTCTTGATGAAGAAACGCGGCTCAGGATAGGTCGTAGATGCCGGTTGCATGCCAAGTGCTGCAGAATGCATTACTACAGCCACTATCACAGATAATGTGGCGGCAATCAGTGGACTCGTTGTTCGTGCAGGAACGCAAGTTTTCATCTCAAACTCATCGGCTATTGTTGTTATCCTCAAAAATACAAAGTGCCCCGGCACTACAGCAGTAATGTCGGGGCACAAAAGTTGATTAACTACGTACGTAGACTAGCGGGCTATCTGAATCTGCGTTGTTCGAACATTAGATCCTGCATGAACCTGCAGGCTGTATGTGCCTGCAGCACAGGTAGATGTCGAGAAAGCTACAACGTGCGATCCCTGCGCAAATGATCCCAGAATCTGGCTTGTAACAACCCGTCCCTGCATGTCTGTGATGCGGACTACAACCGGGTTTGCTGAGCTGACGCGAAGATTAACGTAGACAAGATCACCTGCCGGCTGCGGTCCAAGTATCGTCACCGAAACAGCACCGTCGAGGTCAATCTCATCGACAGATGTGCCGCCCTCGACAACTACAATGGCGGGCGAACTCACGACCTTACCACACCCTCCAGTTACCTCGCAGGTGTACTGTCCTTCGTCTGCCTTTGCGGCTGCAGCAACATTGAACTGCGCCGTAGTTGCACCGTCGATAATAACACTGTTCTTTAGCCATTGATACGTAAGGTCGCTGCCTGTGGCAACAACCGAGAGCGTGAACGGAGCGCCGGATGCCACCGATGTGTTTGCCTTTGGCTGCGTTGTGATCTCGGTTGGTGTGGCTGTAGAGACCGTCACTGATTGCGATGTAACACTAGGAGCACAAGTTCCCGAGACAAGACAGTCGTATTTACCAAGTGCTGCTGCGTCAAGAGCAGGGATGGTAAAGCTGGCTTCTGTTGCATTAGGGATATTGACTCCAGCCTTTCGCCACTGATACTTGAGTCCTGCCCCCTTCGCTGCGACCGACATGGAAACTGGCTTCCCGATGCATGCGCTCACATTCTTCGGCTGCGTCTCAATAGAAGGTGGATTCGATACAACAAATGGTGTCAACAGCTGACTAACATGACCATAGATCGTAGATATCCTGAGTACATAATCCCCGGTGGGCAACGTAGGAACTTTCCATGAGTGGCTGCGTCCGCCAACGCTCTTGATCACATCCTGCCAAGTGTTACTTCCAGCTTGGGCAAACTCGATTCTAAACTTCGTTGTATCTGGCATCCCCAAAGCTGACCACGAGATAGGCTTGCTTAGCCCTACACAATATGTTTCACCGCCTGTTGGTGCAGTAAGTTCCAGTACTCCAAAGGCATGCTTAGCGACATAACCGCCAAGACCGCCCGATGCGCCTTTACTGTAGGAGGAGTCTTTGACGTGTAGATCTGTTGATGTTGTTGATGCGACGTAATACGGGCTACCGAATGGACCTTTGGACATGACTTTGACCGTGTCTTCCTTGTTCCCTGCAACCAGAGTTGCATACTGATTTGTAGCAAGGTTGACAACCGAGATAAATCCATCAGTTGCGCCATTACGAGCCGTAACAAGCCCCTCTCCTGTGAACGGGAAATCCTCTGAATTCGTCGTGCCTGCAATGATGATTGAGCTCGTTCCATCAACGATCTTCGCCGTATATGGATCATCATCGCCGGTACCGCCATAGTATGTGCAGCCAATCAATTCACGTCCATCATCGCTGACGACGGCGAAAAAGACATCCTTCTTTCCAATCGGCTGAGTATTGAGTGTTCCCACCGCATTCAAGTTCGTGGATGTCGTAACTCCAACAACAAAAGCACGGCCAAGATCATCGATACCAATAGCTCTACCTTCTTCTTCCTTATTGCCACCGAAGAACGATGAGTACGTACCATCATCAGACTTTGCAAGAGCTAGCTCGTTGTTGAGCTTGACAACAACGGCATCTGTGTTTCCTCCGTTGAAACTATTATCAAAAGGCAAACGACCAGACGAGAAACGGTCTGCCGTAGGAGCAGTTTCGAAATTCGCTGATGTTGTAAATCCAGTTAGGAATACGCTGTTTGACTTATCAACAGCCATCGCTGTGAAGTAGTCGTTGTTCTCGCGGCCAAAGAATCGCGACTGCTGCATAGCCCCATTAGCAGAAAAAGAGGCGATGAATCCATCAATGTTCCCCATGTTCGTCCCGCCGCCCGGTTCTATGCGCGATGTTGGCGGACGCCCCCAACCGCCGGGGATCTGGATTGTAATAGTAGCAGGGAATGTAACTGGGAAATTGGTAGTCGAGTTTGTATACCCGGCCACATACATCAGTCCGTTCTCGCCTGTAGCTATTGCCGTGGCCACGTCGTCCTTGTTACCACCATGGTACAACCCAATGATGAGGTTGGATACTGTGGAGTCGAACTTGGCAATAAAGGCATCTATACCTGCCTTGTAGAGCTTTCCTGTTACACCAGAAGTAATCGGGAAGTCGGTTGAATTTGTCTCACCTGTCACGTAGACAGCATTTTGTGCATCTCTGCACATTGCGCGAACCTTCTCATCACCAGAGCCGCCTATGAATGTGTACGAGCGCACTCGTTGGAGTCGAGAATCAAAGCGGGCAATGAACCCATCTGACGTGCCCTTGAGTGATTGTTGGTAACCACCTGTCGCGTTCGGGAACGCGATCTCCGATGTAGTTCCGCAGACAACGACATCTCCATTGCTGAGATATTCGACACTTGTC
>JBEBCJ010000042.1:0-6957 GCA_041157865.1 Bacteroidota bacterium
TGCTACGACACAGAGAACGAAGCTATTCCAAGTGGGAAGAAGAAGGTGATAATTCTTGGTAGTGGACCCAACCGTATTGGGCAGGGTATCGAGTTTGATTACTGCTGCGTTCAGGGACTCTTCGCTCTCAAAGAGATGGGCTACGAAGCCATCATGATCAACTGTAATCCTGAAACAGTCTCCACAGATTACGACACAACAAGCAGACTGTATTTCGAGCCTCTTACCTTTGAAGATGTTATGAATGTGATCGACATCGAACATCCCGATGGTGTTGTGATCACATTTGGCGGGCAGACCCCCTTGAAGCTGGCACAGAGGCTGGCGAAAGCTGGTGTTGCTCTCATTGGCACATCGCCCGAAGGCATCGACCTTGCAGAAGACAGACAGCGATTCGGAGATCTCCTCACAAGACTCCAGATTCCATGTCCACCCTGGGGAACCAGCACCGACGAGGAGCATGCAGTAGAGATCGCCGAGCGTGTTGGATATCCTGTTCTTGTGCGTCCTTCCTACGTACTTGGCGGACGCGCCATGCAGATATGCTACCGAGAGGATTCGCTGCGAGCATACATGCGTAAGGCCATCGCAGAAGACCCGACACGCCCTGTGTTGATCGACCACTTTCTTGAGAATGCAACTGAGTTTGACGTAGATGCAATCAGCGATGGTACGACAACTGTAATCGGTGGAATGATGCAGCATATCGAAGAAGCTGGCATTCATTCAGGAGACTCGTCATGTGTATTGCCGCCCTATAGTGTGGGTCAAGACGTGCTCGACACCATGCGCCACTACGCCGTCAAGATTGCAAAAGAGCTGAACGTCATCGGCCTGCTGAACATGCAGTTTGCAGTCCAGAACGGAAATGTGTACCTACTCGAAGTAAATCCGCGCGCTTCGCGCACTGTGCCCTTTGTATCCAAGGCAACGGGAGTTAAGCTGGCCCAACTTGCCACGAAGGTGATGGTAGGCCACGACCTGGCATCATTGAATGTACCGGAGTTTAACACCAAGATGGCACGCACGGCCATCAAAGAATCGGTGTTTCCGTTTGCCAAATTCCCACATGCCAGCGTTTTTCTCGGCCCAGAGATGCGCTCGACGGGCGAGGTCATGGGCATGGATGCATCCTTTGGCGTTGCCCTTGTGAAGGCCCACGCATCGGCAGGTCAGACCTTGCTTACCGATGGCAGTGTGTTTGTTTCGCTCAATTCGCACGACAAAACGCAGCGAGCTGTAGACATGGTAAGGGGCTATGCAGAGCTTGGCTTTACGATCCTTGCAACAAGTGGTACAGCTGCTTTTCTTCAAGAGCACGGTGTGAAGGCAGCAACGGTGCTTAAGCATTACGAAGGGCGGCCAAGTATCATCGACCAGATTGCTAATGGTGAAGTATCCATTGTGATCAACACGCCGCTTGGTGAGAACGCCCGCTATGATGAGGCCGTAATGGGCCGAACGGCAATGAAGTACAAGGTACCGTTCTTTACTACCTTGGCTGCGGCCGAAGCCTCGCTCCATGGCGTGAAGGCCCTGCGTGAAGATCAGTTCACGTCCACATCACTTCAGGATTATTATGTCGCCGACGCGTCCTGAACTGCCGCAGGTTTGGACCGTACGCGACATCATACAGTGGGGAAGAGAGTTCTTCACAAATCGTGACATAGACGAGGCACGCAGAACAATTGAACTCATGGTATGTGCCGTTCTCGGTACCAAGCGTATCGAGCTCTACACAGATCATGATCGTCCACTGAGCAAGGATGAGCTTGCCCAGCTCAAGGCCATGATCCAGCGGCGCGTTGCACGCGAGCCCCTTCAATACATTCTTGGCAAGGCCGACTTTTACGGTAGCACCTTTGTCGTATCGCCATCCGTGCTGATACCGCGTCCGGAGACAGAGCTGATCTCCGAGCGGGTCTCTCGCTATTGCGCAGCAAAGAGTGAGCAGCAGTTTGTCTGTCTCGATATCGGCACTGGATCGGGTTGCATACCAATATCCATCATCAAGCACACTGCCAACACCACGTGGACAGGCATAGACGTCTCCGTTGATGCACTAGCGGTGGCCTTGACAAATGCGCAGCAGTTGGGGGCGGCTGAGCGCTTCCAAACACAAGAGGCGGATATTCTGAAATCGCTGCCGCTTGGCGGACCATACGATATCATCACAATGAACCCACCGTATATCGGTTTGGCCGATTTAGAAGAGTGTCAGGTAGAAGTGAAGGATCACGAGCCAACGACAGCGCTCACAGATCATGCTGATGGGCTGACATTCTATCATCGGCTTTCCGATATTCTGATGCAGATCATTAGTCCCGGAGGGCATGTTTTTCTCGAGATCGGGGCAGGCCAGCATGGCGATGTGGAAAACATCTTTCAATCTCGCGGGCACCTAACGAGCACTATCCCAGATTTGGCGGGCATCCCAAGGCTGATCATTGTTGAGCCGCGTACATAACTATATGATAATGTGCCCAGCTCAAAGGCCTGTGAGAAGAATCATTTTTCGTAGATTCGACGGATTCAAAACGGAATTAACAACATTATCTATCTCAGCAAGGGTTGATGTATGAAGAACTTGACGAACCTGATCTTCATCGGTGGATGTTTGGTCGCGGCGTATCTCCTGTACTATTTGGTTCTCGGTAATCCCGGAAACTTTAACGACGTAGAAAAGCTCGATCCCAAGAACTCACTTGGCACGATCTACACCGGCGGATTCCTGGTGGGTCTGCTCATCGCTTGCATCCTGGTTTCGATTACCTACACGATCGAGCGTATGCTTACGATCGGCAAGGCCGGTGGTTCTGGCGATATGAAGACATTCGGTGGCACCGTTGTTGAGAATGTACAGAAGGGCAATTACAGCGCAGCCATCGCAGCATGCGACGAACAGCGTGGGTCGCTTGCCAACGTGCTTCGTGCTGCAGTGTCGCGTTTCCAAGCCATCGAAAAGGATCCTGAGCTCAACGGCGACCAGAAGATCGCTGAAACGCAGCGTGTTATCGACGAGAACATGAACCTCGAGACACCGTTGCTCGAGAAGAATCTGCCAATTCTCTCTACTGTTGCTTCGGTATCAACGATGATCGGTCTTCTTGGAACGACGCTCGGTATGATCCGCTCGTTCCAGGCACTCGGTGCATCTGGAACGGTATCGGCCCAAGCTCTCTCGATCGGTATTTCAGAAGCTCTCTACAACACAGCCGGTGGACTGATCGCAGCCATCCTTTCGATCGTAGCCTACAACTACTTTACCTCGAAGGTGGATGATTTCACGTATCGTATGGACGAGACGCTGCTGGATCTTATGCAGTCTCTCGCTGTGAAGACAGGCACAAAGGCCTAACGTAGCTCCACTCCGGTAAGGAAGATCAAATGTCGAAAATCAAGAAGAAGCGCCTTGGTTTTGTGCTGGACATGACGCCGTTGGTGGACATCACGTTCCTCCTACTTACGTTCTTCATGTTCACAGCCAAGTTCAAGAGCGATTCGGAAAACCAACAAAAGGTCGAAATCAAGCGTCCGCGTACAACCGTAGACACAGCAAAGCTTGCTGAAAAGGACCTTGTCATCATCAAAGTAGGTGTTGACTCAGTTCTCAAGGACACAGCCTATTACGTGTCTATGCTCAATGAGCAGGATGTGGTTAACCTACGTCGCGCCATGGCAACACTAAAGTTCCCTGGCATGGACGAGAAGACAGTCTCGTTCAAGGTTATGGATACGGTGTGGCTTGGGCAGATCATCGAACAGGCGCGGTTTGTCAATCCACGCGCTTCGTTTGCCATCGATGCAGACAGGCGTCTGCGCTATCAGTGGATTGAGACAGCGATCAACGAGATGAGGAAGAAGAAGGCCACGACCTTCAACTTCGTCACCGAAAAGAAAATGTAAACAACGAGGTAACTCATGGCAGGCGGTGGTGAATTAGGCGGAGGTAAATCCGAACGGCGGGGGAAGAAGGGCAAGCGCAAAGCGAAAAAGCGTCTTGGCTTTCGTCTCGACATGACGCCGCTTGTGGATATTACCTTTCTGCTGCTGACGTTCTTCATGCTGACCACATCGATGATCACTCCACAGACGATGGAGATGAATGTTCCGCCCGAAATCGATGAACCGGTTGAGGTGAAGGAGTCAGAACTGCTCACGATTCGTATTCGTGAAGACGGTGTGCTCTTTGCCAACATGGCAAAGGACACTCCAGAAAAGTACACGTTAAAGACGCTCCAGAAGTACGTAACAGATCAGAATGTTACTCTGAAGAACCGCTGTATTGTTGTTCTGAAATCATCACCGAACGCCCCGTATGGCCTTGTTGTTTCGGTGCTCGACATTCTGAATGCAGCCGAGCCGGACATCCTGCAGGGACTCAAGGCCGCCGGTATCAATGAACGTAAGCGCAAGTTTACTGTCTCTCCTTTCGACAAGACCGAAGATGAAGAAAGGATCACGGGACTATGAGTACCGCAGCAGTCACTGATGCACTGGATGGTGTAAAGTATGGCGCCGCAGAGATCAAGCGTCTGATTCAGGAAAACACGCAGCGTGCATTCAAGATCACGATGGCGCTGCTGCTCTTGTTGGCATTCTACACGTTTGTTGGACCAATCATCTCTGAATGGTTGTTCCCATCGCCAAAGGTTGTCAAGGTCAAGCTCTCTCGTCTTTCGCTCGAGGCATTGCCACCACCACAGTCGCAAACAGAAGAGGCTCCACCGCCTCCTCCGCCGTCAAATCTTCCTCCAGCCCCGGCAGCGCGTGCAGGAACGCCAGTGGCTGTTCCGGATGCAGAGATCACGGCAGACATGCAGGACTTTGCCAATGTTGATCAGATCAACCGTTCGTCTTCGCAAGGAGGAAGTGGTGATGACAGCGGCGTCCTGAGCTTTGACCCAGGTGCGGGTGGTCCGCCACGTGAAGAAGAAGAAGAGATCATGGATGCCTTTGAATTCGAAGACGGCTTCCTGCCGGTTACAGACGAAGGCGACCTTGTCAAGAAACTACGCGACCTTTACACGACAACGCAATCGTTCCGTATGGGATTCGAAGGTACCGTTTTGGTCAGCTTCGTTGTGGGTAAAGACGGCCGTATCTCTGAGGTCAAGGTTGATCCGGAAGGGTCCAGCGGCTATAAGGACCTCGACGAGGCAGCCATCAAGGCAATTCGCATGTCGGTTTATACGCCTGCGAAGAACGCCAATGGACAGCCCACAGCGTGCCGTCTGCAACGTCCAGTTACCTTCCGCCAACGTTAACACGATATCCAAAGCCCCGTGTCACCACTGACACGGGGCTTTTTCTATTTTGTCCCGACCTTTACACTTGAGTTGCCAATGTACGTCATCAACATCCTAGCCCGCGTCCTCGTTGCCCTGGTCGGACTGCTCATTGCCATCGGTGAAATCACCGTTGGCAACCTTGGCTCGCCGTTCCAAGAAACCTTCGGCATCGTCGTCTTCTTATTCGGTGCCTTTCGCGTTGCACAGTTTATCTCAAGGAGCAGAGATGAGAGTTCTGATGATGCATGAGCGGGCAACTCGCTGTTCGCTACTCGCTGCTTGCTGCTCGCTGTTCGCTGTTCTATTTGCCGCCTGCACAGAGCAGCCAGATCCGTCAAAGGCTGGCTATGAGTCTGCCATTCAGGGGGCTGTTACGGTGCTCATCGATCCTGAGTATCGCGAGCTAATGGATACGATACAGACACTGTATGCAAAGGAACACCCCAAGGCCACGATTACATTCAAGGAAGCGGTGGCAGGGGATGCGATGATGTCGATGTTGAACCGCACCGAGCGTATTGCAATTGTTGCAAGGAACTACACTCCTGCCGAGGAAGAGGTCCGCTTGGCGGCCGGTGCTGATTCATTGCCGCGTGCTTTGCTCTCGGTAGACGCACTCGTTGTGCTTGTTCCGAAGTCATTTCCTTACGACACAATGAATGCGGAGCACATACGGGGCTGGCTCAAAGGGGATGCCTCGGTAACAAAGAACTATCCCAAGCTTGCCAAAGCACCACAGTTTGTGGTACCTGGTGGCGCAGAGGCTTCGATTTACGGTAATGTGGTCAACGTGGTTCTTTCCGGAATGCAGCCGGCAAAGGGTACAGTTGCAGCTGTTGGATCTCGCGATAGTCTTAAGCAGGTGATCGCTTCGAGTCCGGGCAGCTACATCGGATTTGGACTACTTTCTCAGTACGTGCGCGATTCATCCGTCAAGATGCTTCGTCTAAGCTACATGGATTCGACAGGAGCACATGTATGGCCGAAACCAGTTCATTCATCGTACCTGATGATGCGCAAATACCCGTTCCCTGTGCCGGTATACGTTTACCTAAAGCGGGCTCCGAGTCAGCGCGATCTTGCCAGCGGTTACATGCAATTCGTAACCCGCAGCGGCAAGGTCCAAAAGCTGCTCTTCGACTGGGGAATAGAGCCTGCATATGCTAAGGTTACGCTCTATGACGAGGAGTAACGGGCTAGCCTGTAACGCAAAGGCAATACCGTTTCTGAGCGAGAACTCTGCTAAAAATGGGTAAATTCGCGCCGCTCACATTCAATCAAACAGACATCATGAAACACGTTATCAAGAGCACAATACTTGTTATCATCCTGGCGATGATCGCTCTGCCGACGACCGCCATTGCCGATGAGTATGGCGACGCACAGAAAGCCGTCGAAGAAAAGGACTACGTTCGAGCACTCGAACTCATTCGCCAAGCCATCGCCAAGGATCCACAAGACATCGACCGCCTGCGTCTTGGTGCCAAGATCTACTTGGAAATGAACATCCTTGATACAGCGCTTGCATATGCAAAGCGTGTGCACAAGGATGACGACGACATCAAGGAGCACGTGCTTCTCTATGCGAGTGCCTTGATCGCCACAGACAATGCAGCTGAGGCATGCGTTGCCATCAAGAAGTTTCGTAAGGGGGCCGATGATGTAG
>JBEBCJ010000043.1:0-6360 GCA_041157865.1 Bacteroidota bacterium
GGCATCTCAACGACGGCTGATTCATGGGCATCTTCGATGAAGATCTTTTTCGTGGACCACGATTGTATGCTGTCTACTGCAGAGGCCATACCACGTATCGTCACTGCAGTCTGCATTGGAGTAGGGGGCGAGGCAAGAACAAATCCTGGCCGAACGGTTATGTTGTACGGCACCATTATAGGAACCTCTTTCACAACAGGCGTGCCGGTGATGAACGTGAGTTCCGATGGGATGGTAGATAGCATTCGAGAGGCGATCACGTTTGAAAGCTCCGTGAGCAGTTCTGCTTCAGACACAACATACTGCTCGGTACCAACAGAGCGTAGCTTGGCCACCGTTAACGTACAGGCTTTAGGTCGATTACCATGCCTCATGTTTACGATATTGAAGCCACTGGTGCGGACGTGCACGGTAATAAACTTCGGGACATTAGATAGAATGGTTTGCCCGGCTGGTGGAACAACCATGAGCGGCACCAGAATATCACCTTCGTACGTGCGTATCAGCGACACATATAGCCACAGTGCCGTTGCCAGAACCATGGATATGAGGATGCTTATTATCGTGTTTCTCTTTGAAGCCACGAGAAGTCCTTTGTGTCTGATTCCAATATGCGCCGAAGTTCCTCGCGCCGCTGAAACTTCTGACTGATCGCAAAGACATGGCGTTTTCGCTCGTCCATGTCTGGGGTGCTTTCGATTGTCTGCGTTAAGTGGTCTATCTCCTGTAGGGTTCTGTGGATCTCAATCTTTACGAGCGCATCACGTATTACGCGCAGCAGGTCGATGTCTGGAACCTCCACATCAAATGACTTCCAAACCGTGCTCGGCGTTGCATGAGCAAACAATACATCTGCAAGTTCGCGGCGTTCATCAGTTGTTAAAGCAGGGTCATGAATGATATGTTCTGCTGCATTACCATGTTCCTCTTCGGCAATGAGAATGCTGCGGAAGATCTTGCGTCCACTTTCGCTCCAGAACATCGACTCGTTTAACTGTACCTCGTGAAGAAGAAGTGCAAGACCGTGTTCGGTGCCCAGCGCGATACGAATAAGCTCTCGCTCAGGCGGCAGCATTACGGCCATCGTTCTGGGCTGCATGATCTCTCGAGGAGGTTGCGGCACACCGGCCATTGGCGGCTGTGCAGGGTTTACCTGCGCTGACGGCGGTGCAGTTCGAGCACCAGACCGTATACTCTGCAGTTCGGAGGCTAGGAACTGCTCATTCAGACGGAATGCTTCGCTCAATTCTCGGATCAAGAATGGATGCCTCAATGAATCAGGGACTTGTGAGATCCATTCCAACATTACTCGTACTGCACGTGCTTGCTGCGCTGCATCATCGAGTAGGCCCTGCATGCGGAATCGATCTGTCTGAAACTGCAACCATGACGGTGCATTCGCCATCATGCCAGTAAGAGCATCGGCCCCTTGGTCGCGCACGAGTGAATCAGGATCCTGTCCGTGCGGCAATGCCACGCATTTTACGTCGAAGCCGGCGGCAAGTCCCAGTTCGATTCCCCGAGAGATGGCCTTCTGCCCGGCCTCGTCGCTATCAAAGACAAGGATGATGACGTCTGCATGTTTACGCAGCAGGCGCAGCTGATCAGGCGTAAGTGCCGTACCGGAGCTTGCAACAGCGCTGGTTATGCCTGCCTGATGCAGGGTTATGACATCTGCCTGACCCTCCACGAGAACAGCGGTGCGCTGTTGCGATATCGATCTCTTTGCTCGGTCGAGTCCATAGAGCAGCCTGCTCTTTTCAAAGACGAGTGTTTGCGGGGAGTTCACGTACTTGGGCTGCCCCGGCTCGTCTGTGAGTGTGCGCGCGCTGAATCCGACCACGCGTCCAACGTCGTCGCAGATTGTAAACATTGCACGACCTCGAAATCGATCGTATGTCTTACCATCTTCGCGTGTGATAACGATGCCAGCATCTACCAGGTGTTCGATGGAGAAGCCCCTTGCCAAGAGATGATTCATGGTAGAATCCCATGAGGCCGGTGCAGCACCCAGTTTAAAGTCAGCCTGCGTCTGCGCAGAAAACCCACGCTTCGAAAAGAATCCCCGGGCAGGTGCGCCATCTGAGGTCGCAAGATGTTCTTGAAAGTACTCCGCCGCTTCGCGCAGTGCACGAAGCGCATTGTCCCGCCGGGCATACTCTCCGGTTGGATCTTCTCGACGTTCCTCAGGGATCTCTATTCCAGCGCGTGTTGCAAGAAACTTCACCGCATCCACAAAGCCCATGTGCAGATGTTCTTCGACGAACGTTATCACATTGCCAGCCTTGCCGCAGCCGAAACACTTAAAGATCCCGCGCTCGGGATTCACGTTGAACGAAGGTGTCTTCTCTTTGTGGAACGGGCACAACCCAAGGTAATTGCGACTTGTATGGCGCAACTTCACATACTCTCCAATCACGTCTACGATGTCAGACTTGATACGAACTTCGTCGATGATATGTGGAGGGATGCGCATGAGCAGTTATGAATGACCAGTTACCAGTTGCCAGTTACAGAATTACGGAATTACAGAGTTACGGAATTACTCGCTACTCGCTTAGGGTTCGAAACGGTGTCGGTGCATTCTGCAAGAAGCTGAGAAAGGGGCTTATCTGTACGCGGACAGACCATGTCGGGCGCGACCTCACAGGCAGGTAGGAGCACGAACATACGCTCATGCATACGCTTGTGAGGAACAGTCACATTGTTGTGGTCGTAGAGTTCGGACCCCACCAGTATCACATCGATATCTATCTCACGCTCATGCCACTGCTGGCGATGCTGGCGTCCAAGCTGCTGTTCCAGGTCTTTACATGCGGCATGGATATCTGCAACGCACAACTGCGTGCTGCCAATGAGAGCAACATTGATAAATACCGGCTGATCGGTAAAGCCAACAGGTGCGGTCTCGTAGAACGATGAAACACGCACATCGTGCAGGACATGCAGTTTGATCAGATCGATCGCACTTGTTAGCGTCTTCAGGGGGCTGCCAAGGTTTGCACCAAGCGACAACAAGACTTGATGCATGAAGGTCAGCCCTCCCGCGTGATGGTTGTCTCGGTCTCAGTGTAATCGAAGATGGCTTGGATCGGTACGCTGAGCTTTCGAACACGAATTGTAGCCTTTTTGACCTGCTGGAAACGATCCATGATACCCGAACAGATATCATAGGCCACAGTCTCTATCAGCTCGCACGGTTCTCCCGTCATTACCTCGTTGGCAATGAACAGCAGCTCCTCGTAATTCACCGAGTCGCTGATATCATCGCTGACGACGGCCTTAACGGTATCGCACCAAATGTCAATATCAACCTGGTAGCGTCCACCAAGACTGCGTTCCTCCTCACGAACTCCGTGGTAAGCGTAATACACGGCATTAGAAACAGAGATGCGGGTAAGTGCCGTGTTGCTTTTCATATGATACTTTGCGTAGTTGATGAACCGATTTCCAGTTCGAAACTAGCGCCTAAATAGGTATTTTCGGTAATGGCTATGAAGACAAATCTCGTTCAAGCGTTCCACACGCAGATTCAGGCAGAGTTCCAAAGCGCATACGTCTATCTCAGTATGGCTGCATGGTTCACAGAAAACAACCTGCCTGGTTTTGCCACGTGGATGCGGGTGCAGTGGGAAGAAGAGACCCAGCATGCTATGAAACTCGTGGATTTCCTCCACAACCGTGGTGAAGCAGTTGTGCTGCACGCAATTGCCTCTCCCACGGCAACGTATAGCTCGCCCCTTGATGTTTTTGAACGTGTTCGTGAACACGAGCAAAAGATCACTGCCAGCATCAATGCGCTCTATGAATTGTCTCTTCAGGAGAAAGATCTCCCTTCTCAGATCGTCCTGCAATGGTTCATCAATGAGCAGGTGGAAGAGGAAGCCACGGTGGTCGACATCATTGAGCGGCTGCGAATGGTTGGTTCTGATGGACCGTCGATCTATCTTTTTGATAGAGAAATGGGATCAAGGACAATGCAGAATGCATGAAGTACAGCATGACCGCACAGAGGAGCATCTCGCAGCTCTAGCTGGCGCAGAGATTGCTGTTGTTGGCGATGTTATGCTTGACAGGTACTTCTGGGGAAGTGTCCACAGAGTCTCGCCAGAGGCACCTGTGCCTGTGATAGATGTCGAGCGGGAGTCTGCCCACCTCGGAGGTGCCGCAAATGTTGCCACAAACCTCCTCGGACTTGGTGCAAAGCCGGTTTTATGTGGCGTAGTAGGCGATGATGCTGCAGGAGATCACGTTCGCACGTTGTGCATCGAGGCAGGTTTGGGAATTGATACCATTGCAACATCGAGCCAGCGCCCAACAACAACAAAGACCCGTGTCATCGGTAACAATCAGCATATCGCTCGACTTGATAACGAGACGCGTGAACACGTCTCGGAGTCTGTAGCGCAAGACATCATAACTCGTCTGACTCAGCACACTGAGATCAAGGGCATTATCCTTGAAGATTATGACAAGGGTCTGCTCTCACCATGGCTGATTAACTCTGTGATTGAGCTAGGTCGCTCGCGCCATATTCCAGTGTTTGTAGATCCCAAGCATCGGCACTTTTTTGATTTCGTTGGATGCACGGTGTTCAAGCCTAACAAGAAGGAAGCGTCGGATGCGCTGGGTATGCCGCTAACGACGTTGGACGAGATCGAAAGAGCGGGACGCGCGCTCCGAAATACACTCAAGTGTGAGAACGTTCTGATAACACTTGGAGCAGCGGGAATGATGCTCATTGAACGCGACGGAACGCTCAGTACCGTACCTACGCGCGCAATGAAGGTATCGGATGTTTCGGGAGCTGGCGATACTGTGATTGCTACTCTAGCGGCTATGATGAGCGTTGGTGTGCACGTGCGGGAAGCAGCAGCCCTGGCCAACATCGCTGCCGGACATGTTGTGTCAGAGCCCGGGATTGTGGCCATCACTGCATCCGACCTTTTGTCTGCAGTTCCTGCATAGAGCACACAGCCGTGATCCTCCATTCCATAGCAGAGATTGAATCCTTGCAACGCGAGCTGCGCTCTGTACCAGGTAAGGTTGTATTCACCAACGGTGTATTCGATATACTGCATGCTGGACACGTAATGTACCTCGAAGCAGCACGTGCAATGGGCGATGTGCTGATCGTTGGGATGAATGCTGATGATTCTGTTCGCCGGATCAAGGGGCCTACGCGTCCTGTAAACCATGAGCTCGATAGGGCGAAAGTTCTGGCTGGACTCAGATGTGTAGACCATGTGGTGATCTTTCATGACGATACACCACAGAGTCTGATTGAGATACTGTTACCGGATGTTTTAGTCAAAGGGGGCGACTACACGCGAGCCACGATCGTAGGAGCCGATGCTGTTGAAGCAAATGGTGGTGTGGTGATCACGATCCCGCTGCTTGAGGGACGGTCCACGACGAACATCATCAAGCGTGCGCGCTCGTAACACTCTACAACAAGGTCAATCGCGTGCGAATGGTTTAAACCAGACTTCGCCGATGCTTACAGTTGCGGAGAATCTGCCGATATACTCGTAGAGGCCGTTAGTTGGTCCACGAAAGCCCCCTTGAAGGGCAGCATCTACGGTCGCGCTTTGACCAAGAGGGAAGTCCACGCCCACAGTTCCATAGAACTCGTGCACATCCTGTCCGCGGAACATGAAGTATTGCTTCGTGTAACCAATCCCGCCTCGATAGCCCCATTTATCAAAGAATGTTGGCGCATAACCAGCTGCTTGCTGAGATATGCCGATGCTTGCGCGAAACATCGAACCCAACGTTGCATCACTGCGCTGATTGATCGTGATACCAGAGTAATTGCCGCTTTCGATATCCAGTCCCACTTGCGTACGGCCAAGGCGATAGGAGATCCCAAGCCCGATCATGGAAGGCAGTGGGCTTGTGCCATTTGAGCTATCCCTTCTGAAGGTGTATTCTTCACGTCCGCGCAAGTTTAGGGTGTCGGATATCTCACGCGTGAATACAGTCTGAGCAAGCGAGCGATCATACGACAATGATGAGCCGAAGGAATAATACGCTCCGATATTGAACGCAGGGAGCACTTCTGTGTAGGCACCGATTCTATATGCTGCGCCTGTCATGAGATATTTTGTATGAAGGGTAAACGAGGACAGGTTTGTAACAGAGCTTACGATGTTGTCGTCGTAATAATTGATCTGACCAAACAGTGGTTGTGCACTTGCGCCCAGGTAGATGCCAGCAATACGATACGACGCACCGAGATAGAGTGAGGAGATGCCACCACTGCCGTACTGCGAACTGGAGCCCTTTTGAATGCCTTGTGGCCCGGCGGTTGTGAACTCTCGAGTTGTTGTATATGCAATGTTCGAATACGGCAGAACG
>JBEBCJ010000044.1:0-6358 GCA_041157865.1 Bacteroidota bacterium
TCCCAACCCCAATTCGTTGGAACATCGCACCCAAATCTGAGCGTCTGCCCAACACCCAGGAGCCCCTTCGGTTCGACCTCGAAGTTGTAGACGAGGCCGGCCAGCGTCAGACCGCGCAGCCAAGCGGTTATGCAGTTGAACAGGTATACCGTTCTGACAAGAAGACAGAGAAGTTCAACATGATCATCTTCGGCTTTAACGAATCGGAGTTTACCAAACAGCACGACCGCATCCTGGACATCATCCGTCCACGCATCACTCCAAAGTCCAAGGTTACCGTCGAAGGCTACACCGACCGTCTCGGCGGCGAAGACTATAACCTGCGCCTCTCACAACGTCGCGCCTCTGCAGTTGCCCAACGCCTTAACCTCAAGCGCGACAATGCCAAGGGCTATGGCTCCGGCGGCAACATCTTCGATAACAACACCCCCGAAGGCCGTCTCTACAGCCGGACGGTGATCATTACGATAGAGACAGTGGTGGAGTAGGGGGGCTTGAATTACAGGAGTTACGGGAGTTACTGAGTTACTGAGTTACGGAATTACTGAATTACGGAGTTACTGAATTACTAAATGACCGTAACTCCCGTAACTCGTGTAATTCGAGTAATTCGTGTAATTCGAGTAATTCGTGTAACTCGTGTAATTCGAGTCATTCGAGTAACTCTCTTCGAAACGACAACGCCTCGATCCACATGTGCGAACCGAGGCGCTGAATTGACTGACGTTTGGATGATTAACGTGAGTAGTACTCGATAACGAGTGGTACTTCGCAAACAACTGGTACTTCTTCGCGTGGAGGAAGGTAGAGGAACTTCACTGAGTAGTCTGCCTTACTCATATCGAGATATGGTGGCGGAGCTGCTGAGCGAATTGCTTCTTGGATTGCTTCTACCTTGCGACTCTTCTCACGGATGGCGATTACGTCGTTTGGCTGCACAGCGTAAGCTGGCATGTCTACCTTTTTGCCGTTGAGCGTTACGTGTCCGTGACGCACATACTGGCGCGCAGCGTACATCGAGCGGGCAAGTCCTGAACGGAACACGAGAGAGTCGAGACGCTGCTCAAGGAGCTGAACAAGGATGTCTACCTTATTGCCTTGGATACGTGCTGCCTTGGCTATATAGTTTGTCATCTGACGCTCATGCAGGTTGTACTGCATGCGCAAACGCTGCTTCTCGAGAAGCTGCTTCGCGTAGTCAGAAAGTTTCGCACGCTTCTTCGAAGCGCCGTGCTGGCCTGGAGGGGCCGGCTTCTTATCAAGATACTTGCGTGACTTTGGCGTAACCGCAAAGCCTAACTTACGCGAGATCTTGACCTTAGGGCCATTATACTTCATATGTACCTCGCTCCCATTTTCTGGGGCAACATTTAGAAAAGAATCATCCGAACAGGGGGTACACCCACATCCGGCCGTTTTACAGAGCCACAAATATAGTAATTCTCGTCATTCCCGTAATTCTGTAATTGTGTAACTCTGTAATTCTGTAACTCTGTAACTCTGTAACTCTGTAATTCTGTAACTCTGTAATTCTGTAATTCTGTAATTGATGTAACTATCTTCGCCCCATGGAACTTTTCGGCGGCATAGACATTGGCGGTACGGGCATCAAATATGGTGTGGTTGATGCTCAAGGGGCTACCGTGTGGGAGGAGAACACACCAACATTGGCGCATGAGGGGCTGCATGCAGTTCTTGAGCGCATCAAGGCAGTGGCGCAGGAGATCATGCGGCGCAGTCCGGACATTCGGGCCGTAGGCGTTGGTGTGCCTGGTATTGTAGACCCGGTAACCAAGCACGTGCAGGCGCCGCCAAATCTACCAGGATGGGATGATGTGGATCTTTTGGCCGCATTACGCTCTGTTTGCCCCTTGCCAATCGACATTGAAAACGATGCTAATGCTGCGGCACTGGCCGAAGCGCTCATGGGCGCCGGTGTAAACGAGCCGAACTTCCTTTATGCCACGTTGGGAACGGGTATTGGCGGTGGCGTGATCCTGAACGGACGTCTCTACCGCGGTCCTCATGGCGATGCCGGAGAGATCGGACATATCATCATGGACGCATGGGCGCGCGAAGGGGCAAAGGATCCGCGGTTGTTCCGCACTGCTGTGCTTGAAGATTATGTTGGTATTCAGGGCATCCTGAACATGGCGCGAGATCAAGGAGAAGTTATCCGCTCAGTGCGAGATATTACCAATGACCACGTGCTTCGCGAGGCTGGACGCATCATCGGCATCGGCATGTGCTCTGCGCTGGCGGTGCTTGGCTTGCGCGTATTGGTTGTAGGGGGCGGGGTGTCGCAGGCCCCATTCATCCTTGATACGATTCGGGCCACGATGGCCCTACGGGCGATACCGACGATTGCGCACAACCTACGGGTACTGCCAGCGCAGTTTGGTTCGCATGCCGGCTTGGTTGGTGCCGCCGCCGTTGGCAGGGCTTGTGTCGTGTCTTGATATCGTAGATTTGCAGGTTGTTTAGTCACTAACTCACATTGGTACGTCGTGTCCATGCAGAACACCAACAAGACACTTCACTATGCGTTTGCGAGCATTGCAACGATCATTGCGCTTGCTACGTATCTCATGACCGTTCAGCCGACGGTCCCGTTCTGGGACTGTGGAGAGTTTACGGCTGCTTCGGTCCAACAGCAGGTGCCGCACCCGCCTGGTGCGCCGCTGTTCCTGATGCTCGGCAAGGTGTTCCACCTGCTCCCGTTCGGCGATCCAGGTTGGAGAGTCAATCTGCTGTCTGTTCTTGCAAGTGCGGCCACAGTTCTGCTCTTGTACCTCATCACGGTGCGCGTGATACGCAACTTCTATCATGAAGACCTGAATGATATCGGCAACGCACTGCTGGTGTATGGAGGGGGCTTAGTAGCAGCACTTACATATACCTTCACGGACACATTCTGGTTCAATGCGGTTGAATCCGAAGTTTATGCGGCTTCGTCGTTATTCGTTGCCATCATCGTGCACTTAATGATGGTATGGAACGAGAAGGCCGACGAGCCAGGACATGAGAAGTATCTGCTTCTTATCGTGTATCTCATCGGTCTCTCGATCGGTGTTCACTTGTTGTCCATTCTGACGTTGTTCTCAATCGTGCTGCTTGTATATCTGCGCAAGTACCAGTACTCGCTCAAGACGCTGCTCGCAACGATGGGGCTTGGTCTTGTTTTGTTCTTCCTGATCTATAACGTCATCATCATGAAGCTGCCTGCGTTGTTCGCAGGCAATCTGCCGTTCAAGAACGATGCACGTGAGTTCGCGATCGAAGACAACGGCATCTTTGTGCTTCTGGGTATCGGCTTGATCGTTGCTGCCGCAGTTGCTCTCTACATCGGCAACAAACAGCGCCGTGGAATCATGTCGCTTGTTGCCTCGTCATTCCTGCTTCTGATCCTCGGATACTCCTCGTATACACACATCCTGATTCGTGCGAATTCGAATCCGCCGATGAACGAAAACAAGCCAGAGAATTTCTCCAAGCTTGTAAGCTACCTTGGTCGTGAACAGTACGGCGAGGCGCCAATGTGGCCGCGGCGTTATCAGCAGGAACAGCGGTTCGTAAATAATTATATCAAGTACGGCAAGTGGACAGAGCCGCCTGTGCAGCGTGTGACACGTAAGGACGGCGCGATGTTCGGACGTCCGGACTTTGGTAAGTGGAAGACAGATGGGAAGTCGCGCTTCAACGGCGCTGAATTCGCCTACATGTGGGACTATCAGATCAACCAGATGTACGTACGCTACTTCCTGTGGAACTTCCTGGGTCGCGTTAGCGACGTGCAGGATGCACCTGCTGCAAGCCCCTTTACAAAGCAATCAGTGATCGAAGCGCAGAATTACAAGAATGGCTATGCCAGCCACTTCCCAATCAACTACTATGCACTGCCATTGCTGCTTGGTTTGGTTGGACTCGTATTCCACTTCGTGCGCGACCGCCAGATGGCATGGGTGTTTCTCGTGCTGTTCTTGATGACGGGTGTTCTGGCTGCGATTCAGCAGAACCAGCAGAACCCACAGCCGCGCGAGCGTGACTACTTCTATGTTTCCTCATTCATGGTGTTTGCCATGTGGGTTGGTATGGGGGCATTCTTCGTGATGGAGAAGGTCAAGAACAACATCCCGGCTCTCGGTGGTGCGCTGCTCGGCATTATTGCGCTTGTGCCGGTAAACATGGCAGCACAGAATTGGTTTACGCATTCACGTGCTGGTAACTATCTGGCCTTTGATTACGCGTACAACATTCTTCAGTCAGTTGAGAAGGATGCAATTCTCTTTACCAACGGCGACAACGACACCTTCCCAGTGTGGTATCTGCAAGATGTTGCGGGCATTCGCCGCGACGTGCGCGTTGTGAACCTTTCGCTGGGTCAGACAACATGGTATATCGAGCAGCTCAAGAATCGTGAGCCATGGGGCGCCAAGAAGCTGCCACTGAGCTTTAGCGACGACCAGCTGCTGGTTAATGAAGAAGACGCCGGTGCACTCTCGTACGACTTCGGTCCAGCTCAAGAGATCTCGTTTGCTGTGTCCAAGGACGTGCTCCGAAAGTGGACATCTGATTCAGCAACCATCAATCGAGGATCGTTCACGTGGACGTTTACTGGATCTCCGCGCGGACGTGAAGAGAATGGAGCGCCAAGTTACTTCTATGGCGTGCAGCATAAGCTCGTTGCAGACATCATCAAGCAGACAAAGTTCGAGCGTCCGGTGTACTTCTCAACATCCATGGGTATCGAGCCAGGCTATGCCGACGAGCACTGCGGTCTGCAGGACTACATGCGCCTGGAAGGTCTGGCCTTCCGTGTGTGCCCAGTTGCTCAGACATCAAAGATCGGTTACGGCGTAGATGACAAGCTCATGGAGAAGTACTTCATGGCCGACATGGGCGATGACGAGGTATACTCCGAACCGCACGTTGGACTCAAATTCCGCAACCTGAACAATCCTAACGTCTATTACGATGATGTCCACCGCGGATACATCTCGAGCTACCGTTATACGTTCTTCAGCTATGCGCGCTACAAGCTGTATGAGCTCGGCGACACAGCAGGCGCCGGACGCGTGCTCAACCGTATGAATCAACTCATCTCTGTTGAGCAGTTCCCGATTTCGATGATGTTCGAAATGGAGATCGGCCGACTCTACAACATGCTCGGCATGTATGCGGAGTCTGAGAAGGTAGGTCTAAGCTCTCTCAAGAGCTGCGAAATGATCATCAAGAATCCACGCTTGTACACACTCGAGCAGGGCTTCCAGGTGCAGCAGGGGGCTTCGGACGAAGACGCACTTATGCAGGCGGGCGCACTTGCAAGAATGTATGCCGCAGAAGCTGCCAAGATCGCCGGCAAGTGGGATCTTGCTCAGCGCTACCTGAAGGACTTTGGTCAGATGGTCGGACGTCCAGAGGAGGCTGCTCGCGGTATGGAAGAGATCGAGGTTCTCAAAAAGCTTCGTGCAAAGGATTACAATGGTGCGCTCGATGCAGCACTGGCTATGCGTGCCAAGTACGGCTCCATCAGCAACGAACTTCAGGTTGTGATCTACGAACTGCAGCGCAGGCTTGGTCGAGATATGCAGGTGTCAATGTCTCTGCCGCAGTGAACGAACTCGTCTTAGCACCGATAACACTTACGATCGTGATCGCCACTTGCGCGGTCACGATCGTTTCATTTCGGAGCTTCTCGCTCTACAATAGGCTGTTGCTTAACATCGATGCAGTGCTCGGCAGAAGGGGCGAGTGGTGGCGCATGCTAACATGTGGCTTGGTCCATGCCGACTACATGCATCTGGCATTTAATATGTTCTCGCTCTTCACGTTCGGTATCTGGCTTGAACACGTCATCATGTCCTGGCGCTTCGGCATGGTCTATTTCCTTGGCGTGCTTGTGGGCTCATTTGCATCCATCATCGTGCACCGTAACGCCCCCTCCTATATGGCGGTTGGAGCATCGGCAGGAGTAAGCGCAGTGATTGGTGCGGCTACGGTGGTCTATCCAGACCTGCCGATGATGGTGCTCATCATCCCGTATCCCATGCCGGCGTGGGTGTTCGGGTGTCTCTTCATCGTATACTCGGTTGTGTTCGCTTCACGCGGGGCCGATAATGTTGGGCACGAGGCTCATCTTGGTGGGATGCTAGCCGGCATCACACTTATCGTAGCCTTCTATCCACTCGATGCGCTTACAAATGCGTTTGCCATTGTTGCCATGCTCGGGGCAGGGGGCTTGGCATACGCATTGCGCAGGCGAATTGCGATGTAACGAATTGGACTAGCGCGGTATCTTTGCCAACACCATCATTTCACGGACTATTGCCATGATCCTACGTTGCCTACTTCTCTCCCT
>JBEBCJ010000045.1:0-9303 GCA_041157865.1 Bacteroidota bacterium
CTACCGGCTTTATGGTCTTGGTGTTGTAGATGTAGGCTAGCTTTTGATCAGACGTCACTTCGGTTGCAAACAAGCGTCCGTACGTACCCTTCAGAGAATCACTCAGCGCAGCAAGTGCCTCATCAGTGACAACTTCCTGCAGGGCGAAGATGTCTGCTTGAACTGTATCCATGATGATGCGAATACGCTGACGCTGTAGGTCTTTATTGCTCTGGCCCTTGGCTGTGTCTGCCGAGCCGTACCATTCAAGATTCCAGGTCGTCACATCAAGCGTGCGCGACTTGCTAACGGTATCAACAGCGATAGGCGGCAGGCCGATGTCCTGCGAAAGTCGTGGCAGGATCTGGTATGCACCCCGGAACTGGCTAACTACGCCCACGATGTCGATATCACCTGATGGAATCTCCAAATTGTAAACGCCTATCTCGCAAGCACGGTCGATGCGGATCACGATGTCGTTGCCGAAAGCATCGATCGCATTGTAGCTGCGGTTACCCTCGAAGCGACCAGTCTCTACCATGCGCACTTTACGGAGCTTTACAAGTGTTGCTTCGTTACCTTCTCCCACGTTTGGTATGGTGGTGCTCTTGGCTGCCGGTTCTTCGCGGGTACCCGGTACAACTGTGAATCGCAGCCCAGTACCGCCGAGTTGTGTCAACCCTGTACCTGGTGCGCCAGTAGTTTGACCAAACTCAGTAAGTGTTGCATTTTCCACCACAACAGAGTCGCCGATCTTGACACCGTTTCTCATTTGCTCATTGAAAACAGCGATGCCAGCAGTCCGATCTTGTATGTAGACAACATTGGAAAGTTGAGCTGCCGATGTAACGCGGCCAGCCACCTTTGTTACTGTGCTGTTATACTCCTGCTTTTTCGCCTCGGCAATCGAGGTCGGATCCTGCGCGTGAAGTCCTGCTGTGATCATGGCAAAGAGCACAGCTGTTACGGTGAAATGCTTGGTCATGTGTTGCTCAACAAAAAGAGAGTTAAAAAATGTCAAGTGTGATGTTGTCGATCGTACCTGCAACTGCATCGTAGGTGTAAAGCATGTATGACTGACCATTAGTTATCGAAACGTTACTCAGTTTCGTCAGCACATTGGTTGTACCCGCTTCACGAATCTCGAAATCGTACTTGCCTGGCTTGATCGGTGTGTAGGAAGGAGAGCTAATGCCGGGCTCATATTCCTGCGACATAAGACGGGCGCCGTTCGACCATACCTCGACAAAATACGCCTTATCGACGTTTTCAGCCATGTGCGTAAACCGAATGAGAGCTTCGGGCGATTGCGCCGAGATCAGTGTGTCCTGAATCTCTCTGCGAAACTCTACAAGACCGTTGGTATCTCCTCTTGCAAACAAGATCACACGTGCGCTGCCGCCCAATGTATACCGCAGGTTCGACCTGAAGACCTTGGCAGGAGAACCAAGTGTGAACTGCAGTGGCCTGCCAGCTGCTACCTGTACGTAGTCCGATGCTTTGCCACGTTGGGCATCAACAATAATCGTGCTGTCGAAGACCACCCTGGTAACCGCAACGTTCTGTGTGACATTCACGATGCGTACCTGTGCAGGATCCGGTGTAGGGAAGGTGATCACACCATCGCTGCAGGAACTCGCGAGAAACGCGACAAAACATGCGCATGAAAGAAGATAGTTTCTGATCATACGTTAGAATGAATACCGCACACCAAGCTGCATGCGCCAACGTGAGTAAAAGTTGTCTGTGGTATAGATGCCTGCCTGCCCATTTGTAACTGGCTCTGTGTACGACATCATAAGTCTGCCTTGACTATCGAACGGTTTGTTCTGACTGTTAAGCACCAGACCGAAGAGGTTAGAGCTTTGAAAATCAACGAAGCGCTGCAATCCCCATGACCGACTCAGCAGGTTCAGGAAATTCTGGACATCGAGAGTGAACTGAATCTTGTGGTCTGAAAAGCCCGGTATGTCTTGTGCTATGCGCACATCCAACTGATTGATCCATGGTTCGCGCAGCGCGTTACGCGGCAAGATTTGGCCCTGGTACGATTTGAGAATAGGGTTCGATTCAACAAGCTCCATGATTTGGGCCCAGATCTGATCGGGCGAGCGCAGATCTGATGCGTCGGTTGGCTTCGGAATCACAACTTTCGTGTTATAGTCTTCTGCTCGAGGGATGTACACAAGATCATTGCCGCCGGAGGCATTGTCTCCGTTGTAATCTTGAGCGTAGCTTATCGAGTATGGGCGTCCTGAGGATCCAGAATAGAACAAGCCGATAGACGTTGAGTATCCTGCTGTCCAAGTGTGGGCATACGTAGCATTGAATGCGATGCGGTGCAACTGGTCAAAATTGGATATGCCAACAGTTACATTGTTTGGATCAATGGCATCGGTGCTCGTCCACTGCGAACCGGCCGTGGCAGCCGTCGATGAGTTAAGGTCCTGCGTTCGCCCGTAGGTGTATGATGCCATTCCACTCAAACCCGGAACAAACTCGTTGTTGCTGTCAAACTTCAACTGTGTAGAAATTGAGTACTGTTGTCCGCCATCCCGGCTACGAAGCAAGATTACCTGTGTAAAGCGTCTGTCTACTAGCGAGTCTGCCGTGCCCCCTGCATACATCTTACGTCCATCAAGAGGGGATAGCCCCACGGATGTGTCTGAGCTGCTGATATATCGCATGTTGGATTGACGCAGATTCAAATTCGCATAGTCAACTTGGTTCAGGAACTTGCCGTACATCCCTTCAACCGTAAGAGTTACATCACGCGCGATCTTCACATCGGTGGCCAGTGTCGAGCGCCATACCTGCGGCAGACTAAAGTTGCCGTCGGTGATATTGATCGCGGTAGTATTGATCGCACTGCCCGGATACGCTGAATCACCGGGTCGGAGGGCCGGACGTGTCAGGTCCCATTTCATGGGAGTTCCATCAGCTGAATTGATGGAATTGGGCGAGTTGTTTGCTCCGAGTTCGGCACGATAGAGGTCCATGCCGGTGTTTGAGTACTGATTCGAGAGCCATACAGCTGCAACCCGTCCTGTAAACAGACCCGAACCACCGCGCAGCTGCAGTGTCTTGTCTCCACTGATGTCATAGTTAAAGCCGATGCGCGGCGAGAAGAGCATAACACCTGTGGGAACCTGCGACGTGCTTCGGCCTGGGAAGGCTGCTGCAAAGGCTGCATTTTCATATGGCGTATCCCAAAACACGGGGATGTCCAGTCGTAGACCACCGACAACTCGCAGTCGATCGTCGATCTGCCATTCGTCTTGGACGTATCCTCCGAACTGTGCCATGCTCCATGATGCGCGCGGCATGGGGTTGCCGTTTGTTACATCCGTATTTGCGTAGCTAACGCGATAGTAATTGGCGGTGCTGTCTGCGAATGCATCAACGGACGAATACTGGATCGAACCAAAATAATCCTGGATGAACAAGTTGTTAAAGAGTGAGAACTCATTGTGTGTGCCCAACGTGATCGTGTGATCGCCGAGAAACCATGTGAAGTCGTCGGTGATAGCGATTAGTGTCTGGTCCAAAGCGTTTGCTTGTGAACTTCGCTCGGGACCCAATATCACATTCATCCCGGCACCAACCTGAATTCGTACCTCAGGGAATGCAATAGCTTGGCCTGTCTGGTTACTCGGCAGTATACGGCGATCATTCGTCTGCGTGTATGAGACACGGAACTCATTGCTCATTGATTCGTTGATCCGAGCATTCCATTGCAGGACAGTCTGGTTGTTGATGCTTTCAAAGGTGTTCATCCTGCTCGTGAGACTGTAGTTGAGGTTATTGCGAAGCAGGTTGCGGTCCTGGATCCCGTATGTGAAGTTGTGGCGCAGCTGGACCTTATTCGACTCATCAATGTTGTAATCGAATCGCGCAATCAGACTCGTTGAATTATTGCGGATGTTCGTAACACCATACGACCCCGGATCATAGCCGTACTGATTCTTTGTGATCTCGATGATCTTATCGAGAACTGCACTCGACATAGCGAAATTGTTCAGTGCACTTGGATCGTCCAGCGATACTTCAAGCGGGGTAGACCGCTGACGTCCTTCTGCAGTAAGATGGAAGAAGAGCTTGTCCTTGACGATTGGCCCACCTACACGTCCGCCAAACTGCACGTCGTAAAACTTATCGAATGGTCGCGCAGCGGCGTCCGGGCTATTACCAACAAGATCCTGGTTGCGACCAAAGACGAAAACAGAGCCATTGAATGTGTTCGTGCCGCCACGCGTGATGGCATTGACGAGGCCCCCTGTAAAACCACTCTGACGGATGTCGTAGGGAGACACATTGACACGGATCCGTTCGATGGCATCAAGTGAGACGAAGTTTGAATTGGCCTGAGAACCGGCTGTGCCCGCTGAGCCCAAGGCAAAGACATCATTGGCCACTGCACCATCGATTTGGAAGTTGTTAAAGCGTGAGTTCACACCCATGATGCTAACTCCCTGCAGACCGTCGCTTCCGGCAGTGCTCACTTGGTTTGTGTAGGGATTCATCCGAGCTAGGTCGCTGATGCTACGATTGATTGATGGGGAGGCCGATATCACGGCTTCACCGATAACCGATCCAGATCCGTTCTTGCTGCCGTCGAAGAGTCCATCGCGGTCTACGGATACTGTGATCTCGCTTCCTGTTGAAGCTGCCTCAGCAAGGATGAGATTTACGGTCGAGGATTCTCCAACATCGACATTTACGCCGCGAACGGTGTCTGTCTTATAGCCAACGCAGGAAATGGCAACCGTGTATGTTCCTGGACGCAGGCCCCGTATCAGGAATTGTCCTTTGTTCTTTGACACCGCCCCGTACACCGATCCAGTGGCCACATGCACAGCTCGTATCATGGCTCCAGGCAGAGCGCTACTAACAGAGCCGGACTTGCCCTTAATGGTGCCCGTGATCGAGCCTGTGGTAACGCCCTGGCTGATGAGAATTGAGGGTGTCAGCACAAGCGCTGCGATGATCAACACGGCGTAACGTAGTATCATATGCGAGTCGGAGATTGGGCTACAAAACTACGGTATTTCCCTCTGGCAGTGACAGGGGGCGTATCTTTGCCAGGTGATTACACTTGACACAAGATTCCGCGATGCTGCGCGGGCAGCCCGGACTGAATTGGGCGGCGCAGTAGAACCGTTCGCCCATCTGCCGTATGCTAAGGAACTGGCTGTGAAGCGGACAGGGCTTAAGGCTTTTTTTGACAGTATCCGCACAGATGGAGCCCGCATCGATCATATCGTGCAGGCCCCTTCTCCGCGCTCATATCGAACAACTTCGAGACGCAGAGTAAGCATTCAGCGCGGCAAGCTGTTGCTTACGCACGGCGATGGAAACAATCCCGGTCAGGCAAGTCTTCTCGAGCCGCCCCCGCATGCGCGTATCTATGCGCTCATGGAGTCTCTTCTGCAGGAGATCCACCCCCAAGTGCAGGAGATCATAAACCATGTGATCGTGCGAGGTACCTATAGCGAGTTTGTACTCATTATCAACATCAAGGGGATGGATGCCTACATCGTGCGCACGGTCCGTCGTGTGTGTGAGCAGGTACAGGCGCAGATTCCCGAGATGCAGCATGCTTGGATGTATCACGACCCCAAAGGCACAAGGTTCTATCTCGAACTTGAACGTCCAGCCACAGGTGTCAATGCTAAGAAACTCTTTGGTCATGCGGCATGGCGTCAGGTTGTTGATGACATTACCTATCAAGTGGGCGTATTCTCGTTTTCGCAGATCAACCTGGAAATGATGCCGCAGCTGGTGGATGTAGTGTCCCAGCATGCGCAGGTAACCTCAGACGACGTGTTGTATGACCTGTATTCTGGGTATGGGTTGTTTGGCGCGGCACTAGCAAACAAGGCGCGACAGGTTGTTGCTGTTGATGCTGATGAGACCACCGTGGATAATGCCCGATATAATGTCAAGCGTGCCGGTGGACATGTTACGGCGATACGCCAGGTCTTTCGAGATGCAGACGACGTCGCAGCTTTGTGGAAGACATGCAGTAAAGTCCTGCGTCCGACGTCATTGGTCGCACCCTCGGTTGTCATCTTGGATCCACCGCGCAGCGGCACGCCGCAGGGATTCATTCGTGAGGTGGCAAAGACAATCCAACCTCGCAGGGTAGTACAGGTCTTTTGCGGACCCGACGAACTGCAGCGCAGCATCAAAGAATGGAAGTCTGCGGGCTATCAAATCGACCGCATTACGCCCCTTGACCTTTTTCCCGGGACATTTGGTATGGAAATCGTGGCAAGTTGGGATCGCCTCGACGAGGTTAACGCACCTTCTCCAGAGCCCATGAGAACACCTCGAGGTAACGCTCGGCCGTATGGACGATCGAATAATCGGCGCTCATAGCATTACGCCGGATCTGCGTCCAGTGGGGCTCTTGCTTGAACAGTCGTAGGCCGCGCCAGATAGCATTAGAGAGTTCTTCTGTATTGTATTCGTAGAAGCGGATGCCGGTTCCGTGAAACGTAATCGGGTCGTATTCCTCGATCGTATCGGCAAGCCCACCAATACCGCGCACGATCGGCACAGCACCATAACGCAGCGCGAACATCTGCGTAAGCCCGCACGGTTCGAAGAGTGAAGGCATCAGGTAGTAGTCACTACCGGCTTGTATGCGGTGTGAAAGGGGCTCGTTGTATCCGCGAATAAATCTCACATTGTGCGGGTAACGATGCTCGATCTCAGACAGGAATGCCTCGGCTTCGTGTTCGCCGCTTCCCAGTACCACAAGGCGCAGTGAACCCTCGCGCAGATGCTGAGGCAAAGCATGTTGCAGGATCGAAAGTCCCTTCTGCTCGGTTAGTCGAGTAACCATGCCCATTACAGGTATGTCATCGTTCTGGTCGTCCTCGCCAAACCCAACCTCGCGCAGCAATGCCAGTTTGTCGGCAAGCTTGCGCTCAAGACTATCTGCGTTGTAGGTGATGGCGATATGATTATCGGCAGAAGGATCCCACTGGTGCATGTCGATGCCATTAAGCACGCCAACTACATCTGCAGATCGGTGCTGCAGAGCCCCTTGCAGACCCTTTCCCTCTGGTGTCCAACGAATCTCCTGCGCATACGTAGGACTAACTGTTGTAACCTTATCGGCAAACATGATGCCGGCCTTCATCGCATTGAAACACCCGTCGTGCTCGTACCAGCAGCCTGAGTAGAAGTCTGATGGAGGAAGGCCGCAGAACTCCATAGCACGCAGTGGATCGAAGTGGCCCTGAAAGGCAATGTTGTGTATCGTAAGCACGCCTGAGGTAGCGCTGAAGAACGCATCGTGCACGTACTGAACCTTCAGCAAGGGCATGCACACCGCTGTATGGTAGTCGTGTGCGTGGATGACATCCGGCCTAAAATCGAGAGCACGGGCAACTTCGAATGCTGCCCTGCTCAGGAAGATGAATCGTCTGTCGTTGTCTTCGAAACCTTCGTGGTACCCGTAGATGCCCGGACGGTCGAAATAATCTGAAGAGCGTATGAAATAGACATCCACGTTGGAATTCGGAAGAACTCCATGCCACACTTCAGCATACTCTGTCCACGACCCAAAGGGAACCGCCACCAACACGTCCAACTTTGTGATCCCGTAAAGGTCTTTGTCGATGTTCCCGTAGAGCGGAATCACGATCCTGACATCGTGACCTAGGTCCGACCATGCCTTGGGCAGCGCGCTGGCCATGTCGGCCAGGCCACCAACCTTTGCATATGGACTAACTTCGGCGGCAACGAGTAGGATGTTCATAGGGTTCTATATGCTTCCGTAACTGGAGCGCAAATATAGGTTTGCAGTCCATCGAAGGCCCCTTGTGCTTCCACGGCCTTATCCACACTTGTGAATAACCCGAACATTGTTGACCCACTACCGCTCATCGATGCATAGTTAGCCCCATGTTCATAGAGCGAACTCTTAATCGTTGCAAGTATTGGATTTTCGGCAAACACGGTCCGTTCAAAATCATTGGTGAACTGAGTACGTGAAATTATATGTGTATCAACGGCTTGTCTCCATGACTGAAGAAGATCCGATTGCGGTTGTTCACCTGTTATCCCCAATGTGGAATACGCATGGGCAGTGTTTACGTGAATGCCGGGGCATACAAGAAGAGCGTACCAGGGAAAGGCATCATCGAGCTGTGCAACATGCTCGCCGCGCCCACGTACGTAGGCAACGCCGTAGCGTAGGAAGAACGGAACGTCCGAGCCCAGCATCTGAGCAAGGGGCTCAAGTTGCTTCACAAGCTCGACAGAATGATGGCGGCCATTGAGATAGGCAAGTCCGAGCAGAGCGGATGCCGCATCCGATGAGCCCCCTCCGAGACCTGCTCCTGTTGGTATGCCTTTGTTCACGGTTATCTTTGCGCTCGCCGCATCGTTAGGAAAAGCTTGCGCGTATGCCCGAGCGGCCTTCATAACAATGTTGGTGTCGGGGGAGTCTGTGACCTCTGGAATGCAGATGACCTCTGCCTGGGGTTGAGGCTCGAACACAAGGATATCGTGCATATCGAGCGCAACAAAGATCGATTGAATGTCGTGGAAGCCATCAGGTCTTTTCCGCAGGACGTCCAGACCGATGTTGATTTTAGCACACGCTCGAAGCGTTAAGGGATGTTGTTTCATGTCTGAACAAATATCGTATACAAGTGAGGTTGCGCGGAAGGGTATTCATCTTTCGTCGCTGATGATTCCCATTGTGTACCTGCAGTTAGAACATTGGACAGGCATTGGAATCCTTGTGGCTATGACTCTGACGTCGCTTTTGATCGATGTGATGATGCATTATCACGGCCCAACCCGGCGCATCATGCATTCGTTGGTGGGCAAGATGCTGCGTCCGCATGAAATGATGCAGGATGCATTCCGCTTAACTGGTGCCTCGTGGGTACTGATTGCTGCCACACTGACCTTTCTGGTCTTTCCGCCAGTGATCTCCACAACCTCGTTCAGCGTGCTGATCGTAAGCGACACAGCGGCAGCCTTGATCGGCAGACGCTTTGGCAAACGTCGATTCATGGATAAAACCCTGGTTGGCTCCGTGTTCTTCGTTGTCTCCGCTGTTGGGGTTACCATGGTATACCAGCATGTGTTTGGGCTTGGTGCGTGGTTTATGGTCTCGGGTTTTGCTGCAAGTCTTGTGTGTGCTGTTATCGAGGCTGCTTCGATCAGACTTAAACTTGATGATAATATCAGTATCCCAAGTAGTTTTGCACTTACGATGCTTGCGATGGATTCTCTGGGAGAGTTCTTCTCTATGGCAAGCTTTCTTCACTGACAGAAGTAGACCACATGGCAGAATCG
>JBEBCJ010000046.1:0-7446 GCA_041157865.1 Bacteroidota bacterium
CAAACCCAGTGCGGGCAGGGTCTTCATCCCGAGAGCCAACCTTATAGTGCACCACCGTTGCAACCACAGGAGCAGAGTGATCTTCATGAAGAATAACGTGCAAACCATTCGGCAGGTCATACTCTTTAAAGTCAAGGGGCTTCTGTCCCCAACTCGTGAGCGTGCCGCCAATGGTGATAAGCAGCAGCAAGGCCGCCGAGCCAACCATACGGAACATAGTGTGTGTTTTCATTGTGACGTAAAACGGAACGGTAGAATACGTTGAAGTGCTGGAATTCGTGCAAGTATCAGGAGAAAAACGACAAGTGCTGTGCAAGCTTTAGGAATAACGTCTCCAATTCTGACGTACAGAGTAACACCATCTGTAGGAAAGACGTTTGCCAAGGCCACACCAGATTGCATGGGTTTGATCTCAATAGCAGTAGAGCCATCAGGACTTATCAGGCCAGTAATGCCTGAGTTGGCGCAACGCAGCACGGGACGCCGAGTTTCGATAGCTCTCATACGTGCGATATCAAAATGCTGCCGAGGTCCGGGAGTTCCATTGTACCAGGCATCATTGGTTATCACACACAGAGCGTTTGCCCCGTTAGCAACAAAATCACGTGAGACCTCTGGATAAATCGATTCAATACAAATGATCGGCCCAATGCGCATGATCGTGTCCCTACCACGCGTAACGTAGAGTGGACTTCTGCTAAGCCCCTTACCCCACGCAGAGATGCCTACACCCCATTCAATCCAGCTCATGGCAAACGTCAATTGGTCAGCAAATGGCAGACGCTCTGCAAATGGCGTCAGCATCGATTTACGATGCACTTGCACAGCGGTTGTATCTGCACTCATGAGATAGGCAGCATTGAACACATCATATTGTGCATCGCCGGCTCGAGAAGTACGCGCCGAAGGTGGCGCCTGTCCAACAGCATAGATAACCCGGTCTGCCACACCAGTAAGAAGATTAACCTGCGAGCGGGCAACCCACGTTTTCAGAGCTGTCCACTCGAGCTCATGTCTTGGATCGCGAATGATAAACGGCAGTGCTGTCTCGCTCCATACCACTAAATCAGGTTTGCTTTGAGCCAACGCTGAACTATCTGATAGAGACAAGTGCACAGCCAATTGCATTCGAGAGTCTGTCCATTTATCCCATGGATTCTCATTGGGCTGCACAAGGGCAACTCTACACACTTGTTTGGCGGCTGACGTATCAGGCTTGTGAGCTCGTGATCGTATGCTGCCAGCCAGAGCCCACAATGCTACAACGGCAAGTGCTGCAGCAGCATGCATCACGAGACGACGCATGGATGGTGATCGATACAGTAAAATCCATGCTATAACTGAGTTGACGCATGCTACAAGGAAACTCAGACCATACACGCCGACGATGTCGGCAATTTGTGCCATTGGGCTATTCACGAGTGAGTACCCACTGGTTAGCCACGGATACGACAGGTCAGTCTGTCCGTGTATCCATTCAAATGCGGCAAGGCAGACTGGGAAGGATGCAATCATCCAGCCAGGTCCGAGACGCTTGCGAATTGAGCTCAAGGCAACGAATGGAAGCATCAGAAACAATGGATGAACAACCATCAACACGATGCCGGTGGCAAACAGATATGGATCCGTCTGCTTCTGCCAACTTGCGATCCACCAGTTTGTGAGTCCATGGTACAGGAACAGGCTGCCGTAAGCATACCACGTTCTACGAGACCACCCAATCTCTGGGCTATCCTCGGCAAACAGAATCAGCAGAGGCACATATGCTACCAGCATGATCTCGCCCAACCACTGCGACAGTGCGTAGGAAGACCCAAGCAGGAGTCCGCTGCTAATTGCAAGAAGAAGCTGACGCTGACGATTCATAGGTGGGTGCAAAACTACAAACGGCTTCCGCGCCAAAGGCACGGAAGCCGCTGTGATTTCTTCTTCGCTTGAGCGATTACTTCGTAACCGTAACCGTCTTAGAAGTTACCATGCCGTTGCTGCGTAGGATCAGTGTGTATGATCCCGATGCAAGCTGTGCAGCATCAATCTGAACAGTGTGCTGTCCGGCAGCAAATGCTGCATTTGCGATTGTTGCAACTTCTTCGCCTGCCGTGTTCACAAGTACTACCTGAACATCACCAGCCTGAGCGATCGAGAACGATACACTAGCGTTCAGTACCACTGGGTTCGGAGTAACGTCAGTAAGAGCGATGCCGTTGTTCTCACCTTCGATCGTTACCTGTACATCCTGCGATGTTGAACGTGAACCATCCTTGTCTACCGCTGTGAGGCGATATACGTAGGTTCCTGCTGCCATGTTTTCGTCTGTAAGTGAGTAATCACGACGTGATGTTGTGTTACCTACAGCTGCAACCGTGCGAATCTTCTGGAATGTCGCAGCATCTGCAATGTCGCCTGCCTTGACAGATGTCATCGAAGCACGCTCGATTTCAAAGCGATCAAGGTTCTTCTCAGAGGCTGTAGCCCAGAAGACATCAACGTTCTTTGAACGTGCCTTGGCATTGAAGTCTACCAGCTGAACTGGTACGAGACGTCCACCATTTGTCTCAAAGAAGTCGAACATGCCACGAACCACTCGCTCAACACCAGTGCGAACGCCTGTGCGGCCAAAATGGCGCCAGTCTACACCGAGATACACGGAGTTAAGAGTAAGACCTGCTGTGGCAGTTCCCATGATCGAATCTGTTGTTGAACGGTCTGCACGGCGGTAGCTATACGCTACGTTCGTTACGCCCGATGTTCCTTGGTCTGAGAATACTGTTACCAATGCTGGTGTTGGATCTACGTCGCCAGCAAAACCTGTACGCACAACCATTTCGCTGTTACCACGTGTAAGCGTGCGGCCATCAACATAGCGTCCGCTGTAGTTTGGCGAGAATGGCGTACCTGGGGCACGATATGTCGAACGCAGAACGCGCTGAACAAAGTTCAAGTCTGTGACGATCGAAGCACCGTTGTGCTGAGCTGGAAGCGTTGATGCCGAGACTGCGAGGTTCTTCTTACGTCCAGGGATACCCGAAGCAGCGTAGTTACGGATGTCATCACGCTCTGTGCGCGTAAGTGGGTTTAGGTCGTGTGACCAGAACATCGTTTGATATTCTGTGTAGTCTACCGAACGTGAAGCCCATGCTGCACGATCAAACACATCGTAATCATAACGATCGCTCGCTGGATCATTGATGTAACCAAGGTCGCTCAGAGCCTTCTGCAAACTGTCTGCGTTCAGACGCGCCGCGATATCGTTTGCTGCTGGTGTACCAGTGAGGATATCCGTGCTTGCACCACGTGCAGAAACTACCATACGACGGCTCGACTTGACTAGGTAGAAACGAACAACCTTTGAGAAGATGTTGTTGTTGTTAAACTCATCAGATGCCGTAGATACTTCGATGCGATAGCGTGGTGTTACGTTGTTGCTCATCGCATTGAATTGCGCAGGAACATTGTATCCCATCATACCGAAGTATGGCTGCGGAGACCATCCAGGAATACCAAACAGGATGTCCTTTGATTGTCCAGATGCAAGTGCAGTACCAACAATGCGATCAACTTCTGGGAAGGAGTTGAATGTTGGTGTAGCGCTGTTTGCATTGTTCGATGCTACAGTTTCTACATAGATACGAACGCGAATCTGTGAGTTAGTTGTTGCGAGTGCACCGTTGTTGCGCACGCGGGCGCGAACATCGATTGGTGCCTTTGTCATGATGTACTCGGCATCGCTTGTCATGCCTGTTGCATCACGGTAGGCGGCTGGACTCAGGATGTCGATCACCTCAAGATCGCTCACGAAGAGACGACCGTTAAACTCATCAGCACCGATGTCATAGCCAAGGCCAGCCTCGCCACGAAGGAACCCATCAATATCTGTGCGCGTGCCTGCAAGGCGCTCACCATTGTTGTTAAGGATGGATCCGATTGGAAGACGTGGTGTTGTCGTAATGCGTAGACGCTGATTTGGCGCAACACCAAGGAATGTGTGTTCTGCTGTGAAGTCACCAACTGGTGAGTTGATGTCTTGGCCTGTCCAGTTGCGCCATTGGGCGATCGTTGTGAATTCAGCCTGACTGCCTGCGGAAACAAGTTCGCTTGTGTGTGAAATTTCGATCACACGTGCGATTCCTGAGTTTGGCGTCCAGAATGCATTCTTGTTTGAAACAAGAGCTGCTGGAGCTGTGGTCGGGAGATACCATGTGTTCACACGGCCGTTGCGGAAGATCGTGCCTTGATATAGGATCGCTGATTGTGTTAGAGATGCTGCGTTGGCTGCACCAGTAAGCGCAATAGCGTTGTTCATGATCACTGGACGGTTCGCATTCTGGAAGCCAACGCCAACGATTGCGCCTGATCCAGTAACGTTATCTGTACCAATTACGATCGTGTTGTTAACTACCGAGTCCGCAACCGTGAAGTATGCTGGTACTCGTGGGTTGATAAGAGCGCTTACAGGATCTGCAGCGGTTGCACGCGCTGTGTAGACATGCACACCAGCGATGTTGCCAGTTGTTGCACTGCGTGAAAGACCCCAGATAGCGTTGCTTGTAACGTAGGTATGCTCTGGCTTATTCGGGAAGATCACTGCGCCGGCCTGTGTACGAGGGCCAAAGCCCTTGTTCGCGCCACTGAGTGCTTGGAACTCGTTACGCGCCTGCTGCACATTGATACCGCGTGCCCATGAACTTGCACGAACTCCGCTGATTTCGTTGCGCGCGATGTGCAGGTTCATGTTGTTGTAGCGTCCTTCGCCACCAGCTATGATACCAGCCGCATCACGTGCTGTTGGGCTCGCAGATGCACCTACATTGTAGATACGGTTGCCTTCGATCTTAACACCGTCTTCGTAGCCAACATACACACCAGCGCGGCGGACGTTGTAGATCAGATTGTTGGAGATCTCTGTTCCGAGGTTGTAATACGGACGAAACTCGTTCACGCCACCCTTGATGAGTGGTCCGATACCGATCGAAACGACACCATAACCGAAACCACTGATTTCGTTGCCAACGAACTTGTTATCAGTATTGATGAGTGTGTCCAAGTTGCCGAAGTTATCTGGGTTGATCGTATCACGCTGAGTGATACCAGATGTGAACGAGATCGTTGTGTTACGCGTGTTTCCTTCGAAACGGAACTGGTTTGAACCTGGATTGAACTGCACCTGTGGAAGCGAGTCAGCGTACGATGGTGCTACACCATCAGCATTCGTGATGATACAGTTGCGGATCTGGATGTTCGATGAACCAGATGACAAATAGAATACAGAAACAAGAGGCGATGGGAACGATGGAACAACGTTCTTACGCATTGTAAACTTGAGTGACTTTTGTGAACCGCCGTCGAACGTGATATTGCCACCTGAGTTAGCGTTTTGAGCGTTCGAGAAGTAATTCTGACGCTGGATAGCGTAGCTGTTTGACGGGCTGGCATTTTGACCGAAGAGAACACCGATGCCAGACTCAGAGACAAGATTAACCGTAACACCAGCCTTGGCGATTGAACGCTCTACCGATGGACGGAACGTGATCGTACTGTTTGGTCCACTACCAATGATGCGGCTTGAAAGATCAAATGCCGGTGTAGTTACACCAACCGAACTCTTCGTGTAATTCGCATCCGTGAACTCAAACACAACACTGCAGCTCACACCGTAGAAGTACAGCGTGTTCAGTGCTGAGTCGATTGTAGGGAAGTTGCGCGGTCCTGGCTTCGTGGTGCCAATGGTATACACACCACAGAGATTTGGCTCAACTGTGCGGGTAATGCAGAGTTCGTTGTTCGTTGTTACAGGGTCTCCTGGATACTCGACACGATAGCAGAAGCTGTAGTCGCCGCTGACCGTCGGTGTGAACTCAGGGAAAGCGAAGATGGCCTTGTTGAACTGACCAGCAGCGATGTCAGGAACAACCCCAGTACGATTGTACACTGTGACGTTATCTGCTAGACGCGTGATGATCAAACGTACCGGTACATCTGACAAGTCTTGGATACCATTATTCTCGAAAACGGCCTCTGGACGCAGGGAGCGGTTCGTGATCAGGCGACCATTGGGGCTGTTAACACTCGGTGGAGGTACAAGTACCGAGTTTACACCAGGCTCTTCATTGTATCCAACCTCGAATACAAATGACGGCGTACCAGGTCGCGGCAAGCAGTCATTAAACGTGTTTTCGTCTGGGAATGGATCGATGAGGTCCGTGCATATTGTCATCGTATAGAGACCGACTTGGTGTCCACCAGACATTGGTGTAAAGTTCTCAAAGCCTTGTGTGACACGCGTTGTTGGCGCAAGGTTTTCAGTAATACGTGTTGTATCGATGAACACAACATTGCCAGAAGGACCAACGATGCGCGCAATCGCATTGAAGTCCTTTACTGTGTCAAGACCAGCATTTTGGAAGACTGCCTCAACTGGAATTGGTGTTGTATTCGGATACTTGAACTTACGCGGTGGTTCGTTCGTTTGCGGTGAACGAATCAAGCGCGTGGAGATATCTCGGTTCACGGCGATTGTGAATGAGCGTGTCCACTCATCTGCACAGGAGTTTCCAGTTGGGATTGTACGTACCAGAAGGATGTACTCGCCACCAAGGGCTGGAAGTGTATTGAGGGCACCGCCCACGCCTGCAAGAAGACCAGTAGCATTCGTTGGGCTGAATGTTACAGTCTGTGGAAATGTTCCTGTTGTCGGAGCTGTTGCAACCCATGCTGCATCATAGACCACGTTGCGCGATGGCAATGGTCCTAGCATCTGGAACACGAGGTTGAATTGAGCACCAGGCGTACCTGCTTGTACTGTGATACTAGGCATCGGACGGTTAGGAGCTGAACCGTCATACAGGTTGCCACGTGGCAGGATTGCCGAGCTGTCTGGTGTATCGTTCGGGAATGAGCGGACAAAACCGCCGACGATGTCAAGATCGTAGTCTTCACACTCACCGCTGACCGCGCCTGGGAACACGCAAGGGTCGTTTGGACACGTTGCTGTGTTTGTTTGGAGCATCATGCGAAGGCGAGTACGACCCGACCGAGCAGTACAGCCAAGCGTAATCGTACGGTTGATGGCGCCTTGACCGAAGTTTGTGTACACATCGCAGAAGATGCGCTCTTCAGGCTGGAAGATACCGTCTTGGTCCAAGTCGATCCACATGGCAAATACCTGTGTACCGAAGGTGTTCGAGTTACACTGCACAGTGATCGGAACTCCGCGGAATGCCGATAGTGCTGTTCCCGTGAAATACTCGTATCCACCCTGATTGTTGAAGTCAGGTGCATTCGAGTTACGGGTGAAGTTCCCGAATCGGAAAGTCGTGATACCATTGCCCCACCAGCCCGGAGCAAGGGTTGGCTTGCAGTACTGAGCCGATAGCTCGTTGCCGGCAAAAAGTATGGTGATAATCACCAGAACCCTTGCGACAAGTGCGTAGAAACTGTTCATAGGAC
>JBEBCJ010000047.1:0-10532 GCA_041157865.1 Bacteroidota bacterium
TTGATGCCCCCTGCACGCAGGAGTCTTCCAGTATACGTTAGGGCCGATGATACAGTAGTTGCATACGGTACGTCGACAATGCTACGAGTGCAGACTGACGGTATCGTAATCTGGCATAAGGGCAGTTTTTCTTCGATATCTCAGGATGGCCGCACAGCAGAGACCGCATCGATAACAGCACCAGAGTGGTTCGTCTTTGAAGCACGTACCGAAGCCGGGTGCAGCATTCGTGATAGTATTTGTGTGCGGCCTCGCATCGAGGCCACTATCCTGAGCATTGAGGCAGACTATATTCGAGCTATGCCGGGTGATACCGTTGACATGTTCCTGCGGTGCACACTCACGGCCCCAAACACGCGGACAATCCAGGGAGTGGCAACACTGTCCACACATGCAGCTGTGGCCTTTCCGGTTCGCAACCCAAACGTTGTTGAATCGAGAGCCGTGTTTAGAATTCCCTTTACGATCACACCCGGCAGCACATCAACCTTTCGACGAGAGCCTCTTGCCATAACTCTTGGGGACTCGCTGGTATCGCAGATCAGCATCGACAGCATCACAATAACCGGTGGCGCATTGAACATTAGACGCAGGCACGGACGAATCACGCTCGATAGTATCTGCGTTACAGGGGGCAGGACGCGTCTGTTCGATCCAACAGCAAGTTTGTTGAGAGTTGAAGGACGTACTCTGCACGCGGAGGCTGACGAGCTGATCGTTTCGGACCTGCTTGGACGCAGGATACCGGCGCTAACAACTGCGTATGCCAGCACAATGACTGCAATTGTTCCGGATGATGTTCATGGCCTCGTACTGGTCACAGTTGTGCAGAACAACAAGGCATTCCTACGAACATTGTGGTTCGACTGATCACTTCGTGCTATTCTTGAGAAACAGAGCTTGATATCCGGATGACATCCATTGATCGGTTTGTTCATCGGTAACAGCTCCGGGACCAATAGACACATTGCCCAGGAGCACGTCAACGTCACCGTCAGCATCAACATCTGCTGCGTCTGAAACCAGCCATCTTCCGCGAAGTGACTCTGGTATGGCATAGACTCCATCACGAAATGTTGTTCGATCCCTTGTATATCGGATCACATCCGTGGGTAGTCCTGTCAGTCGGGGGAAGTAGCTAAACGACAGCATATCATGTTTGCCGTTCATATCAAAGTCTTCAACAATCGCCCCGTATGCACCGTCAAACCGATCAAACGACATCAATGCATAATCGAGTGTCTTGCGCCTCTTGTAGATATAGACACCGTGATACGGCTTGAACGGGGGAGCATCGTAATCACCATTATCACCTGCTGTAACTATGATCTCCTCGACACCATCACCATCAATATCCTTGAGCCGCAGCGACGAACTACCATAACTGGGAGGCATTTCTACAACGTCTGTTGATGTGAACCAACCTTTGCCTGAGTTCACATACACACGCACGACCTCTTTGGCTTGCGCAAGCAGCACGATTATATCTGGACGTCTGTCGTTGGTTACATCACGAATGATCGCCCTTATGGCTCCCGGCTGAGGTGATAATTCATGGTATACCTTGGTACCATTCTTCTTGATCTCGTACCAGCCGAAACGTCCAAGCAGATTGCCATACTCTGTAACGAGGTAATCATCTATGCCGTCCTGATTGATATCGGACACAACAAGGTTGGTAGGACGTCGAAGCGAATCGATCAAGACGGATCGTACAAACGAGGAACCGCTACCACCAGGTTTGCCGCTCCAACGGAACTGCACCAGCGAGCCTGCTGCAGAGTCATGCGGCAGCAGCTTACCCATATTTGTAACGATCCAGGTGTTACCCTTGATCACAAGACAAGAGGGCGGACCGCCAACGTCAACACGAGCCACCTCACGTCCAACCAGATCCATAACCCGAAGCACACCTGTTTGAGCATCGCCAACGACGATCTGATGATTGAGTGTATCAAACTGCGTTACGCTGGTCATCGGCGGACCGTCCGGTTGCCGTATCTGGAGAAGTTCGAATACGCTCGAAACTCCATGCTGAACAATAGGCTCGGCAGCCGGCAGAGACGCAGGTGCATTATCTACATACCAAGAGGCAACCGCAAACCATTCGTCCTCTGTCATCAGCGGAGAAGTGGGATACAATGCCGCCAGGTCATGCGTCATCTGAGCACGCTGAACAAGAGAATCCATCCCCATGTATGTGCGCATTACGGGAAAGACCTTGGAGATCCACGTTGCTTTGTCGAGATGCTCAGGAAGGGGCTGAACATGGCATGTTTTACAGTACTGCGCTGCAAGTCGTTTTCCTTGCTCGTCAGACCCTGCATTTGTCTGCACTGAGCCCATCAGGCACACAAGGGCAGACAGCCATATCATGTGCGCGGCTGAGTGCATTAGTCGTTTAATCCGCAGCGTTGGAAGATAACATCCACATTCTTGAGCATCCTTTCCGGATCAAAGATCGCGTCAAGTTCCTGAGCTGATATCAACGTGCCGATCTCTTGATCATCTCGAAGAGTCTCACGAAGAGGTATTCGTGTCTGCCATGTTTTCATGGCATTACGCTGCACCATCTTGTAGGCATCCTCGCGTGTAACGTCCTTACGGACCAGAGCCAGCATAACCGACTGCGAAAAGGGCAGACCATGCGTAAGCTCGAGATTGCGCTGCATGTTCTCAGGATAGACGATCAGTTTATCGATCAGCCCCGTGGCAAGATGCAGCATGTAATCGATGGTGATAGTCGAGTCAGGACAGATCACGCGCTCTACGCTACTGTGCGATATATCACGCTCGTGCCAGAGCGCATTGTTCTCAATCGCTGCAAGCGCATTCGTGCGCAGAAGCCTGGCAAGGCCGCAAATGCGCTCACTGAGAATTGGATTCCGCTTGTGCGGCATGGCAGAAGAACCCTTTTGACCCGGCGAGAAATACTCCTCGGCCTCTAGAACCTCTGTGCGCTGCAAATGTCGAATCTCTGTAGCGATCTTCTCAAGGAACGAACCCACGAGTGCCAATGCTGTTAGAAATTCTGCATGACGGTCGCGTTGAATCACTTGTGTACTTACGGGCGCAGGTTTCAGCCCCAACTTGTTACAGACATACTCCTCAACGGCTGGAGAGAGATGTTCAAATGTGCCCACTGCACCGGAGATCATGCCAACACTGATCGATCGAATCGCATGCTCTAGACGCTCTATGCTACGCTTGCATTCCTCATGCCATAGGGCAAGCTTGAGTCCGAATGTAGTGGGCTCCGCATGAATGCCATGCGAACGGCCGATACACACGGTTGACTTGTGCTCCTTTGCACGACGCGCCAGAATGTCACGAAACGCCACAAGGTCGGCATGGATAAGTTCTCCTGCCTGCTTGAGCTGTACTGCCAGACACGTATCAAGAACGTCACTGGACGTCATACCAAGGTGTATGAACCGCGAAGACGGGCCAACATACTCGGCGACGTTCGTCGTAAAGGCAATCACATCGTGCTTGGTAACTTCTTCGATCTCGAGGATGCGCTTTACATCAAACGATGCCTTAGCTCTGATCTCAGCGACGGCCTCCTTAGGAATCACGCCAAGCTCTGCCTGTGCCTCGCAAGCGAGAACTTCGATCTCAAGCCAAATGCGGTATTTGTTTTCGTCGGACCATATCGCGCCCATGTCGGGCCGAGTATAACGCTCAATCATTGTAGTTCATGCTTTTTGAGAAAGCACAAATCTACGGATTAGCGAGCCTGGAATTCCTGGTGATAATCAGGCACAAATGCGTTGGCATCTGTAAAGGGGCTTTGCTGTGCCAACATCTTCCAGGCCGCATAGGCTACAAACCGTGCAGACGTTCTGGATAGTCCGCTGATTGGGTGCTCCGTGACGAGTCCAGCACCTGACCCAACAACCAGCTGCTTGTTTGACGAACAGCGATGTTTTGCCTGCTCAATGCTAACAAGCGATGTCTGTGATGCGATGTCAAGATCTTCACTGCCTGTACTGCTCAGGTATACGAGGTCTCTGTGCGAGCCGATAACGCAGAGTATCTCTGAACATCCTGAAAGCTGCGCCACCTCCATGCCGGCGGCCATCATGGCCACGTGACTCGGAACTGCCAGTAGTTGGGCCCGACCCGAAAAGCAGAGTCCCTTTGCAAATGAGGCCCCGATTCGCAAACCTGTAAACGAACCTGGACCGGATGAGACGGCAACGATATCAATGTCCTGCACGGTGAGCTCTGCATACCGGCATACCGAAGCCACTACGTCTGAGAGCATTTCATCGTGAACGTTACTCCGCAGGATCTCGACAGATGCAACAAGGTTGCCTTCGATCGAGACTGCTGCGCTGCAGACCGAGCCACTGGTCTCTATGGCAAGAAGGTTGCTCTGCATCAGTATTCCTCTTCGTATGCCGTTGTAGGCGGATTGATAAGCGATGCGAATTGCTCTAAAACTACGAGTGCCTCGTCTCTTCTGCCAAGTTGCACCTCTATGAAGACGCGCTTGCCTGATTGGATAACGCGAGCATTCGGCATCGTCGATACAGGCGCAAGGATTCGCCGAAACACATCGTCGTACCATGCCGTTTGCTCTTCAGAGGGCAGCTCTATACGCAACACATGATCCCTCAGCACGAGGCGCACGAACCCTGTCGGAAGTGCTGCTATGCGGAGGCGAACAGCAAAGAGAAGCTCTTCGGCTTCCATGGGTAGCTGCCCAAATCGATCTCGCATGTCATCATAGACACCATCAACCTGACGCTGCTCGTGGGCATTATAAAGGCGTTTATAGATCTCGTAGCGGTCTGTATCGGCAGGAATAAACGCCTTCGGAAGAAGTGCATCACTATCAAGCTCAACAGCCAGATCCTCATTAGCATAGTCGCGTCGAATCTGCTTGTCTTCTCCGAAGAGTTCAGAGAACTCCTCCTGTCGCAATTCAAGAACGGCCTCATCAAGGATCTTCTGGTAGAGCTCAAAGCCCATTTCGAGAATGAAGCCGGACTGCTCGCCCCCTAACAGATTACCAGCACCGCGAATCTCAAGATCGCGCATTGCTAACTGGAAGCCCGAACCAAGATCTGTGTATTCCTCGAGTGCCTGTAGGCGCCGCAGGGCCAATCGCGACAAGGTATGTGGCGGTGGGATTACCAGATAGCAGTATGCCTGAACATTTGATCGCCCAACGCGCCCGCGAAGCTGATACAACTCTGCAAGACCAAAGTTGTCGGCATTCTGTACGATCATCGTGTTTGCATTTGGGATATCAAGACCTGACTCAATGATCTTTGTAGCGATCAAGACATCGAATTTGCGCTCGAGAAATCCCTCCATAACATCTTCGAGGTGGGCAGTTTCCATCTGACCGTGTGCAACCGCAATGCGCAGCGACGGCATAAGCATCTTGATCTTCATCTCGAGCTTATCCATGTCGTGAATTCGGTCTGTTACGACAAATGCCTGACCGCCGCGCTCCAACTCCCTTGAAAGTGCCTCGCGCAGGGCCTCGTCGTCCCATTGAATGATCTCTGTACGAATCGGAAGGCGATTGCGAGGGGGCGTCTCAATCACAGAAAGATCTCGCGCGCCCATGAGCGAGAAGTTCAACGTCCGAGGGATAGGGGTGGCAGTAAGCGTCAGCGTGTCAATTGTTGTCCGCAGCTGACGCAGCTTCTCTTTGGCCGCTACACCGAAACGATGTTCTTCGTCAATAATGAGCAATCCAAGATTCTTGAACTCAACATCTTTGCTCAGCAACCTGTGCGTGCCTATCACGATGTCGGCATTGCCCAACTTGATTCGCTCAATAATATCTTTTTGCTCGGCTTTAGACCTAAAGCGCGACAACACATCTATCCGAACCGGATAACGGTGAAGTCTGTCTCGGAAGGTTACCCCATGCTGCTCTGCAAGAATCGTAGTTGGAACAAGTACAGCGACCTGCTTACCTGCTTGCGCAGCCTTGAATGCAGCACGAACGGCAACTTCTGTCTTGCCAAAGCCTACGTCTCCGCATACCAGCCTGTCCATTGGAGTCGAAGACTCCATATCAAACTTCACCTCGGACGTAGCCTTGGCCTGGTCTGGTGTATCCTCGTACTGAAATGAGGCTTCAAACTCTTTCTGCCAAACGGTATCGTCAGGGAAGGCAAAGCCGGGCTGAGATTTCCGTTGTGCATAGAGCTTGATAAGATCACGAGCAATGTCCTTAATGCGCTTCTTTGCTCGGGCTTTCTTTTTCTCCCATTCTGCACTGCCAAGCTTGCTGAGTTTTGGGACGGTACCTTCTTCTGCCGCATACTTTGAGAGCTTGTGAACGTAGTTCAAGTGCACAAACAAGTGATCACCACCCGCAAACTCAAGCTTGACACAATCTTGCTGCGACCCGTTGATGGTAATCGTGTGCAATCCGAGATACCTTCCCAGCCCCTTGTCCTCGTGCACAAGAAAATCACCATGATGCAGTTGCTGCAATTCGCGCAGAGTAAAACCCTTATCCTGCTTACGGGATCGCTTTTGCGCTCGCTGACGACCAAACACCTGGTGCTCGGTAAAACAGACCATTGAAGCATCATCCCAAACGAAGCCGCTACTGACCGGCGTCGAGAGCCAAGAGATCGTATCACTTGCATGATGAAGTGCTACAGACAGCTCCGGATCGTCATGTTCAACTTGGTCGATGACATTGTCACATAGCTCACGCAAGCGCTTTACATGCTGCTGGCCGTCTGCTCCGAGATAGGTGCGATAGTTGCGACCTTGAAGCCTGCGCACTCCCTGCAGCATCTGTTCAATCGATGCACCAAACGAAGGCTGCATCGTGGACTTGGTCACAACATGCGTCTCGCCGAGGGGGTTGATCTGCAGGTGCGACCATGAGCAAAGTCTTGCATATACATCGTGAACCTGACGATGATGCAGGTCTGATTCGATCGATTCAGGTGCATCGATGCACACAACGGTATCTTCACCGATATGATCGAGTACAGAACTTGAGAGGTTAGCATCGTCGTTATGATATACCTTCGAAAGGAACTGTACACTTGCATGCTCACGAATGGACCGCTGAGAAAGGGGCTCGAACTCGCGTATCGATTCAACCGTATCACCCCAGAACTCAATACGCAGCGGATTTTCCCACCCACCAGGGTAGATATCAACAATGCCACCCCGAACTGCTATCTCACCGGGCTTGCCGACATAATCCGTTCGTTCAAATCCAGAAAGGATCAGCGAGGTTACTGTTTCATCATATGGTATTGACTCTCCTCGCGTGATCATCATTGTGGCATGAGAGATCTCACTTGCTGGCGGCAGATGCAGTGTAAGTGCCGATGATGAAACAACCAGAGCAAAACGTCGCTTTTCGTGCATGCGCGTTATGGTGTCCATCTGTTCATGATGCACAACACCACCAGCCTCTAATGCACTTTGGCGAGCAGCGCCGTGAATAGCACCAACATGTTCAGCGCCAACAAACACACTGATATCGTGTACGTAGGCATCTACATCGGATTCTTCAGGAACAACCACCATCAAGGGTCGATCGCCCAATTCGAACAGCGCTGATACCAGGAGCCCCTTGGCCGATCCGGCCAATGTCTTTATCGACGTAGACTCGCCACGCGATAGGCGTTCTGCAACTTGTAGAACACTTGCTTGCGAGCATGCTGCACGCAGAATCTCTGGGTAACCCTGACCGTTTGACCGCATTATTTGCGTTGTGAATTATAGTAATCCTGCATCAGCTTTTGCCGATGCATGCGCCGCTCATACCGCTCACACATACCGCCATTAAGGACCATGATTACAAGAACAGTGCCAAAGACAAGTCCCAAGGCGATGGTGATCTTCGACCTTTTATCGAGCTGCTGTTTGGTCATACCTGCGCCTTGACGAGGGGAGTACGAAACGCTATAGCGCACCACTCAGTCTCGGCCAGCGAAGACTCGACCAAGCACCCGCGCTCCAGGAAGGGGGCTGCCACTTCGTCGAAATCGTACTTCAATATGCCTGAAACCAGAATCATACCACCAGGCTTGACCGCCTCGATGAATGCCTGTGCAAATGGTATTACGAGATGACGATACAAGTTGGCGGCAAGACCATCACACGGTGGGAGGGGAGTGTCCTGCAGTTCGCTCATTTGGAGTGTTATCTGCTCCTGCACGCTGTTTCGCGCGATGTTCTCCTGACTGTTCACGATTGACCATTCGTTGTTGTCGAAAGCAAATACATGTTTGGCACCAAGTCGAGCAGCTAGGATGGCAAGCACCCCTGTGCCAGTGCCAACATCGATCCATTGTTGGCCGGCTTGCACAAACTGCTCGGTAAGCTTGCACATCATACGAGTAGTGGCATGGTGTCCGGTACCAAAGGACATCTTAGGAGTTATCACAAGCTTGAGCGGCATATCATACTCATCGGCTCTCCACTCGGGTACGATCACGATACGCTCGTTCACGACCACAGGTTCTATCGAAGCCTCCCACTCAGCATTCCAATTTTGGTCCTCTTCTGTACACAAGCTTAGAACCGAGACCTTGAGTCCAAGCGCAGCGATCTCTTCGGGGATCGACTCGGCATAGGCCTGTTGCCAGTCATTTTGCTCTATGCACACTGTTATCTGATCCATACCCTGCTCAACGCCCATAATCGGGTAACCAGAGAGAACACCCATCACCAGGTCGAGGTCCTCATCATGAACGCCAAGTGTGAGCAGAACGTAACGCGTTGCCATTGTTTCTCGCAGTAAATTTGAAGCGCGAATCTACGGCAGGATTTGCCAACACCCGTAACACGAAAGGCAAGCCCCTTGACACCAAACGAACGTGCTCGATCCATCAAACTGCTCATCATGGATGTCGACGGAACTCTCACCGATAGTGCCATGTATTTTTCGGCACGGGGCGAAGAGCTCAAGCGTTTCTCTACACGAGACGGTATGGGTATCACGCTTCTGCACAGAGCGGGAATACGTACTGCCATCGTTACGAGCGAGAGCTCTGAGATCGTCTCGCGCAGGGCAGAGAAGCTAGGCATCACAGAGGTTGTGCTTGGCTGCCACGACAAGACCACAACATTACACGACATTAGCCGTCGTTTGGGCATAGCGCCGAGCGACATTGCGTATATTGGCGACGACGTAAACGATCTGCACGTCATGACCTGTTGCGGTCTTGCCGGATGTCCATCTGATGCGGTCCCTGCCATAAAAGCAGTAGCCCAGATGGTCTCGGATTTTCCAGGTGGAAATGGGGCAGTTCGGCAGTTCGCGGAGTTTATTCTGGAGGCACAGGGCAAGTCGATTGGACTTCCGGAAAATTGGTAAACACGAAGAGTATCGGAGGCTGACATGGAAGACAAAGAGCAGGTTAACGGGTCCTACACGAAAGGATTCCTCGTTGGTGCTGTCGTTGGAGGAGCAGTTGGTGCCGTCCTGGCGCTGCTGTTTGCACCGAAGAGCGGTCGTGAACTTCGCAGAGACATCGCTGATAAGACGGGTGAGCTTTACGATAAGGCATCGCATTACATCAGCAAAGACCCTGATTCGCCATCGCACGGTCCCTTGGATGATGTGGTCAACGAAGGACGCATCCGTGCCGAGCGCATCGTATCGTCGGCCAAGCATCAAGCTGAGAGTCTTCTTTCGAATGCAGAACAGGTATTGCGTGATGCGAAGCAGCGTTCCTCGCGCATACAGCACGACAACGGTGACACATTCGGTACGGAGATCTGAACATGAACCTCGGACTCGTTGAAATCGTCGGAGTTGTTGCGCTGCTCTCTGCGTCGGCTCTCTGTATGGTTGCCATTTCGGCGATATTGAAGCTTTCCAAGAACATCGAACGCGTTACGTTCTCGGTCGAGAACGTTCAGGCAGACGTGCGCGCAATGCGCATGGCTGCGCTTCCGGCACTGGAACAGGCCACAAAGGTACTTGAGCAGGCAAACACGACACTTGCACGTGTTGATGCAGATCTTCAGAAGATCTCGGCAGGTGCAGATACGTTCAAATCTATTGCCGATGATGTTCGCGGGCTCGAACAGATTGTGTTTACAACGATAAAGCCGTCCCTCGAAGAACTCGCAGAGTTTATCAGCAGCGTCGTAGGGACACTAACCTCAGTTACCCGCAGATTTTCGAAGTTTCTGTCGTAGCTCAGCATCAATTGAAACGTCAAGAGGCCGCAAACGCGGTTGTCGTGACTACTTCTTCTTGCGCAGTGTTTTCTCTACGTCGATACCGTAGCGTGCTACGAGCGCCCGCATGTCGTCATACTCGACATCGGTTGCTCGCCGGAACCCCTCGATACTTGCTATCGTCATGAGTGCACGGCGTCCACGTTCAGTTTGAGCAAACTCGTAGAGAGCATCGACGATCTTATCGGTGATCTCGGAATCAAGCCCGTTCCGCACAACAACTGGATCATTCGGGATCTCATCCGTTAGCCCGATTACCTTGACCTTCTCGAATACATCTGGGTACTCAGTTTTAACCTTTGCTCTGGCATCGAGGTGCTCCCCGGTAACAGTAT
>JBEBCJ010000048.1:0-9931 GCA_041157865.1 Bacteroidota bacterium
GTGCCCGCGAAGCCGCTTTGAAGCCCTTCCCTCATGTAACGGCCACACTTATGCAGCTTAATCGAAGCGGCATTAAACTCGGCATCCTCAGTGATGCCCCTACACGTGAGGCGTGGCTTCGTCTGTGCTTTATCAACTACCATCATTTCTTTGATGTTGTAGTGACATTTGACGACACCGGCGAGCGCAAACCGAGCCCCCTGCCGTTCAAGACAGTGCTGGAGCGTTTGGATGTAGCGCCAGAACATGCCATCATGGTAGGTGATTGGGCAGAACGAGACATGCGAGGTGCCCGAAACGTTGGAATGAAGACGGCCTTTGCCAAATACGGAGATTCGTTCGGTAACCAGGATCTCTCAGATGTTGACTATGTTCTTGATGACATTAAGCAACTCCTTGATATTGTAGCATGATCCTGCCAGTATACACCTACAATCATCCCGTCCTGAAGTCTGCCACTGCGCGTATTGATGATATGTCCGACGAGCTCAGAATGTTCATCGAGAATATGTTCGAAACGATGTACAATGCCAATGGCATCGGCCTTGCAGCTAATCAGGTTGGTAAGGGGCTAGCCGTAACAGTGATCGACATTACCGACTCGGAAAGTGAACACGATGAAGAACGCCCACTCGTGCTTATCAACCCAGTCATCGAGGCATTCTCCGACGAAGAAGAGGAGTTTGAAGAAGGCTGCCTGAGCCTTCCAGATTTTCATGACAAAGTCGTTCGGCCGACAGCCATTCAAGTGCGATACCTTGATGAGCGTCTCAATGAGCATGTCCGAGAGGCAGATGGACTCTTAGCGCGTGTGATGCAGCATGAGATCGATCATCTCAACGGAATCTACTTCTTTGAACGACTCTCGCCTATTCGGCGTACTCTTGCAAACGGTAAGCTTAAGCGCATCGCTCGCGGCGATATTGAGCCCGCTTATCCTGTGTTCCCAAACGAATAAGTAGCACCAACTACCAACGATACTAACTGACACCCTAAAATCATGAAGAACTATATCAACGGCACCTGGACATCTTCCGAAACAGGAAGAACATTCCCGAACCTCAATCCAGCTGACGTTCGTGATGTTATTGGTGAGTTTCCGCTCTCTTCGGCTGCAGATGTCGAGGCGGCCGTTAGTGCGGCAGCAACAGCCTTTAACGCATGGAGGTTGATGCCCGCGCCAAAGCGTGGAGATATCCTGCGGAAAGCCGGCGACATCTTTACTCGTCGCAAAGACGAGCTGGCAGACGTCATGACGCGTGAGATGGGCAAGACCATCACCGAGACCAAGGGCGACATTCAGGAAGCAATTGATACGGCCTACTATGCTGCTACAGAAACACGTAGGTTGTTCGGTTATACAGCGCCGTCGGAGATGAACAACAAGATGAACCTCTCCTTCCGCATGCCGATTGGTGTATGCGGAATCATAACAGCCTGGAACTTCCCGATTGCTGTTCCTTCTTGGAAGATCCTGCCTGCTCTGGCTGCAGGCAACACAGTTGTGTTTAAGCCAAGTGATGATTCACCACACAGTGCGAACATTTTTGCTGAGATCCTGGAAGAGGCTGGTCTTCCGGCTGGTGTCTTCAATGTTGTGCACGGCAACGCAGAGGCGGGGTCGGCCTTGGTGGAACATCCTGATGTGCGTGTTATCGGGTTTACGGGTTCAACCCAAACGGGAACGGCTATCGCTGCTCGCTGCGGTCAGCTCAACAAAAAAGTATCGCTCGAAATGGGCGGCAAGAACGCACAGATTGTGATGAACGATGCTGATCTTGACCTTGCAATCGATGGTGTATTATGGGGTGCGTTCGGCACTACGGGGCAGCGCTGTACTGCCACAAGTAGGCTCATTCTGCACGAGGCTATTCACGACGAAGTGGTCGATCGTCTTGTAACACTATCAAAGAATCTTGTCCTTGGCGATGGACGAAAAGCAGGAACCCAGGTGGGACCGGTGATCAATCAGCGTCAGCTTGACAAGATCCTATCCTACATCGACATCGGCAGACAGCAAACTGAATGTGTTGCAGGGGGCTTCCGCGATGTCGAAGGCGATAAGCAGCACGGCTACTTTGTTGCACCAACCATCTTTACAGGTGTAACCGCTGAGCACACAACATTCCGTGAAGAGATCTTTGGTCCGGTGCTCAGCATCAGTAGGGTTTCATCGTTCGAGCAAGCAATTGCGCTTGCCAATGATTGCGCCTACGGTTTATCGTCGAGTATTTATACGAAAGACGTCAACAGAGCATTTGCCGCAATCAGAGACATTGAAGCAGGTATCACCTATATCAACGCCCCTACGATAGGTGCAGAGGCCCATATGCCGTTTGGGGGAATCAAGGGCACCGGCAATGGACATCGTGAAGGGGGCTGGACTGTATTCGACATTTTTACGGAATGGAAAACAGTCTACGTCGATTATTCTGGCCACCTGCAACGAGCTCAGATAGACAACTATTGACCTCGTAAAACGAGTGCTATACCAGAGCCGATGAGCACCATACCAGCTATTGCTGTCAACGAAACACGGTCGTGACCAAGAGCATAACTCAAAGCAACGGTTGCTATGAATGTCATAGCTGTGTTAATCGGAATGAATGTACTCGGCTTGTATTCTGTTAGTGCATAGGTGAGGACACCGAACGATGCAAGCATCAGAACAACACCTGCTAGCCCCTTGGGGGAAATGCTTGCGTGAACTAGCTGTACGGTACTAGATGCGCCTGATTTGAGTGCCAAACTAAGTAGGACCGATCCAGCTACGCTCAGGAACGATTGCACAAGACAAATGATAACGAGCTTTATCAAGGCTGCGCTCCATTGCTTAGCCGTTGACGCTGAATTGCTTCGTAATACTGTCGAATAATGCTTTCGTAGTCCCTTGTATAGCCCATCTTTAGCTGATCCAAAAGAGTCTTGTTCTGCTGTTGTTTCGTGGCTGGCAAGGTAAACTCTGCTGGAGAATTTCGGCGCACATCCTTACCGGAATTCGACTCGCGAGACTTTTCGTAGTCACGCTCTGTCATTGAGCGCGACGCATCAAGAAGACGCGACAGGATTTTCTCCTGACGTAAACGGGTCTCAGAACTTATCGATCCGGATTGCATGTCGAACATTACCTCCTGCATATCCTTTGCGATCTGCTTGAGGTCCCCCAACGGTTGACGCTCACCAACGATCTTTTTGCGCTCTTCCTCTAACTCCTGAATCGCCTTCAAAGCTTTGCCTTGCTGCGCAGCAAGACGTCCCATCTCGGCCCTTCGTTCCATGTCTGACTTACCGCCACCCTGACCCAACTGCTGCATTCCCTCATTGATTCCTTGTTGTTGATCAGCGAGTTGTTGCAGCCTCTGGAATGGACTTTTGGGGCCCTTACCTTCGCCTTGTCCTGGCATGCTGCCAGAGCCACCCTGCCCTGCCCCCTCGCCCTGCATCATTTGTGACAGTGCGCCACTCATTTTTTGAGCGGCGCTGTTCATAGCACTCATTGCCTGTGACTGGGCCTGCATCGCTTGGGTATTGTTACGCTGCGAAAGGGACTGCATCGCATCTTTCATTGACTGCAGTGCATCTCCAAGGTCTTGGGCCATTTCGGGCGAAACACTCATCGACTTCTGTCCAAGCTGCATCATTGAGTTTGCAATATTCTGCATGGCCTCCTGTGCCCTCTGCTGCTTTTGTGCCATCTGCGAATACTGTGAAGAATTAGGATCCATCGACTTCATCTGTTCTCGAATGGCCTCCTGATTCTTTGATACATCAAGCAGGTCATTGATCCCCTTTTGCATCTGACGCATAGACTCGCGTTGTGAGTTGCGGCGCATCTCACGTTTCATGTTCTTCATTTGCTGTGCAAATCGCTGGAGATTACTAGATGCCTGTTTCTGCTGAGAAGATGCAGATTCATTATCTCCTTTCTCCATATCCTGCTTTGCACCATCCATTTGCTGCTCGGTCTGCTGAGCAGAGAGGTCCTTTTGCGCTTGCTGCATCTTTTCGCTTGGCATGTCTTGGCCTACCTCTTTCATAAGCTTTTCGAGTTCTTTGGCCTCTTGCGCAAGTCTGTCGAGTTCTTCCTTCAGCTGTTGCTGCTCTTGAGCTAAACGCTGACGCAGTTCTTTATCGTTAGGATTGGCCTGCTCGGTCCGCTGCCGCAGCTCGTCCTGCTTTCGTGCAAGTTCTTCTGCCCGCTTCGATAACTCATCGGTCTTTTGTTCAGCTTGCATACGCTTGAGCAGACTAAGCTGACGCTCGAGATTCTTACGGAACTCCTCCTCGTTGAATTTAAACTGCTTCATCATCTGTTGCATTTCTTCTGGTGCAATCTGATCCATTGCCTGACGCATCTGCTGCTGCATACGCTCTAGCTCTGGTGATTTGACCTCTCGCATCAGCTTCTGCAGTTCCTGATACTTTTCGAGTGTCTCCTGGGATATTGCCTTATTCTCTCGCAAGTTTTGGGTCATTTCCTGAAGACGTTGAGCAACATTCTCCATCTTTGATTCAAGTTCCTGCTGACGCTTTAGGAGATCTTCGGCCTTTTTCTTGTCAGACCAGGAAACCTCCTGTTGTTGCTTGGATTGCTGTTTTTGCATTTCCCGCTGGAGTTGCTCGGCTTCTTTGCGTACCGTCTCGGCTTCCTTGACAATCTCTTTTAACTCCTTCTGCACATCATTCTGTGTCTTGTCTGCATCGGCAAACACTTCGTCTAGAGACGGCATGCGGACAAGCATCGTTGATGTCTTTGCCTTTTTGGGACCACCGATTACATCGTTGTCAGCTACCTCGAGATAATACTCATACGTATCGTCAGGAGTGATGCCGATCTTGGAAAGGTCCCACAAATAGGCACATTCCTGACTGTTTTCGACAGACAGATACGGTATATCTACAGATCTGTAGTTCTTTTCTGCCTCTGCATATCTCGATTTCGTCAATCGGTAGAACAACTTCAGAGAAGAAAAGCCATAGTCATCTGTAACATTGGCGACGATACGCAATGCTGCCTGCTCCGACAGGTTAACATTGTCAAGGGGCTCTACTAGCGAAATGGTAGGATATGCATCTGTTAAGGCGACTATTGAGGCAGTTAATGGGTCCGTATTACGCAGCCCATCGCGATCGATGATCTCTATGGAATACGTCCCATTGCCTGATACACGAAAGCCCCCTGTTGCAGAGCTACCGCTTACAGTCAGCGCGCTGGTTATGGTGTCGTTCTTACCCTTGATGCCATCATTTACCTGCACAACATGAACAAAAGCCTTGGCAAGAATTTTATTACTTGAAAGCGATAGTCGCACCTGTGACCCTGTGAGAGCAGTCACATCAGCGGCGGCAACACTTAAAATCGAGGGTGAGAGTCGCGCGTACGACGGTGGCTGAACAGTTCCGGTGAACGTTCGTAGTAGAGGTCTGTCGATAACAGTAACGGCGATCGTGTCTGTGGCGACTTCACTTTCAAGCCATGGTGCAGAGGCATACACCGCTGTTGATGCTGTCATGCCCTGCAATACGTAAGTGAACTCCCCGCCTGAAGTCCGCTGGATTGTATGTGCCACAAAGCTGTCGGCTCCTATGTCACGAACATGAACCTGAATCACCTCGGGTGAAACACCCTTGGCAAGAATCCGTACAGTTGTGCTGCCCCCTCTTAACAGGCTATCGCTATCTACCTTCAACGTCAATGCGAATGGAGCAGGCGCCAGGAAAGAACGTTCGTTATGCCGAATGCGGTCTAATCCGTCTCGAAGTGCAGTAAACCCTGTTAGAAGCGAAATGCAACCGAGCGTCAATGCAAGGCCAACAATCCATACTCGTCGATGGCGACGGCGATCAACGATAACAGTGAAGTCCTTCTCAAGGCTTCTTGCGGCAACAGCATCGAATGCCGCCAGAGACAGGTCGTTCGATTCAGCTCTGTTCGCTGTTAGCTGCAATGCATTTGCGAGCTCGTCACGGATATCGTCGTAATGTTCTCCGATGCGCAAGGCAGTCTGTTCACCAGACTCAGAAGGCAACAATCCTGTACTGCGTAACCAAGGTGGTACGACCAGCGCTGCCAAACCAGCAGTTACGCTTACGAGTATTGCATACCACATCAATGAGCGCAGGAACATTCCGGTATGCAGTGACGCTTCAGCGAGCGAGAGCAAGACCACCATTATGGAGACTGCAGTGACCGTGGTTGCAAGGCCCGTAAGACCGGCATAGGAATGCTCTAGCCGCTGCACGGAGCGTATCCGTGCTGCGACAAGTACTCGACGTTCTTCGATGGAACTGCTCATCATCGGCTCAACGCATAGACGAGAATGTTTGTACCGATTCGAAGTGATGTTTCTCGCCGCTCGGGTGTATCATGATGTACTTCCGGATCTGCCCACCCATCACTCGGATTCGTTTCATAGGTGTAGTATACGGCCAACTTTCCGTTAACAAACAGACCCAGTCCTTGGGGTGCCTTATCGTCGTGTTCATGGATTTTCGGAAGACCGTTTGGAAAGTCGAAGTGGCTGTGGTAGATCGGATGCGAAAATGGCAGTTCTTTCAATTCCTGTTCAGGAAACAAACGTTTTAGCTCTTTGCGAACAGATGCATCCATGCCATAATCATCGTCGACGTATAAAAAGCCCCCTGCTTCGAGATACGATCGAAGATTCCGGATCTCTGCATCGGCGAAGTTTACGGTTCCGTGGCCCGTCATAAAAATTACGGGGTAGAGAAACAGATTGTCGGTGCCGAGGTCGACAAACTCATATGTTGGCTCGACAAGTATTGCAGTGTTTGCGCGCACGAACTTCAGCAAATTGATTTCGGAACTTGGATCGTTGTACCAATCACCACCTCCGGAGTACTTGGCCCGAGCAATTTTGACTGCACTTCCTACAGCTGCCGGACCCTGCTTTGGGTTCTGTACCTGCTCCTGCGCCGTTAGCGCCGTAATCTGTATGACAACAGAGGCAAGTACCTTCAACGCTGTCTGCACACTACGACCTTTTTTTCGTTTTCTTCGAACCATGGTTGACCAAAGACACGTATTGCATGCTCGGTAATTGTCCACCCGGGGTGCATTATAGTTGCCTCTGCTATCTCCTCGGAAAGGTCTCCACCTTTGAGAAAGGCACAGACACTTGTAGGCTTGACAAGTCCGGTAATCCACGATAGGACGAGGCCAGTACGAGCTACAGCACGCGAGACCACAACATCATAATTTGCCCTGAACATGTTCTGCAGGGCCAATTCTTCTGTTCTGGCACCGAGGACGGTGATGTCCTTCAGTCCTGTGTGCGAGCCAAACATCTCTGCCATGGTGGCCTTCTTTTTTATACTGTCTACCAACGTGATTTTGATGTCAGGCCTGGCAACTTTTAGCGGTATACCAGGAAGTCCTCCCCCTGTGCCGACATCAAGCACCCGTGCTTTCTCTTTGATATCGATGTACTTAAGTATTGTTAATGAATGAAGAATATGTCGTTCCCAGACGTTGTCTTCATCCTTGCGTGAGATCATGTTTACCCGCTGGTTCCAATACAGGAGCTCATCATGGTATCGTTCAAGAGTATCGACCTGCATCTTTTCGAGCACGATACCATTCGACGAACATGCTGTCCAGAATTCGAGTGGTGTCATCGACATTACTTGTAACTTTCGGGCGCTGGTGCGTGATATTGAACTATGCTGAAGCGAGCAGCAAAAATACATCTGGAAAACGACTATCGAGGAACTGATTCATGGCTTCACGGGAGACAAAGGCCGGAAAACGCCTGCGTATTCAGCAGATACTGGACAGATTATCGGCGGCATATCCAGATGCTAAGGTAGGTCTTGATTACACGACTCCGCATGAGTTGCTGATCGCAACGATATTGTCGGCACAATGCACGGACGAGAGGGTAAATAAGGTAACACCGGCACTTTTTTCGAAGTATCCTACCATTGATGACTACTATGCAGTGCCCCAGGAAGAGCTAGAAACTGATATTCACTCGACCGGTTTCTACAAAAACAAAGCTAAGAGCATTCAGCTCTGCTGCCGCCAGCTACGTGAGCGTCATAACGGTATAGTTCCGACCACCATGGATGAGCTTACAAAGCTTGCCGGAGTTGGACGCAAGACGGCAAACTGCGTCCTATCAAACTGTTTCGGCATTCCCGGTATTACGGTGGACACGCACGTTACCCGTATTTCAAACCTTCTGAACATTGCCAAAGGTACCGACGCGGTTAAGATCGAATACGCTCTCATGGATCTTGTACCTACTGATCGTTGGAATGAATTCAATCACAGTATCATCGCACATGGAAGAAGAACGTGCATCGCCAGACGTCCACAATGTGTGCGATGCGTGATCAATGATTTATGCCCGTCGGCAGAATTGTCGTAATGGAAGTGTCACGTTTTCATGCGTAAACTGCACGATAGGGGTATGGTACACACTACGATTATTCTCTGGTGCTCATTGTGTGCGCTTCTGGTAGGGTATTCCCGGGCACTTGCTCAGCAAGATCAGCCTTGGGGTATCCTTGCAGGAGTGGGTTACAATATTCACGATGCATCATTTTCACGACTTGGTACGTATCCATCGTGCTGTCCGTCATTTACAGACGGCGACGGCTATGGAGTTCACGCCGGAGTATTCTACCGATTTGCGCTTTCAGAACGCATAAGTGCTGAAGCGCGTTTGATAGCTGGTAGTGAAGGCGGAATGTTTGCGTATAACGAGCAAACTCTCGTAGCCGATATCCGCGACACGTTGAGAACCGTGCGTGCCACCTTTCGGCACGAGCTTGATGCATCAATTGTGGCTGCTACCATAGAGCCGTTGCTGTCTCTCCGAATAACACGAGGACTGGAGTTATTGGCTGGACCTCGGTTATCGTATAGCGTCTTAAAGAGGTTTCGTCAGACTGAAACTCTCATACAGCCTGAGGATTACGGTTCATACCTCGGTAGCAACCGAACGTGGGTAGCAAACGAAGCAGATATTCCCAACACGACATTGTTTCGGTTTGGTCTATCTGGCGGCTTCCGTGTAACTCTTCCATCGAGTAAGACAGCTCCGATGTCTATTGGACTCGAAGCCATGTATACACAAGGCCTGTCGTCAGTGATTACAAGCAACCCATGGTCGATCAATCAAATGCGTTTGTCCGCGGTTGTTCGATTTCGTAGAATACCTGTGTTGCCAGCGCCCAAAGATTCATGTCGCGACTGCCCCCCTATCGCTGCGGACCGACAGCCCCAACCGGTGCCAGCGCCTCCGAAGATTCACCCTCCTACGGAGGTTGCACAACCGCTGAAGGAGGAGACCTTCAGGCTTTCAATAACAGGCGTGGAAGGGGCAGACACAACACGTGGGGATTTCAGTATCAGTGAGAGAAGCAGGCGCATAGTCGTGCTTCATCCGCTTCTCGGACATGTCTACTTCGACGAGGGATCGTCAACATTACCAACTCGATATCGAGAAGGTACTGCTCGGGCATTGCGAGATACGATGAACCTGACACCGCTGCAAGCACTGCAGGGCGAGTTGGCCATCATTGCACAGCGTATGAAGGTGCATCCCGACTCTTGGCTATCGATAACCGGCACAACATCAAGTACACAGCAGGATGAGGGCATCCGGCTTGCGCGGGCAAGAGCTGAAGAGGTGCGCCGAACCATGAATGAGCTGGGGATCTTCGATGATCGAATGCGCGTGTCTTCGCGCATCTATCCAGACAAGCCAACAACATTCAGTGATACGGCAATGGGTAGATATGCTCAAGAAGAGAACAGGCGGGTTGAACTGCAGTCGAATCATCCAGCAATTCTGGCACCAATCAAGCTTGGATCGCGGGAACGAGTCCACTCACCCGAACGCATCATAATTCAATCTGAGACCATCAGCGCTCCTCAATCAAAATCGTATATCATGCGGGT
>JBEBCJ010000049.1:0-6375 GCA_041157865.1 Bacteroidota bacterium
GCGTGCGCTTTAACTCGGTATTATGAGCTGCATCGCTCTGCAGCTGCGAAATATCTTTACGAAACCGTAATTCAAACGCCATGAGCGTCTCCCCTAGTTTACAATTCGTTGTCGGCCTCGCAATATATACAGGGAAACTTCACACTACGGCAGAATGTTACGTCGAGTCCGTACGTTTGCAATCCATCTCTAGCAACAACACATTTTCTGTACATCTTTTCGGAGAACATCATGGCACTAGCCGCAGGTACCACAGCACCAGATTTTACGCTCCTTAATGCCGACATGCAGCCCGTGTCGCTGTCGTCATTCAAAGGACAAAAAGTTGTCCTCGCTTTCTTCCCAGCTTCCTTCACTGGCGTCTGCCAAGCTGAGCTTTGCACATTTCAAGGGGCTCTTCAGCGCCTAAACAGTATGAACGCAACAGTACTCGGTGTGGCAGCCGACCTGCCATTCTCAAACAAAGCGTTCGCAGTAGCAAACGATCTGCACTTCCCGATCCTGTCAGACTGGAGCCTTGATGCCATCAACAAGTATGATGTAGCACTTCACAACTTCGCCGGCATCGAAGGCCTCACACGTTCCGTGCGTGCAACATTCGTGATCGACACCAACGGCACAATCTCCTTTGCAGAAGTCACTGCCAACCCGGGCGTCGAACCGAATTACGATGCCGTGTACGCAGCAGTAGAAGCAGCAGCATAAGCCACGGGCCTTGGCCCGTGGTGAGTTGAGAGTTGAGAATGTAGAGTTGAGTGCAGGGGCGAGCCGATGGCACGCCCTTACGTGCTGGTTTCCCGCGGTCGCGGGAAAGACGTTCGGAACTGATCTTCCCCACTTTAAAACACAAACGGTCGTCCAATGGACGACCGTTGTGTTTCGCATCCTTCCCACAGAAATGCGATGTTCCTCTCTATGCTGCATGCCTTCCCCTGGCATGTCGTGGGCCGAGATTTTTACTTATCTGGTTGCGCGCTCTTGCGAGGTCTGCCGTACTTGCGCTCGGACTTCTTCTTCATGCCGAGACTTGTGATCTCGTCTGAATCGTCTCCGTATTGCGCCAAGACCTGACGCTTTACGCCAAGCACGAGCTCATGAAATGCGTTCTCGATTTTCGATGCCTGCTCTTTTGCCTTTGCCAGCGCCTCTGCTGCCTTATGTTCTGCTGCCGTTGCCTCTTCAACCTGTTTCAACGCTTCCTGCAGCCGCTGGCTCGTAAACTCCTTGTTCGCAGGGTTATAGTCCTTTAGGCCCAGCACCGCTTTCGCGATTTGCTGGTCCTGCTGCAGGACTCGCTGCGTTACTCTGGTGGTTGTACGTTTTGCCATTGGGAGCAGATTCCCCGAAGCGTGATGAGTTTATGAGTTATGCTGCATGCCTACCGTATTCTTGCCAAGCGTATATGACTCTTTGACAAAAATAAGTCTTTTTCACACTCGCGCAAGTACTTTTTTCGTTTGTGTATCGACTTTTTTACACTGCATAATTGATTACCAGCACACGTGCACTGTCTACACGGTAGCCCAAAGCCCATTACGCATTAGTGGTAGTCTATCGCGACGAGTCGTTTAGGACCGAAACCACCAAGTATGTGACTTTCAGGGGGCGATTAGTCACTTGAGTACGTGTCAGAGCATTCTAGCCCTCTACCCTACAATATTGCCCCAATGCCCTACGTCAAACGTAACAGCGGTCAAAATGCGCTATATTTGCGCCAATTCTTGCAATTCAAACATTTTCACTAATTCTCCATAACACATATGAAGAACCTGACAATTGCGGCCATCGTAGCCGTTCTGTTCATCGGCTCATTTGAGCTTTCGGCACAAGGCCTTACGCCAGCTGCTCAAACACCAACGGTCATCAAGCCAAAGATGAAGGTCATCGACATCAAGGCCTCCGTGCAATTCCTCGGCGGTATTGAGATCCGCGGCACAGAAGTAGAAGCCTATCTCGATACACGTAAGGTACTCCAAGACGCTATCGAATCAGCAACCAAGGGTGGCAAGAAGGACGATGATGCCATCACATTCGATATGAAGATCGAACAAGCTCAAAACATGTTCACGCTCATGCAGCGCGGCAGCCTCAAGGGCGCTGAAGCCGATAAGTTCAACGAAATCACACAAGCCCTCAAGGATGCCGTTAAGGCAGCGCAGGGGAAATAATTTCATCGGCACGGATCATCGTGCGGATCATTGATTCGAAATGAGAAAGGCGCATCGGACCTGTCCGATGCGCCTTTTTAGATTTTTTTGGTTCGCTTGTTTGATGGATTCCCGCTTCCGCGGGAATGACAGAGTACCTAATACCTCCGTACCCAGTACCCCCGTACCCCCCGTACGCAGTACCTCCGTACCCAGTACCCCCGTACCCGCGTACCCAGTACCTCGTACCCGCTTCTTACGCTCCTACCAGCGCCTTATATGCCTCTACGTCCATAAGACCGTCGAGTTCTGATGCGTCAGAGAGCTTGATCTTTACGAGCCAGCCGTTTCCGTATGGATCTTTATTCACGGTGTCTGGGGCTGCGTTTACGTCGTTGACTTCAATGATCTGACCGCTCACTGGAGCATAGAGATCAGCAACGGTCTTCACAGCTTCAATCGAACCGAAGGTACCGCCCTTTGCAACTGTGGCCGACGCATCAGGAATGTCGATATAGACAACGTCGCCAAGTTCGCCTTGCGCGTGATCTGTTACACCCACGGTTCCAACATCGCCTTCAACGCGAATCCACTCGTGGTCTGAAGTGTACTTAAGGTCTGCTGGGAAATTCATGGTTAGGCCTTCCAATCGTGTGTGTCGAGATACTTGGTGTCGAATGTTCCTGCGATAAAGTCTTTGTTGTCCATCATCTTGCGATGGAACGGGATCGTCGTCTGAATACCCTCGATCACAAACTCATCAAGCGCGCGGCGCATCTTGGCTATAGCTCCATCACGTGTTGGCGCAAACGTGATGAGCTTTGCCACCATTGAGTCGTAATACGGCGGGATCATGTAACCTTGATAGATATGCGAATCCACGCGAACGCCGGGTCCGCCCGGAAAGTTCAATGACTGGATTACGCCTGGCGACGGACGGAAATCATGATACGGGTCTTCCGCATTAATCCGACACTCGATGGAGTGCATGATCGGGTCGCGCTGCACAAGCGTAAGCTTCTCACCCGAAGCAACCAGGAGTTGCTCCTTAATTAGATCAACACCAGATGACTGCTCCGTTACCGGATGCTCCACCTGAATGCGCGTGTTCATTTCCATGAAGTAGAAGTTGCGGTGCTTATCTACGAGATACTCGATCGTACCGGCACCAACATATTCTACGCTTGATGCACCCTTTATCGAGGCATCACCCATGGCCTTGCGCAGCTCCGGGGTCATGATCGGAGAAGGGGCTTCTTCAATCAGCTTTTGGTGACGCCTTTGAATGCTGCACTCGCGCTCGTTAAGATGCACCACGTTGCCGTACTTGTCGGCAAAGACCTGGATCTCAACGTGACGTGGCTCCTCGATGAATTTCTCGATGTAGATGTCGCCATTACCGAACGAGGCCTCTGCCTCGCCCCTTGCCGTGGCATATGCGCGATCGAGCTCGTCTGCAGATTCCACATAGCGCATACCTTTGCCGCCACCGCCGGCAACGGCCTTGATCATCACTGGATAGCCTACGTCTTTTGCTACAACGCGGGCATCTTCGATTGTTGCCACGATGCCGTCAGAGCCCGGAACAACAGGCACGCCAGCAGCGCGCATGGTGTCTTTCGCTATAGACTTATTGCCCATACGAACGATCGCATCGGGGGTTGGTCCAACGAACGTAATGTTACAGTCGTGACAGATCTCTGCGAACGTCGCATTCTCTGCAAGGAACCCATAGCCAGGATGGATCGCATCAGCATTCGTTACATCGGCGGCTGCAATGATAGACGGGATATTCAGGTACGAGAGCTTACCCTGGGCAGGACCAATGCACACGGCCTCATCTGCAAAGCGCACGTGCAGTGATGCACGATCTGCTTCCGAATACACGGCAACGGTCTTGATTCCAAGTTCCTTCGCAGCACGAATGATCCGCAGGGCGATCTCGCCTCGGTTGGCGATAAGCAGCTTCTTGATCATGTTGTGATGTCCTCTGATTAGTCTGGCTTGACAACGAACACTGGCTGATTGTACTCAACCGGCTGTCCGTTCTCAACCAAGATCTTCACGATCGTGCCAGATACGTCGGACTCGATCTCATTCATGAGCTTCATAGCCTCTACGATACAAAGCGTATCGCCGGCGTTCACGTGCTGTCCAACCTGTACAAATGCATCGGCATCAGGAGATGGAGCACGATAGAATGTGCCCACAATCGGGGATAGCACCTTGTGATTGGCTTCATCCGACCCTGCTGCTGCGGCCGGAGCGGCCGCGGGGGCCGGAGCCGGAGCAGCTGCCGGAGCAGGTGCAGGCATCGGGGCCATCTGCTGCATGCCGTACATCGGCTGCATCATACCCATGGGCTGTTCGCCGCCTTTTGCCAGCGAAATCGATAGACCCTCTTCTTCGATCGTAAGTTCGGTGGCGGAGCTTTCATCAAACACTCGAAGCAGACGGCGTAGATAATTCAGATCCATAAGATCCTCCTCGTAGGTTCTATATTATTCTTTGACACGGTCCATATATGAACCGTTGCTGGTGTCTACACGAATAAGGTCGCCTTCGTTAACAAACAATGGGACCATCACCGTCGCACCTGTTTCAACCGTTGCAGGCTTGAGTACGTTAGTAGCTGTATCTCCGCGCACACCAGGTTCAGTAGCTGTTACGCGCACAGCAACGTGGTTTGGCATAGTAACCTGCACCACATTGTCTGCCTCGTCACGAGCGATCTGGACTTCCATCCCTTCTTTCATGAACTTCGCTCCGTCGCCAACGATCTCGGCTGGAACCGGAATCTGATCGTACGACTCCTGGTCCATGAACATGAACATGTCTGTGTCTTTGTACAGATACTGGAAGTTTCGGGTCTCTACGCGGACGAACTCGATGGTCTCACCAGAGCGAAAGCGCTCTTCACGCAGTTTGCCGGTCTTGATCACACGCATTTTTACCTGATAAAAGGCGCGCAGATTGCCCGGTGTACGGTGGATGGACTCTAGAACGACGCACAATTCTCCGTTATGACGGATGACTGCTCCTACACGGAGATCGGCTGTTGTTGCCATACTCTTTCTACGTGATATTGAATCGTATAAGAGGTCCCGACCGGATTCGAACCGATGTACAAGCTTTTGCAGAGCTCTGTATAGCCACTCTACCACGGGACCGTGATATGGGCTGCGAATATACGAAATGGAGGCCCAAGTTCGGGCTTGATTTATGCCTTTGGCATGCGAAGCGAAGCTGCCAAATCGCGCAATTCCTGCACTAACTCCTTGGCAAGCTTGATCCTTTCGGGGTCTGGAGTCGTATGCGGATTCTCCTCGGCTGCCATCTCAGTTGTTGAAAGGGGCTTCAATGTTGCTTTGAGATCGTCAGCAATATGTTCTGGGATACCGTTGGATTTTAGGTATTCCTTTGCTCCAGCAACTGTGTATCGCTCCTCGCGAAGAAGCTTGCGGATCACGATCAGCACGGCAATATCACGCTCTGTGTAGATGCGGTTTCCAGCACGGTTCTTGCGCGGCCGCAGTTGTGTGAACTCGCGCTCCCAATATCGCAGGACGTGCTGCTCCTCTCCGAGCATCTTTGACACTTCGGTGATAGAGAAATAAAGCTTCGTAGTCGAATCGTGCATGACGCTGCGATAATACTACAAATTCGTTGAAAATACAGGGTTTTACGATGTCGGTAGGGGGCGTTTTCTTCTGTACACGCCGGCCTGCGACGAGATATTGAGAAGCACGCCAACGGCAATTGCGCTAAAGAATACACTTGAACCGCCATACGAGATAAAGGGCATCGGCAGGCCAGTTGTTGGCAAAACGCCACATGTTACGCCGGCATTCACAAAGGCATAGATGGCCAGCGTTGTGGTGATTCCGCCAGCAAGCAATCGTCCAAAGGCGTCGGGTGCCTTCTTGGCGACCATGTATCCGCGCCACATAATGAGGGCAAATGCCCCGATCAGGAAACAGATTCCAATAAAGCCATACTCTTCACCTACGATCGAGAAGATAAAGTCACCATACGACTCGGGTAGAAACCAGTCGCGCTGACGGCTTTGTCCCGGGCCTACGCCAGTGACCCCCCCGTTGCCGAATGCGATCAGGGCCTGATCAACCTGATACCGCACATTCTCGTCTACAGGTCCGCCGTCTCCGGCAAAGAACGAGAGCAGTCGTCGCCTTCGATACTCGGCTGTCATCGCATATAAACCAGCAAC
>JBEBCJ010000050.1:0-3935 GCA_041157865.1 Bacteroidota bacterium
GTATACGGATTGTACGTAAGCATGACGCGCTTGCGCAGTGTATCTGACCCTGGCGGCAATTTGCGCGCACCAAACCAAGCACCACCTGCAAAGATGTATTGGTTTGCACGACCACGCGGCCAGAACGTACCACCACGTCCCTGTGCGATATTGAATCCAAACACACCATAGTTGGTGATCTGGAAGTTGACACGCGACTTCGTGTTGCCCTGCTGGTCATACACGCCAGTTGGCGTACGCTGTATGTCTTCCGATGCGTCCTCGCCCTTACGCGTCTTGCCATTTCTATTGATATCAGCAAGTGATGGTGCAGTTGCCATGAGAAGCACTGCAAACATTGCCGTAATCATCCACTGACGATTCATAAGTTCTCCTGATTTCATCGTTGTGTTCATCGTTGTTCTCTTCCTTTCTTAGAATCGGAATGAAACAGCGAAGAAAACTGTGCGTGGAGTTTGATAGTTCGGGCGGCGATCTACCTGCACCTGAACATACTCCTGGTAACCGCGGAATGTTTCTTCCGGAGTTACGCGGCCATCACGGTTGAAGTCAACACGTGGCTGGTACAAACGCTGACCATAGCGATCGTACTGATTGCTAGCGATCGTGTTCTTGTTCACAGGGTCTGCATCACGGTAATACGTCACGCTGCCGAGATCCGAGATTTGGCGATTCAAGCTGTTGCCGTCGTAATCTGGGTTACGTGTCGTGGTATAGAACGAGATTGGATCTGTGAAGTTGAACAGATTGTATACGTCAAGCGTGAGGTCGAGTGCTGTCTTTCCTCCGAACACACTCTCGAGCGGGATTGTGCGCGTAATACGCATTTCGCTGAACCAGTTCGATGGGAAACGTGCTGAATTTAGCTGACCAGCGATCTGACCGCGAATGTTGACCGGGGTGTAAGGCCCACCACTCTGCCAGAATCCCGAGAAGTTCACAGAGAAGTTCTCAAGTAGCGGGATGCCTGCGATCTTTGGTCCTTCATCCTCGCCCCATGTGAAACCGATAACAGCATTGATGCGGTGAGGCAGGTCATTACTGAGCGGGAAGTCCGCAATTGGAAGCTGATACTGGCCAGTGGCTGGGTCTACCGGCGGCACTTGTGTTGCAGAGTTTGCATTACCGCGAACGTTGGAGATCGTGTAGTTGATATTGAACTGCCAGTTATCAGCAAGACGCTTCATGAACGACATTTCAATACCACGCGATGTACCGTATGATGCAAGGTCGTACTGGAACTTCGGACGGCCCTGAAACTCTGTGATACGAATCGACGGCTGATTGTAGACGTCGTTGTAGTATCCAGTGACCGACAATGCCAGCACGTCGTTCAGCTGGTGGTTGTATGCAACCTGGAACTGATTCGTACGCTGCGGTGCAATGTTTGGATTGCCAAAGAAGTCTGTGAATTCCGGATCAGAATACACACCGTCGTAGAGGTACGTCCAAGGTGCATTCTGGTAGTAGATACCATATGACAACTGGAAGTTCTGACGGCCATCGTCACTAACTGGATATGTTACTGAAACACGTGGTCCGAAATTGAGCTTCGAGGTTACGAGCGCTGAATCAGCAACATTTCCGATGTCGAAGTTGTTCGAGTTCGGATTGAGGTAGTCAAGACGAAGTCCAGCCGTAAGAACAAGACCTTTGAGCATGATCTGATCCTGCACGAAGAACGCTGCTGTTGTCGGAGTACGCGATGGGCGGGTACGATCAGGATTTGTAACGTTGTCCTTACCATACGACTGAGCGAACTGATCGCCCTGCCATGGTGCACCATTCGAATAGAGCGCCAGGTCAAACGTCCGGAACTCAAAACCACCCTTAAGTGTGTGGCGTGTATCGCCTACTTCAAGCGTATGTGTGATGTTTCCATCGAGCTGATAGAAAATCGAACTGCGGAATTCAACGCCTGCGGTGTTACCGTGACTCAAGAAGTAGCCCAGGAGGCCATATGGGTTAGATGTTGACTGGTTATCGCCAGGGCCTTCATAGTAACCCGTGATCGGATTACGTGTAGTCACGTCCCAGTTGTTCACGTAGCCATCGGCCGTTACAGTGCGGTAGCGAACAGCATCGTATTCATCAAGAATCTGATTCGATCCGCGGAAATAACCTTCACCTGTTTCGATTGTATCTGTTGGAGCATACAGATCAATTCCTGAGAAGATGCCTGGAGGTGGCATCAATCCGTCTTCCGTAGCGCGTCGCTTTGCGATCTCCGTTACCTTACCATTGTATGAGCCGCGAAGCTCATAGAATGTGTTGTTGCTCAGTGAGTGGTTGATCTGGGCAAAGCCGTTTGTTGTAAACTCTTGTACAATTGGCTGCTTTGCAATTCGCTCTTCAGGAAGTTCAATCAATTGACCTGCGCTGTTTACGCGCTGACCCTTGGTCGTTGCATACAACCAGCCCTGGCTGCTGAGCTCTCCTGCGAGGAAGCCGTATGAGCCCCCTGCCAAGAGTGCGAGATTATCATCGAGCTGGAAGCGCATACGACCAGTGATGTTACGAGCCCACGTGCGGTTGTTCGGCAGCTGACCGAGGTTGTTACCAATTGGGTCGAGCACCATCAAGCTTGGGTTGCGATACTGCTGATATGTGTTTCGTACCGAAAGGAAGAACGTGGACTTGCCAAGACCAAGCGGTCCACCAACGGCAACGTCGGCAACATCTTCGTGCGGAGCACCAAGCTGAACGCCATTGCCTGCCGTGCCGTAGAGGAACGGCACGTCTTTACGCCAACGTACCTGACCATCATACCGGTCCAGCTTACCTGTCTTAACGACGGTATTAACGTTGCCGGCAACAGCATTACCGTATTCGGCTGTAAAACCACCCGTTTGGACCTGTACTTCTTCAACAGCAAGGGGGCTTGGCATTGCTGCCGAGATCGTCGATCCTACGTTACCAAGACCACCAGTGAACTGGTCAGTAACAGTAAGACCGTCGACCATCACCTGTGTTTCGTTCGTGCGACCACCTCGAATCACAAAGTTGTTGCCCGATGCACGAACACCAGCCTGCAGCGAAAGTGCCGATGCCAGGTTGTCGCGAGCGATCTTGGTGATTTCCTTACCGGAAACCTGACGGTTGGTACCGACGTCGGTAGAGCGAACCATCTGTCGCTCTGCCGTTACGTCCAGAGCCCCAAGCGTTACACCGCCCTGACTCAGGCGAAAGTCCGCCGTGAGTGTCTGGTCGGCAATGATGGTCAAACGCTTTACAACCGTGTCGTATCCAACGGCGGTTACCCGCACGTCGTACGTACCTGAGTTGATGTTGACGATGGTGTACTTACCATCTGCTTTGGAATATCCACCGCGAGTTGTACCAACAACTTTGATGGTTGCACCAGCAACTGGTGAACCACTCTTATCGGTGATCTTTCCGGCGAGAATTCCTGTGATACCGGCATACGACAATGTTGTTGTCGCAGCAAGAAGTATCACAAGTAAGAGGTACCGACGTACCATGTACAGCTCCTATTGGGTCTAGATGTACTGTAAACTCTATTTCTTAATTAGCGGACAACAGACAATGCATGAACCGAACGGGCACCTGCCTGCTCGATCACACATTGATACATTCCAGCGGCAAGTGCCTGCGTTGGAATTGCTACTTCAAAGGTGCCAGAGTCATTCGGGCTAACCGAAGACATAACCATTTCGCCAATCGACGTCATGACGGAGACCTTAACAGCGCCCTGAGACTTGCTCACGATGCGAACATTTGCAACTTCACGCACCGGATTTGGTGCGATCGTGACATCTGCCTGCAGTGGCTCTGGATCTACACTGTTAACAACCGGCAGCTTCGCTGCGTCGAGAGCGTAGAACATCACCTTTGCTGCTTCGGCATTCGTTTCCAGGTTGGTAACGCGGTCGCCAGGCGTTGGGCTGGCTGAATAGCCAATATAGAGGCGTCCG
>JBEBCJ010000051.1:0-6141 GCA_041157865.1 Bacteroidota bacterium
GTATTGTGTAGCCCCCTGTATTATCACAAGGCCGAAGATTATGCCAATGAAGATGAGTAGTCCGTCGAGGTCGCCCTTAGCGATATGCTCGTCTACGGCAATGCGCGTGATAAATGGCCTAAGCGGGCCCAGTGCAGACGATACCAACGTAAGCAGCACGCCGCCAACGAGGTGCAGGCGGTATGGGCGTAGGAAGCGCAGTAGTCGTCGTAGTAGGCTGTAATCAACGCGTTTTGTTTCTGTCTCTTGTTCGGGGGCCATGAACAAAGTTACGCATCGTACTTTTGCAACATGATTACAATTACACCCTACGGCGCAGCAGGAGAGGTAACCGGGTCCTCTTACCTCCTGGAGACAGAAAACGCACAGGTCCTGATTGATTTTGGAATGTTCCAAGGTGATAAGGACGATGATGCCCGCAATGTGATACCCGGTAAGATTCATCGCATGGATATCGATGCCGTGATTCTCACCCATGGGCACCTCGATCATTGCGGACGCTTGCCGCTACTCGTCAGAGAGGGCTATAGGGGGCCGATCTATGCCACACCCGCAACGCGAGATATGGCCGAGGTAATCCTGCTCGATGCTGCGCACATTCAAGTCTCAGACTATGAGCGCCGTCGCAAACGCTTTGCTAAGCGTGGCATCAAGATGAACCGCAACGATCAGCCGCTGTATGAGACAGATGATGTTACGCAGGCAATCGACTTGTTTGAAGAGATAGATTATAACACGACTGCTGCAGTTGCCCCAGGCGTAACAGCTAAGTTCTACGAAGCCGGGCATATGCTTGGGTCTGCCTCTGTTGAGCTCACTGTGAACGATGGGGGATCGCAGAAGGTAATTGTCTTTAGTGGAGACCTTGGTCCGCCGCACTTGCCGTTTCTGAGAGATGCTCAGCCACCAGTGAAAGCGGACATTTTGATCATGGAATCCACGTACGGTGATCGTAACCACAAGTCTCTTGCAGAGACCCTGGTAGAGTTTGAAAAGATAGTCGTAGAGGCCGTCGAGACCAATGGTAAGATTTTCATTCCATCCTTTGCGATTGGCCGCACGCAGCAGATGCTGTATCACATTGCCGAGCTGATTCGTAAGAAGCACATCCCGTCGCTGCCGATCTATCTTGATAGTCCGATGGCCATCAAGGCTACCAACATCTACCGTCAGCACGAAGAGCTCATGGACGAAGAAAGTACTGCACTGCTGAAAGACGGGCAGCTCTATCACGATCTACGCTCGCTGCATATATGCACGACTGCTGCCGAATCACAGGCAATCAATGAAGCACAGGGCCCGTTTATCGTGATCGCCGGCAGCGGCATGTGCACGGCTGGACGCATTATGCATCACATACGGCATAACATCGACGACCATAATTGCCACTTCATCATCGCAGGGTATCAGTCACGGGGCTCCTTGGGCCGCAGACTTGTTGATGGTGCTAAAGAAATCTCGATTATGGGAGATCGCAAACTCGTAAAGGCATCAATTCACACGCTAGGGGGCTTTAGTGCCCACGCAGGGCAAGCCGACCTCGTGCATTGGTATGAGAGTGTCGCAAGGGCTGGAACGCCCATGACCTTCCTCACGCATGGTGAAGATTCAGCGCGCACAGCACTCAAAGATCTGCTTCTCGAACGTTATGGCGTGAATTGTTACATGCCAACCTATTCCGAACACCTCGTTTTGTAACGGACATGACCAATGCGCACTGAACATGATTTTCTTGGAGAACGCCAGCTTCCGGATGACGCATACTACGGCGTGCAAACACTTCGCGGAAAAGAGAACTTCCATATCACGGGAATCCCCATCTCGCATGCGACGTCGTTCATCATCGCCTTTGCGCATGTGAAGAAAGCTGCGGCACTGGCGAACAAGGACTTGGGCGTGCTCGAGGTGGATGTTGCCGATGCAATATGTCAAGCCTGTGATGCGATCGCAGCAGGAGAGTTGCATGATCAGTTTGTGGTGGATGTGATACAGGGTGGCGCCGGCACATCAACGAACATGAACGCCAATGAAGTGATTGCCAATAAGGCGCTCGAGATTATGGGGCATGCCAAGGGCAAATACGAGATCGTGCATCCAAACAACCATGTGAACTGCTCACAGAGCACTAATGATGCCTATCCAACGGCGTTTCGGTTAAGTCTGTATGTCGAGATCGGTAAGCTTATCAATGCGCTTGGGTTACTTCAAGAGTCCTTTGCGCGCAAGGGCACAGAGTTTGCCGATGTTATCAAGATGGGGCGCACTCAATTGCAGGATGCCGTGCCGATGACACTCGGGCAAGAGTTCGATTCATTTGCCGTGAATATCGGGGAGGATCTGCGACGGCTTGAAGAAGCCCGGATGCTCGTTACAGAGGTAAATCTTGGTGCAACGGCAATCGGCACAAGTATCAATGCCCCAGAAGGCTACCCTGAGCTGTCAGTCAATCATTTGCAAACAGTAAGTGGCATACCTGTTACGCTGTCGCAGAACCTTATTGAAGCAACGTGGGACAATGGTGCGTACGTGCAGGTTAGTGGTGTATTGAAGCGTGTGGCTGTGAAGCTTTCAAAGATCTGCAATGATCTGCGTCTGCTTTCGAGTGGACCCCGTTGTGGATTCAACGAGATCAATCTGCCGCGCATGCAGCCGGGCTCGAGCATCATGCCGGGGAAGGTCAATCCTGTCATACCTGAAGTCGTCAACCAAGTCTGCTACCTCGTCATCGGCAACGATGTTACCGTAACCTTTGCCGCGGAGGCCGGACAACTCCAGCTAAACGTGATGGAGCCCGTCCTTGCATACTGCTTGTTCCAGTCGATCGAAACACTTGGTCGGGCGTGCACAACATTACGGGAGCTCTGCATCGATGGTATCACGGCCAATGCTGAACGCACACGCGAGATGGTACTGAACAGCGTTGGCATCGTTACAGCCCTTAACCCAATACTTGGCTATGAGGCAAGCGCGGCTATTGCCAAGGAGGCCTTTGAAACAGGCGGCTCCGTAATCGACATCGTTCGCAGCAAGGGGCTTTTGTCAGAGGAAAAGATTCAGGAGATCTTTAGCCTCGAAAACCTTATGCATCCAAAGTTTATACGTTAACAACGGTTGTTGTCATCGATAGACGCAGACGGGAGCTACGTAGCGAGCTCCGAGGTAGTCGACCACGACTGCGTATGCCCCTTGGGACAATTTCTCGATAGGGAAGAAAGCTGACGTCTGAGCGTCAGATGTTGCAATGATTTCGCCGGAAACAGAGACAAGCGCGCACGATGCGGACGCATAGAGAGCGCCATCAACATCAACGACGATGTGCGACGTTGTTTGTCGCACACGCACAACCAGAGGATTCGTCTGTTCAATCGTTCGGATTGGCAGTGCGCAGGCATCAACAGTGATCACTCTATTGAGGTATGACCATGTGCACTCTTGAGCTGGTGCAACGTTCGTGATCCATGCACGATGTGATACAACAGTCGATGAGTCTTTGCTGAGCACAGCCAGAACAGGTAACGTCCAAGTACGATTACTTGGGAGTGTGACGCTGACAATACACGTGTCTGCTCCTGTGCGATATATTTCTACCTGTGTAGCATCAAACCACGTAAGGCCACTCGTTAGGGGTGCATGGGCGCGACCGATGAAACGCACTGCGTGTGAAACATATGTCTCGCAGATCGCTGTCGAATCTTGGGCCTGCAACGTAAGCATAATCGTATCGCCAACATTTGATCGCTGTTGGATGCTGAGAGAGTGAGGCTCTACAGACCTGCATAGCGCCGTTACTACACCATCGTTGCCATTCTCTGCTCCATTGGTGTTCGATGGTGCAACTATTCCTGCCTTGCCTCCTGAGATCGCAAATGCGAGGTATGGTGAAGAATTCTGCAGCAATGCCGGATGCAGCATAACTCTGCCTCCACCACCTCCGCCGCCGGGACCGTGTCCACCATCGCACATGCTCCCTGTACCGCCGGAGACATCGAAGGTGATAGGGAGCTCGGCATGGCACGAATTGATATGCACGCTGCCGCCTGCACCGCCTCCACCGCCTCCATCATTGCCAGCGCGTGGAGCAGCATTGTAGCCACGAGCGATTATCGATAGGGAGTCACCGATAATCGTATGGGCCTTAATCATGACAATTCCGCCGCCGCTTGCACCATCAGTAGCTACATTGTTGTTTTGATGTCCACCGCCACCGCCGCCACCCATAAACACGCGCTCTTGTGAACCATCAAGCAAGGCCATGCCCGGCATGCCATACATGCCTGGAATGGCGCTGCACACGTACTGATTGCCACCGCGTCCACCAGAGCCGCCATTGCCGCCGCCACCGCCTCCGGCGTTGTGCGCATCTCCTCCGCCCCCTCCACTGGCCCATGGTATGTGACCATTCGTGCAGGAGGCAACGGGAAGGCGTATCGACTCTCCCTTGCCCCCAGTGCGGTCGCTCGTGGCTGGGTCGCACGGTTGAATGATGCCACAGCTTCCGCCATTATTGGAGCGAAGGCCACCACGGTAGCCGAGTCCAGAAACGTCAATGCGTCCACTATCAGATACAAGCACACGTGCTTCAATAGCAATCACGCCGCCATTGCGTCCATTCCATGCAATGCTTGTAACAACGGAGTCGATCACAACGGTGTCGGCAACAATCGGCACGATAAGTTGGTAGAGATCGCCTGAGTCAAAGGGCGAGATCTCGATGGGAGAAATTTGGACAAGATCATCATCGGAAGAAAGCACAACTGTTCGACGCCATGTGCCGGCCAGACTAGTAACATCACCAATCGATACACTTGCACTCATCACGTCTGCCTTTGATGCCATGCACATAAGGTACACAGCGGCCCCCTGCGGTATACGCATCGAGTCAACCAGCAGAGAATCGATTGGTGATTGCCGGTCAAGAATCCGCACAGCAAAACAGCTGCGGATGTTCCCACGGACACTCACTAATGAGGGCTGCGCATGTGCTGTAATCGCAAGCGTAAGTAGTGCAGGAAGTATATAGGTTGATGACCAGTTCACACAGCAAACATATGGCGAAGATTATTGGTATTATTGACCATCAACAAACTGATAGCCAGATAATCTCGGACTGTAGTATGATGACGTATTGCAAACGAATGCTGGGTCGCCTCGGCACATTGACGCTACTTGTGGTATTCAGTACGTCTGCTTTTAACGCAGACGCACAGAGTCGCATGGATAGTCAAACTCCGTTAGACGACGAATCTTGTCCGATTGGGTGCACTAGAGTGCTTTGGAATGACAACCCCGTTGCAGTGCTTGTAGGAAGAACGCAGGACTGGTTCAACGCCTCGAACACCAAAGATCCTTCGGATCCAACACTACTAGTAATGCCACGCGGCTTGCGGAAGTCTGGAGCCAATTCAGGTGAAACGGTAGTTGTTACTAAAAACCCTGCCACATGGACTTCGCGCTATGGCAGTGTGGTGGTAGCCAACCAGAATCTTGTTGTGTTGGATGGCATGAACGAGAAAGGGCTATCGGCGCATGCTCTAGCTCTGTTCCCGAGTGACTATGGCACACGCGATGTGCGTCTGAAGGGCGTAGCCATGGGCCTGCTAGTTCCATATGTCCTTGATAACGCTGCTACGGTGGAAGAGGCTCTTTCGCTTATTGCTGAAATTCAGCCTGTTGCGTCGCTCCTGGACAACTTCACCATCCGATTGGCACTTACTATTGAGGACCGTTTTGGTAACTCCGCGGTTGTGGAATACCCTGACAGCTCGAAAGGGGTTGCTAAGATCTATCAGGGACGCGATGTGCGAGTCTTTGCTAATCTAGACATCGATAAATGTCGCACGATTCAACAAAGAGATTATCCGTTTGACGTGGCAACTGCGACGCGCAACACGACCATCCCGGGGAATGGTGGTCGCATTAATCGTTATGTCAGGGCTACTTTCTTTGATGCCTACCTTAGTGAACTGCAGCCACGTGATCTTCTTGAAGCCAAAGCGGCCATGATGTCGGTTATGCGGAGCGTCTCTAACCCAATTGGAGCTCCCGGTGATAAGCCTGGGAAGGGGGCATACTACGGTGATGAGACCAGCTCGGTTACCATTGCAGACCTTACGAATCTTGTCTATGTGTTTGACAGCGAAC
>JBEBCJ010000052.1:0-7442 GCA_041157865.1 Bacteroidota bacterium
ATCGACCGATGCCATATGCAAGAATCCCTATAGCAAGCTCTGATCCAATGATCATGGATGCCGCAAGCAGCTCTGAGGTGTCGAGCTGAGACTGTGCCAGAGACGAAAAGATTAGCGCAGGACACAGCACGTTCATCAGTAGGAAGGATAGCAATCCCATGCTGCTCTGCGACATAAGCGTGCGATGCCGAAGAAAGAGGGTAATCCCAATCATTGCAACAAACATTGCAACAAATGATGCAACCGATAGGCCAATGTGCATTCTCAAGACCCCCAAGGATGTTTACGTTCAAAAGTACTCGTACCAAGAGGTTCGTCACGTCCGTCACAACGGCACTGTAATGGACAATCCCTAATGATCCTAAGCGACACCTCTGGATTCAGAGCTTTAGCGTTTGTATATCGACCCTACGGCAGCAGGATAAGCTGCCCCTTCATGCGGCAAGTGGTGCCTGGGCCTGATACGACAGCAACTGAGCTAACTATACCTGTCAGTGTATCGACAACGCTTTTCTTTGTCGAGGAAAACATATACGATACGATCTGGGGCTCAGGATCAAACATTGTGGGACGTCTGCCGTAAAGGATGACTTTAACTTCGCCCTTGGTGAAACTCTCGCTGGAAAACGCAACAGCTATCTTGTGATTTGAAGTGTTGAAGTCGTGCACGGCGGCCTTCGCAGCTCCTAGTCCATTTTCCTTTACTATCGAGAAGTTGACAGTATCGCTGTACAAGGCCTTGTCGTAGCGCTCTTGTGAGATCACAACTGAATCCTTCTCAACGACATCTGGAGTTGGTTCGGGATCAACAGGGATATCGGTGCTCTCACATGCGCTGAGCAGCAATGCTGCAATAGCAAAAATTGTAAATGACTTGCGCACAGCTTTATGAAAAGTTGTTAGAGTAATGAGCACAAGATATCCCGATTGACATAAACAACAAATCCAACAGGTTGGTCGTATGCCTATGAATTCTGGGCAATTGTAAAATTTCTGAGTTGATCGAATGTACTTTTGCACATGAATGTTTTCTTCTTTCTCCTTCTCTTGGTTCCATGCACGTTGCGTGCACAGCAGCCAGATCTTGGCACACTCAACTGGGACGGCAGGATCGTCTACGAATGCAACTCAATCAAGAGTGAGGGGCTCAAAGAAGTCTCGCGCTTCATTTCAGATGGAGCAAGAACGGTCTATATTGGAACGCCCATTGCGCTTTATACGTACGGCGTTCTCGCATCGGCAATCGATGAGCCGTCTGCTGCTAATCGATATGCTGCGCAGACAGGTCTTCAGGCATCGACAACACTCGTGATGGCATATGCGATTGCTGTTGCAGCCAAGAACCTTGTCAATCGTGAGCGTCCGTACGTCGCTCATCCCGACCTCATCGTCAACGGCGAGGGTCGCGTTGACACGCACATGAATTCGTTCCCATCCGGACACAGCACGGGAACAGCGGCAATTGCAACGACGATGATCTTGCGATACCCAACCTGGTATGTGATCGCCCCTTCGGTCGGGTATGCCCTCTGGATGGGATTCTCACGAATGAACCTGGGCGTTCACTACTTCACGGATGTTCTCACTGGGTATGCCATCGGAGCAGGTGTAGCCTATGGCGTCCATCTGATGAGCAATGAGCTCTTTAAACTTGCCGAGCCGATTCTGCCGTCCGATGGTTCCATCGCTGTCGGTCTGGCTGGCACACCAACAACGCCGGTCTTCGTTGTGTCGATGCGTTTCTAGTTCGCGCTCGACGTAATCCAAGAAACAAAAAAACCCCATTACGCTGGTCGTAGTGGGGTTTTAACGTCTGTGCTCCCTCGGGGACTCGAACCCCGGACCCACTGATTAAGAGTCAGTTGCTCTAACCAGCTGAGCTAAGGAAGCGAGCAAAAATACTGCTCACTTCGAAACTGACAAGGGGCTTTTTTAAAATTCAATAATGACGCCGATGGTTGGCGTTACTAATGTAGAACTGTTGTCGATGAATACTGGAATGGCATTCGATCCATCCGGTCGTACCGGCTGTCCGTCCGAGCTGGCCCAGTCGGAGTTGTCTGCAGTTCGCGTAAAGGTGTATTGTGATGGTGCATCAAGCGAGAAGGCAAAGACGTTCTGTACGTCGATGAACAGGTCTAGCGACCATGACGTAAACGACCACTTCTTGTCGATACGGACGTCTACCTGACGAAATGCCTTCAACCGCTCTTCGTTCAGTCTGGCAAAATCCAGTTGCCCGAAACCGTTTAAGATGAATAGCTGACGTGACGCAGTGGTGTCGTATGCGGTGTATGGTGAGCCACCAGCATAGCGGATCTTGCCGCCAAACTCCCACCCGTTGTCCCACTTGTACCCAACAATGCCGCTCACGAGGTGGCGGAAGTCCCATGCCGATGGTATGTACGTGTCGGAGTTGAGTCCTGTAAACTCGCTGTACAGCAATGTATACGAAATTGTCGTAAAGAAGTTCTCGGTGAGCTTCTTCTGGAAGAACAACTCTGCACCGTATGCACGCCCCTTACCCGAGCTGATGATAGGCTCGTTACCGATGATCCCGAAGTTGGTGCCCTGGTTTGCCAGCGAGATTCCGTCGCGTGCAGAGATCGGGTAACCGTCATAGGTCTTGTAGAAGCCTTCAAATGTTACACGTATACTTGGCTCAGGCATGTACTCAACGCCGGCTACGTAGTGCGTTGTGCCTATGTACGACGCATTCGCATTAACAAGGCTGTTTGAGGAATCCCGATACCCGAGAATTGGGTACTGAGGGATCTTGTAGTATCGACCAATCGTTGCATTGATGGTCCATGAAGAGTCTACGATGAACGATAACGCACCTCGCGGCGAGAACGTACGCCAAAACTCATTCCCGGTTGTCATGAATGTGTTGCCATCAGCACGCAGACCAGCACTTGCTCGAAGTCGATCGTTGAAGAAGCTGGTCGAAGCATCTGCGTAAGCGCCGTACTTGAAGAAATCTACCTTTGAATCGAAGTTCAGTGTCACGAAGTCGTTGAGCTTATTAAACGTGGTGTTCGTGTACTTTACATACTGTGCCTGAACGCCAGTCTTATACGAGATACCACCCGAAACCTGTGTGTACTCAAGACGGAACTTGTTCTCGATCTCACGCGAAGAAACGTCAAAGACCTTTTCCGCAGGATTGCCAGCACGTGCTTCCTTGGTGCGCTGAAGTTTGTTGTCGAACATGTTGCGACTAAGTGAAACAAAGACTTGACCATTATCCAGTGCTTTGCGGAGCGAAGCGCCGATGGTATAGTTCCACTGATCAACAGAAGGGGCCGACCGCAGCACATATTCCTTCTCAAGGGATGTCTCCCGGGGTACACCATAGCGGAACACATCGATCGCACCAACGCCGATTACGTTGAGTGTTGTTTTGTTATCGATCTTCGTCGTGGTCTTGAACTGAAAATCCCAGTAGTTCGGTCGTATCGGCAGGTCGATAGCAGCAAAGAGAAAGTCCAGATACGACTTGCGCGCAGATGCTATCACTGTTGTATTCTCAGATACCGGACCATCAGCCGTTGCTGCAACTTCCGTTGCACTGAGCCTAAAGTTACCCTGTAGCTTCTCGCTGTTACCATCCTTTTGTTTGATGGCAATGACCGACGAAAGAGCATTGTCGTAGCCACTGCCAAATGATGACGAGCTCAGGTTCACATCTTCGATGAACGACACATTCAAAATACCTGCTGGGCCCCCTGCACTGCCTTGCGTGGCAAAGTGGTTGATCTGCGGGATCTCAATTCCATCGAGATAATAGACGTTCTCGCTTGGTCCACCACCACGAATGGTGATGTCGTTGCGAAAACTCGCACCACCTGTTGCACCACCTACACCTGGGAGTGCCTGCAGTACACGTGAAATGTCGAAGTTGCCGCCAGGATTGCTGCGAATCTCTTCTGTCGTCAAGCTCTGCACAGAAAGGGGCGTCTCAGAACGCTTGCCGAATGAGCGTACCTCTACATCGATTCCAGAGGCCTTCGTAAGATCGGGCTCTATCTCGATGCCTAAGCTGACAATATTGCCTGATGTTACAAGGGTGTTGAAGAGGGATTTGCTCTTGAAGCCAACGGAAGACACCACAACCGTGTAAGACTTCGGTGGGATATTCTTGATCGTGAATTCCCCTTTGTTGTTGGTGTAGACACCAAGCTTTGTGCCCTCGAGTTTCACAGTTGCGCCCACCACGGCTTCCTGTGTGATCGAATTGCGAACGGTACCGGTGATCGTGCCGACAGATTCTACTGGACCGGCAGAGAGGTTGACAAGCGAGAGTGTTAGCGCAGCAAGGATTGCAATGAGCTTCATGGGGTGCAGATAAATTGTTGTACCAAGTGCAGATAACGATGGAAGGGGGCTAATCGTTCCCAAAAAAAAGAGGGCCGCAGCATGCTGCGGCCCTCGCTTCTTCGTATCGCCGGGGTTAACCCGGGTCCATTTTACGGAATCAGAATCCCACCCTTTGTTGCAAATGCTGCAGCAAAAACGAGTGAAATGATAGCCATAAGCTTGATAAGGATGTTTAGGGCTGGACCCGATGTGTCCTTGAATGGATCACCTACGGTGTCGCCCACGACTGCGGCCTTGTGTGTGTCGGATCCCTTGCCACCCATGACGCCTGTCTCGATGTACTTCTTCGCATTATCCCATGCGCCCCCTGAGTTGGCCATGGAAATTGCGAGCATCACACCCACGATGAGCGAGCCGATGAGGAGTCCGGCAAGCATTTGCACGCCGAACAAGAAGCCAACGGCAAGTGGGGAGATGATCACGAGCAAGCCTGGAGCGATCATTTCGCGGATAGATGCCTGCGTTGAGATGTCAACGCACTTTGCATACTCAGCACGTGCCTTGCCTTCCATGAGGCCAGGGATGGTGCGGAACTGTCGGCGCACTTCTTCGATCATTGCGAATGCTGCCTTGCCAACGCTCTTCATCGTCATAGCTGAGAACGCAAACGGCAGTGCAGCGCCGACAAGGAGTCCAGCCAATACGTGAGGATCTGTGATCTCAAGGCTTAGCTCTTTACCGAGTGTGTGCTCAGCACGCGTGATGAAAGCACTCGTAAGTGCAAGCGATGTAAGTGCTGCGGAACCGATGGCAAAACCCTTGCCGATAGCAGCTGTTGTGTTACCTGCTGCATCGAGAGCATCTGTGCGCTTACGAATATCCTTGCCCATCTCTGCCATTTCGGCAATACCGCCGGCATTGTCAGATGTTGGTCCATAAGCATCAATCGTAAGACCAACAGCGATCGTTCCCAACATGCCGATGGCTGTTAGAGCGATACCATACATACCTGCGAAGACATAGCCGATAACAACCGAGATTGCGATCAGCAACATTGGAATCACAGCAGAGTTATATCCGAGTGCAAGACCATAGATGATGTTCGTTGCAGAGCCAGTCTGCGATGCATCAGCAACTTCACGAACCGGCTTGTAGCGGTGAGATGTGTAGAACTCCGTTACTAATCCGATGAGCAGTCCGGCTACCAGGCCAGCTGCAAGCGCAACGAACACGCCCATCGCAGTTACGGTAACACCGGAGACCGCAAATGTGCTGTCGCCAAAGGCCCACATTGTGATCGGGTACAGTGCTGCAAGCATGATGATGGTTGAAATGATCAACGCATTCTTGAGTGCGCCTTCTACCTTGTCTTCTTGTGTTGCACGGATAAATGGCAGTGCAAGGATCGAGGCCACGATACCGACGCCGTTCACAAGCATTGGGAAGAGCAGAATGTTAAGATTGTCTCCACCAGTCATCTCGTATCCGGCAGCACCAATAACAAGAGCTGCACATGTTGATTCGGCAACAGAACCGAACAAGTCGGCTCCCATGCCGGCGATATCGCCTACGTTATCGCCCACGTTGTCGGCAATAACAGCAGGATTGCGAGGATCATCTTCCGGGATGCCTGCTTCGACCTTGCCCACAAGGTCGGCACCAACGTCAGCAGCCTTTGTGTAGATACCACCGCCCACGCGGCCAAACAAAGCAACTGCCGAGCCCCCTAAACCAAAGCCGGAGAGAATCTCCATCTGGATCTCGCGGCTGATTCCAGGTACGAAGGCATCAATTCCCAGCCATACGAGTACAAGGCCAACGACGGCCAGGCCTGTTAGGCCAAAGCCCATGACTGCGCCTGATTCAAAGGCAACCGAGAATGCCTTTTGGAGTGATACGCGCGCAGCTGATGCCGTGCGAACGTTGCCCTTTGTGGCGATCTTCATGCCGATGTAACCTGCAACAACAGACGTTGCGGCACCGAAAACAAATGCGAGCGCTGTCTGGCCGCCATGGTCTACCGTCATGAAGATCACGACGGCAAAGATTGCCATGAACAATCCCAGAACGCGGTATTCACGCCCCAAGAATGCCATAGCCCCCTCGGCAATAGCGCTGGATATCTCCGTTAGGCGTGCAAGCTCCTCCGGAGAGGCCGCTCCGTCTTCAATTTTTACAGCGTGAACGCGCTGACGGAACAGCACGGCTACAAGAAGGGCCAAAACGCCAAGACCCATGATCAATGCAACAATCATCGACATGCAGAACCTTTCAGATGATACATCGAAAAAATTTCTAAATTTGCGTCCCCCGAGGACGCTTAGCTCAGTTGGTTAGAGCGTTACGTTGACATCGTAAAGGTCACTGGTTCGAATCCAGTAGCGTCCACAAGTCCCGTCCCCCAAGTGGGACAAAAATAGTAAGCCCGTCGATTTGACGGGCTTTTTTATTGTCCAGATGAGCTTCCCGCAGGTAGATCGTCATTCCCGCGAAAGCGGGAAGCCAGCAAGTGGGCAAAGCCCCCGCTTTCGTGAGGGCGCCTTGCAAAAAAAAAAGCCCCGGCACTAAGCTGGGGCTTCCCATCTGGGCCCCCGCTTTCGCGAGGGCGACGATTGAAATTATTTGCTCAGCTCTGCTAGCGTAAGCGACTTTGGACGTACAATTGGCGAAGCCATCATGCGGTTTACGACCATCTGCGAGCAGAGACCGATAGCGCGTGAAACGCCGAACATCACCGTGTAGAAGTCAAACTCCTTCATACCGTATGCATACAGGAGCGAGCCAGAAGCTGCATCAACGTTAGGCCATGGGTTCTTGGCCTTGCCGTGTTCACGCAGAACGCCTGGCACGATGTTGTAAATCTTTTGAACGATCTGCACGTTGTCATCCTGCAGGTTGTGCTTTTCTGCAAACTGGTAGAACGCTGTAAAGCGTGGGTCGGTAACACGGAGGACAGCATGACCGTATCCAGGGATGACCTGACCATTACGAAGACGGTTCCACGTGTACTCAGTAAGCTGCTCGTCTGTTGGGACGCCGCCAAACTGTTCCTTGACGTCGATGATAAAGCGCAAGCACTCCTGGTTTGCAAGGCCGTGCAAGGGGCCTGCAAGACCGCACAT
>JBEBCJ010000053.1:0-26673 GCA_041157865.1 Bacteroidota bacterium
CGATATGTCATCGGGCCTAACATATCGCTGGAGCGCGGGTGCTACGTCGGTACTGAGTGACGATGAACAGGCATCAACAATCGTAGACCGCGGAGATAAGATCCAAGCTCAGAGCACATCAACCTTGCGTCGGATGCAACTCTACACGCTGCAAGGTGCACTTATTGCTGATCTGGACTGCAGTGGTAAGAGCGCAGAGATATCCTGTGATGGTCTTGCGAGCGGACCCTACACGGTAGTCGTAACAACCGCTGATGCTTGTTATGTGAAGACCATCATGCATCTTGCCCGCTGATGCTCAGTATTCAGCACGATATCGACCTCGGACCACACACAACATTTGGATGCCCAGCGAGAGCTGAGCATGCTGTTGTTGTCACGAACATCCAAGACCTACAAGAAGCAGTTGCCTATGCCCGCGATAAGGGGCTTGCAATACGCGTGCTTGGTGGTGGAAGTAATGTTCTGCTCACGGGCAATGTACCTGGACTCGTTATCATCAATCAGCTACATCAGCGCGCGGAGTGTGTGGATGGACGCGATGTACATGTTCGTTTTGGTAGCGGTGAAAACTGGCACGAGGCCGTCACGTGGACAGTCAACCAAGGCTGGTCGGGCATGGAGAATCTTGCACTCATTCCCGGTACCGTTGGCGCTGCACCTATGCAGAACATCGGAGCCTATGGCGTTGAACAGGCATCCATCTTCGAGGAACTCGAGGCATTCGACTTCGAAACTGAAGAGATTCGCAAGTTCACCGCCGTAGAGTGTGACTTCGGCTATCGCGCAAGTGTGTTTAAACGAGAGCTACGCGACAAGGTGATGATAACATCTGTTACATATCGTCTATCTCTCGATCCGAAGCTGGTAACATCCTACCGTGACGTGCAGGAAGAGCTCGCTGCGATGTCTATTACAACGCCTACAACACTCGATATCTACAATGCCGTCGTGAGCGTGCGCACGCGCAAGCTTCCGGACCCACAGATGATTGGCAATGCAGGCTCATTCTTTATGAATCCCGTGATCACGCAAGACCGGGCCTCGACATTGCTAGAGCGTCATCCTGCTATGCCCAACTATCCTCAGACAGACGGAACGGTAAAGGTGGCTGCTGGATGGCTTATCGAGCAATGTGGATGGAAAGGGGCTCGACACGGCGGATGCGGCGTGCACGACCGTCAGGCACTTGTGCTCGTAAATCACGGTGGTGCTGTTGGGTCAGAAGTCCTTGAGCTCTCTCGGAAGATTCAGCAATCTGTTGCTGACACGTTCGGCATCACTCTTGTGCGTGAAGTCAACGTCTGGTAATCGACGCGATCGCACCTTCAGACAATTCGATGATCATATCTGCATCGGCTAGGGTGTCGAGTCTGTGCGCAATGATAAGCACCGTAACGCCCTGAAACTCTTCACGAATAGTTTGCTGGATGAGGGCATCAGTTGCAACATCCACGCTGGCTGTGGCTTCGTCGAGCACGATGATACGCGCCCGTGTGAGGATAGCGCGAGCCATGCAGAGAAGCTGGCGCTGACCCTGAGAAAAGTTTACGCCTCCCTCAAACACATTCGCATTCAATTCGCCCGGAAGAGCGCGCACTACCTCTGCTAGCTGCACACGTCGCAGTGCATCCCATACTTCGGCGTCGGTGCAAGTGTTAAACCTATCGACGTTTGTACGGATTGTTCCAATGAAGAGTGTAGGGTCTTGCGGAATGATCGCGATGTTCTTACGAAGCGTTTCAAGCGGAATGGTCGTAATATCAACCTCATCGATCAGTACACTGCCACTGTCGGGTTCAACGAATCGGTACAACGTCTGAAAGAGCGTACTCTTACCCGAGCCTGTTCTGCCGATGATCCCAACCGTTGACGCGGGCTCGACCGAGAATGAAACACCTTTGAGTACATGTTGCAGATGGGGCGCATAGCGCACAAAGAGATCGTTTACTGTGATGGCCCCTTGTGTCGGCCATTGCGTGTTACTCGCGAGGACGGGAGTGGATGTGGTCGATGGCTCTGGTTCGATCGAAGCATATGTGAGAAGGCGCTCCACTGATGTCATTCGTGATTCAACTTCGCTGAACGAGCGAACTGTCCAGTTCAGGCTGCCCCAAAAGCTGAGAGCATACGTGAGTACAAGTCCGGCTAGTCCTGTTGCTATGCTACCCGTCCATGCAACGGTAACAATGATGATGCACGTAGCAAGAGACACGCCGCCGGAGATAAGGGGCACGCGCGTGCTGAACCAGCGGTTGAGCATGATGCTGCACCAATACTGACGCTGATAGCGCGCGAGAATGTCGAAGTAGGTATTGAGCATAAATGATTCTTTGCCGAAACCATGCACGACATCGAGTCCGGTTACCAGTTCTTTGAAATGCGCATACCTGCTAGATCTACTGATCGACTCCAGACGCTTTGCTTCGCGAGCACTTTTGCGATAGTCCCGTTGCAGTATGTAATACAACGCGAGCACGGGCGCGACAACCACAACCACCGCCGGGATGATTGTAAGTATCAGTACAAGTGCTCCCAGCGTTTGTGCCAGGGAGCGTATCGACTGTTCAAAGTTCCATGAGAGATGATCGTCCACACCCTCGACATCGCGGGCAAATCGATTCACGATTCGTCCCATTGGCGTGCTATCAAAAAAACGCAGTGGTGCGTTCAAAACTCCGTTGAGTGCCTTGTTGTGTATGAGAACACCAGCCTTGGCGGCACGATACATCCAGAACAAGCGCTCTCCGTACCAGGCTAACAGCACAAGAACACCCAATCCACCATAGATGGCAAGGGCAAGTGGCGTGCTAACGTATTGTACATTCAGGATAGCGAGCACTGCATTCCAGAAACTCGTAGCATGTGATTGGCCAGACTGTGAATCTGTCCAGCCCCCTAGCCACGACATCTGAGCCATCGGCAACAGGGTTAGTCCAATTGTTGTCCCGATAAGAGCCAGGAGAACGAAAGGGGCTTTCCACGAGCTGCCGATCATCGCCCGAACGTAGTCTGCATATACACCAAAACGCACTGCGCCGGTGGCGCGGTCTTCGTCCTCCGTGATGCGGCCAACCTCCTGCTGTGGCTCATCTATAAATCCATGAAGTGCCGTCGAGGTTGATGAACCCGTTGAGCGCTCAATTGTCGAACCATGTTCTGCCTCGCTTTGCGCCTCCAGCAATCGCAGCATGTAGGGATTGTGTTGTATCTCGTTGTACGTGCCGCTTGCGACGATCTTGCCACTCTCGACAATCACAACAATATCAAACTCGGCAAGATGGCGCAGCCGGTGTGTTACGATGATGCGCGTAATGTTTGCCCATTCGCCGAAGAGTAACTCACGAACGAGATGTTCTTCGGTGTCTATGTCTACGGCAGAAAGGGGATCATCAAGGAAGACAATACCGGGGCGATAGTAGGCAGCTCGAGCAAGTGAGATCCGCTGCTTTTGGCCGCCGGATAGATTAACACCGCGTTCACCGATCTCTGTTTGGAGCCCTGAAGGCATGATATCCAAATCACGAGCCAGTGCACATGCATTGATGCTTCGTTGCAGCAAATCCTGGTCTGGCGCCTCACCAAAGAGAATGTTCTCGCGGATTGTTGCGTTCATGATGAATGCTTCCTGCGGTACATAGCCCTGGCGTGGACGCAGTCCGCTGTCCTTCGCGAGAAATGAAATAGAACCCTTTTCAAGGTTGTGCAGACCAGCTAATGTTCTCAGCAGGGTGCTCTTACCACCACCTACAGAGCCTATAAGCGCAACGCTGGTTCCGACAGGAATGTGTAGATCAATGTCTGCTAACGAAGGTTTCTCGCTATCTGGAAAGCGCACCACGAGCCCCTTGGCGTCGAGTCCAACCGGGCGTGCAACATGATCGACCTGCGTCGATTCGATCTCACGAGTAGAGGCCTTGAAGAATGCATCTAACCGCGATGATGCCACGCGTGCATGCTGCAGATTAGCAAGAAGATGACTGATCATGCCGAAAGGCTCTTCCAGCATTGCAAATAACGCCAGACAGGCAAAGATCAACGGCGCATCAAGAACACCACCAGTTGCGGTGAAGGCTGCAAAACCGGCAAAGCCAACTAATGTAGTTGTTGATACGAAGATCACATTGCTGATGGCATCGGCCTTTACGATGCGTATACGAGTTGCAATTTCTTGCGTGCGCACATCCTGCACCTCGCTTGCAACAGAATTCTCCCACGCGTGGTACTTCACGACACGAATACCCTGAAGTATCTGCGACATCAGCGTCACACGCGTATCACGCAGGCCCATGATGTGATGATCCAGACGTCGAAATCGACGTGATACAAGCAGCGTTAATGGGGATATCAGCAGCAGCATCGCCAGTGATGCAAGCGTTGCAATCCCGAGATAGTACCAGAGAAGAGAGACCACGACGACGGTCTGCAGGACGGTATTCATGAATTCGGGAATGAAGAACATGGCCTCTGCCATCGCATCGGTGTCGCTAGAGAGATGATTCACAAGATCACCGGTCTGCATCATCGACCGCGCAGATCTGCGCAGGCGCAGCGTGTGGTGCATTACACGGTTGTTAATGCCGTTGACAACCGTGGCATAGCCGCGCAGCATGGTAAAGTAGATGTGCTGCTGCACAACAGCACCAACCATGCCTAAGAGTCCGAGCGAAAGAGCCGTAGCAAAGGCGGCCAGCGGCTGCGCCTGCCACGTAAGGGCAAATGGTGCCTCACTTACGTTTGGGAGGAGTTCAAGGAGTCTGTGCAGGAGCAAGGGTGAGAGTGCCGCAAGCAGAACCTTTGTTGTTACAAGCAGTCCAATGCGTTTCGCAGGTGCTCCGGTTGCTGCAAAGACGCCGAAGATGAAGCGCCACGGATGCGATGCATCAATCTTCGAAAATGCGGCCGGTGCATCACGCGGCTCGAGAAACCCTGGCAGATCGGGTGCGTCATCCGGTTGAAGGGGGCGTGTTCGTCCGACGCGGATGATCGACCCGGCACTATGAAACAGCAGATCCTTGAGCATCGGCCTATCCGCGCTCTGTTCTGTCGTTGCGCGGATTACCTGCATGCACCTCGAGCGCGTTGAGCAGGTCCACCACTGAGTTGGAAACAATCACCAGCGATCGATCATCGCGGTGAATAAAACCCTCGGTTACGATGTGATCGACCATGTGTAGAAGAGGATCGAAATAGCCATCAACATTGAGGATGCCGATTGGACGATCGTGAAGATTGAGCTGCTTCCACGTAATAGCCTCGAAGAGTTCATCTAGGGTGCCATATCCGCCTGGTAGGGCTAACAGCATTGACGAGTTGTCGATCATGATCTGCTTGCGCACATGCATGGTGTCAACAACCGTGAGCTCAGTACATTCAGTGTAAAGAACTTCGTCTATTGCCAGAAATGAAGGGATCACCCCATGGACATAGCCATTGCCAGCGCGTACGTTCCGGGCAATAGTTCCCATGATGCCGATATTGCCACCACCGTAGACGAGCCCCCAGTTCCTGCGCAGCAGCTCCTGTGATAGGTGCTCTGCAGCCTCTGTATGAGCAGGGTTAAGGCCAGACCTCGAACCGCAATAGACGCAGATGTTCATGATTTCGGGATGAAGAGTTGTTGCTTGAGTCCAAAACGCTTGACAACGCTCTTTCGGAGGAAGGCTTCCATTTCATCAATGCTGTCCGTCACATAGAAGAGATCGAGATCCTCTGGACTTATCGTCTTGTTGTCGATCATGGCACTTCTGATTTCCTCGATCATACCACCGTAATATTCCGTACCCATGAGCACAACGGGGAAGTTGAAGATCTTCTTCGTCTGCATAAGTGTTATGGCTTCGAACAGCTCATCAAGGGTGCCGAAGCCTCCTGGCATAACGACGAAGCCGAGTGAGTACTTCACGAGCATGACTTTGCGGACAAAGAAGTGCTCGAAGTTGATCATCACATCAAGCCATGGATTGGCATGCTGTTCGAATGGCAGGATGATGTTGAGACCGATGCTTGTTCCGCCGGCATCTTTCGCACCGCGATTTGCCGCCTCCATAATACCCGGACCGCCGCCTGTCATAACGGTAAATCCCATATCTGCAAGGCGCGATCCAACTTCTCGTGCCAGCTGATAGTAGCGGTGATCTTCTTTGAAGCGTGCGGAACCGAACACTGTTATGCAGGGACCGACAAAATGCAGAATGCGAAAGCCCTTGATGAACTCCAGCATTACCCTGATAACGAACGAGAACTCTCGTAAGCGCGAGTGTGGACCCTCAAGAAACTTACGCTCTGTTGCTGATGGTCCCTTTTTGTCGGGATCCTGAGTAGGCGTCGACATCACTTAACAATGAATGTAAAAATAAATGGGAGCATGGCTAGTGTCAGAAGACAAACAACAATGCGCATCACATACTGCATCTGGCGCTGCTGTCGTTGCTCATCAGTGAGATCGAGATCGCTTGCCTTTAAGCGCCCTATCCATTTAAAGTTCTGCCATGCGTACCATACAATACTCATTGTGATGATGGAAAGAACGATGTGTTGCATAGGCTAGACGGATGTGCAGATGGATGGTGCTGTAGCTTAATCGCAAACCACAAACGTACGACGAATCGACGACTCATTGGTTGTATCAATGCTTATCACATAGGCTCCGGGAAGAAGCTTCCCATCAGGAATACGCATCAAGAGCAGCTCGTCTGCTGACTGATGTTCGCCAGGGAGTGATAAAACTGCTGCGCCTGTAATATCGTATATCGTTGTTGATACTTCTCGTTCGATGCCTGCTGCAGCAAGAGTAATAAGTGCTCCTGAGCGCACAGGGTGTGGTATGATCGAGATTTGTGACAAGCCAAGTCTCTCGACCTCATCATGAACTGAAGTGATAGGGGGCTCTACGAAGCGCAAGCCCGTGAACTTCCAGATGGTGCCGTTGATGTCGGAGATCCACATTGTTTCGTCACGCGTATCAAGCTCCACACCTCGCGCGTTGATCAGTCCACGCGTTGATTCAAGTGGAAGTGCATTGGTAATCTGCATTGTCTTGTCGGTTGGTATGGGGATCTCGGCAATTGAAGCGTTTTGCAATGCACCGCCCCCTGCAGCAAACCCCGTGCATACCTGAAGGAAGTTGCCGCGTCCGTCTGTTGTAAGACCGCGTGGACCATACGTCTGTTGGAAGGCGTTATATGTGGCAAATATCTCCTGACCATTCTGCGGATTCATCCCTACAAAGCGTCTATCACCATCGCGCTCACCGGCGTAGAGTGTGCCGTTCACAAGCTCGAGGCCAATTCCATAGCGTGTTGCTGCCGAAGGGAATGATCGCAAGAGATTACCGTTCGTATCAACAACGAAGACGGTTGTTGATGCGCCATCACCCGAGTTTAGACGGTGCACGTATATCTCGTGCTTGACGCGGTCATAGCAGAGATCGGTAAACAGACTGTCGCCGGCATTTTTCATCGCAACTGTCTTGATCGGCAGAAGTGTTGTTGGGTCGATCTTATGAAGCGTGCCAGCGCGGAAGTTCGTTGTCCAGAGTCCACCCTTGCCGTCATAGGAAAGTCCATATGGAATCCATCCCATGCCGCGCTGCGACTGAATGATGCCCTTGGCCAGACGTCCGATGGAGAAGGTTCGGCTGTTCACGACGACCGATGGGGTAGACTGACTCGTGACGCGAACAACTGCCGTGCTTGTTGGTGCATTGGGTACCTGCCATTGTAGCACGTTTGATGTTACATCGCGTGCAATCGAACGAAACGTCATGCCATTGTCAATGGAATACTCAACGCTCACAGGCGACGGAACACCTGTCCATGACAAGACGGTCTGTTGCAGTCCGATGAGGTGTTCTCCACCAACAGGCGAGGTGACAAGGGGCTCTGATGGACGCACAGTCAGTAGCGACGTTTCCCAAATAGAGCGTCCGTGGGTTGCTGCGCGCACGTAACCGTAGGTTGGATCGATGCGCAGATCAAGAACTGGGGAGCGGGGAAGCCCCTTGCCGTAGGGCATCCAAGAGCCTCCAGCATCGAAGGACACGAACACACCCACATCTGTGCCGATGAAGACAATGTTATTGTCATCTGGATGCAGTTCGATGGAGTTCACTGGCAGGTCGGGCATCCCAGACCAGCGTGGTTCCCAGGTCTTGCCCATGTCTGTTGTGCGCCATACCTGAGGTGTGCCATAGGTTGAGTATGTAATCCATGCAACATTCTTCTTTTCGTTGTCACATGCGATGTCACTTACATACAGCATGCTGAGTTGGTTGCCGCTTACCTCGGTCCACTTCATGCCGTAATCAGTTGTGACCCATACATCGCCCATTGCACCGCCGGCCCAGATCACCTCTTCATCAGCTGGTGAGCACGTAATTGCCGAGACGTTTCCGGCAAACTGTGGTGATGATGCCGTCCAGACGTCGCCTCGGTTATCGGTAAAGTATACTCGCTGACGCCCGGTCCACAAGGCGCTGGAGTTGAATGGATCGATTGCAAGCGGGGCAACCCATTCTGCTGACTCACCTGTATTAATGCCAGTCATGATGCCACGCGCTGATTGACGTGCGAAGTCCAACCGAACGATTGAGCCGTTAGGGTTGGTGCAGTAAACTGTGTTTCCGTCTGATGGGTCGACCAGCGTAACCATGCCATCGCCTCCCCAGATGCGCTCCCAGTCTTGCGTTCCTTCCTCGGTACCCAGTGTCCCATTATCCTGTGTACCGCCGAACATCCGTTCGCGAGCTGTGCGATCTACATCAAAGGCATAGAACTGTGTTACAGCAAGATTGTTATTGATCGTCTTCCATGTTGCACCCTTGTCTGTGCTTTTGAGCATGCCGCCATCATTTCCTGCGTAGACAATGTTCTCATCGGCCGGATCAAACGTCACACAGTGCTGGTCTACGTGTGGACCATTTCCACCGTCGCCGTCGGCATAGCCATTAGTAACGTTTGCCCATGAAGAACCACCATTTGTTGTCATCCAAAGATCGATACCGCCAGCGATCACATGATTGGCATCGCGAGGGTTAACCGTCAACAGGTTGTCATAGAATGCTTGACTGCTGCTCGGTGAGCAATCGCCTGCAAAGAAGCAGCCTTGGGCATCACGAAATGTAATCGTCCAATTCGTGCCACCGTTTGTCGACTTTGCGATTGCCGCTAGACCATCAAGTTCGACAAGTGCATAGAGAGTTTTGGGATCAGAGGGGGCGAACATCACGCTGGAGCGTCCGATAGCACCGTTGAGTCCCGTCGTGCGAGCTTCCCATGTTGCGCCACCGTCAAACGTAAACATGAGTCCACTCTCGGGCATAGCAACAACCCAGTGTAGCGGGTCTGTAGGGTCCATCGACATATCATAGGCCTGACCCTTTAACACACGTGTCCAGGTGATCCCCTTATCCGTACTCTTCCAAACACCTGCATCGGCATTCATGGCTGATGCCATCATCAACGTTGGCTGCTTGGGATGGATGAAGACGCGCGAGAATGATCCAACAGATGTAAGGCCAGCAACCGACCATGTCTGGCCGGCATCGGTAGACTTCATGAGTCCGGCACCAAGATAGATGCTTCCGCCGCGAACCTGTTCGCCGGTGCCTGCATAGATAGTCTTTGTGTCCGCGGGATCCATGCACAACGCGCCCATCGCAATGGCGTTGGTAAAGTCCATCATCGGATTCCAACTCTCACCGGCATCTGTTGTTTTCCATACGCCCCCTGCAGCAGCAGCGATATAGATGTTGGAGTTGTTGGTTGGGTCGATGACGATGTTCTTTATACGTCCACCAATCTGCCGCGGACCCTTTTGCATCCACTGCGGCTGCTCTGCCTGGTTTGTCTCGCGCAGCTTTGACTGCATCTTCGAGAGTTCGGTGATGGCCTTGCTACGCGCATCATTGGCAATTGCCTTGCCCTTTGGCTCACGTCGTCTCAGGAAGTCTTCGTAGCGAGCTCGAACATGACTTGCATCTTCACGGTGTTCTTGAGCTGTTGCAATAAGCACGCTGCCGAGCATAACGAGCAGGAGAGCGAAGGGGCGGGTGGTATTCTGCATACGCAAATCTAGCAGGAATGGCAATGGAACGGATGCCGGAAACAACGTGTTTAGCGGACATGACAACATCTGCAACAACCATTGTCCTGGGCGCAGGTTACGCCGGTCTAACGGCTGCCGCGCTCTTAGCAAACGAACGACATGATGTAATAGTACTCGAATCGCATGATACGCTTGGTGGGTGTGCATCGTTCTTCCGTAAAGGACCCTACACCTTCGACGTAGGGGCAACAACAATTGCGGGCCTGCGCGATCATCAACCAGCTGGACGTGTCTTCAACAAGCTAGGCATTACACCGCACGTCGTGAGGCAGGATCCGGGCATGCTCATTCGCACCCCGCATGCCGATGTTGTACGTCATGCAGACAAGCAGGCGTGGATTGAAGAAGTGCAGCGCGTCTTTCCGCAGGGCAACCAAGCTGGTTTTTGGAACAAACTCTATCAGCTTGAAGCAGGCGTGTGGGGATTGATCGGTGGGCTCACGCACTTCCCACCGGCCCAGATGAGCGATTACGTTAAGCTGCTCTCTCCATCAGCATTGAAGGGGGCTCCACTCGCCACCGGTCTGATACGCCCAGTCGATGTGCTCATGGAGCGATACGGCGTGCACAGAGATCCGGCGTACCGCGACTTTATCGACGAGCAGCTTCTTATCAGCACGCAGAACACATCCCAGAAAGCCCCTTACCTAACCGGTGCCATGGGGCTTACCTATCCAAGCGACACCTACTACCCGATGGGTGGGATGTATCGTCCGGCACTACAACTCATGCGATCGGCAACAGCCAACGGGGCTCGTATCAAGTTCCGTCGGAGTGTTACATCGATCACACGCAACACATCGACCAACACATGGCGTGTTACGTGTGCCAACGGAGAAGTCTACGAGGCAACGAACGTTATCTCGTCGATTCCGATCTGGAACATGCCGTCGCTCACAGAGGGCAACGTTGCATCGTGGTATCAGAAGAAGGGACGCAGGTTCGACAATTCGTGGTGCGCCGTCACGGCCTATTTTGTACTCGAGGGCGTGCCGAAGCTGCCGGGGCAATACGTTCAGTTGCATCTTGATGAGCCGATACCGCATGTGCATTCGAAGTCGCTGTTCCTGACCATCTCACATCCGGATGATCGCGAGAAAGCACCGGCCGGACACAGCACCGTAACTGTGAGTACGCATGCACGATCGCATGATTGGAAGGGGCTTTCCGAAGAAGCCTATCGCGAGCAGAAGCAGCGCGTGCATGATCACATCATGCGTATCATCATGCGTCGTATGCCAGAGTTTGCCGGCATGGTTGTCTCCGAGCAGGATGCAGGCACGCCGCGCACGTGGGTTACCTACACGCAGCGCTATGACGGCTACGTGGGTGGCATTCCACACGACGTGGCACGTCCGCTCATTACGCTACCACCAAACCAAACACCATTTCGCGGACTCTATCACATTGGCGACAGCGCGTTCCCGGGTCAGGGCACACCTGCTGTGATGCTGAGTGCATGGAACACCGTTCAACGTATTTTTGACGCATGAGCCAAGCCGTCCATGCGATGTTCTCCGACATCGCCCCTCGCTACGACCTAACAAACTCCGTTCTCTCGCTCGGTATTCATCACCTGTGGCGCAAGCGCACGGTAAAGGTTAGTGGCGCCAAGCCAGGAAGCTCTGTGCTGGACTGCGCAACGGGCACTGGCGATTTAGCTCTGGAATTCAAGCGCACCGTTGGACCAACGGGGAAAGTGCTGGGCACCGACTTCAACGCCGACATGCTATCGCATGCGCCAGCTAAGGCAACGAGTAAGGGGCTAGCAGTAGACTTCGAAGTTGCTGATGCAATGCACTTGCCATATGCAGATGCAACCTTCGACGTAGCGAGCATCTCGTTCGGCATCCGCAATGTTGACGATCCAAAGACCGCACTCTCAGAGATGGCGCGCGTCGTCAAACCCGGTGGACGCATCGTTGTCCTCGAGTTTGGTCAGCCCCGTGGCATCATGGGCCTTACCTACAGATTCTACAGCAAGAACATCATCCCCCTCATTGGTGGAATCCTCACAGGCAACCGCAAAGCCTACGAATACCTGCCAACAACGGCAGCTGCATTCCCATGTAGAGAGCAATTCACTGCTCTCATGCAATCTACCGGACGCCTCACCGACTGTACCTACGAAGAACTCACCGGTGGCATCGCGTTTCTGTATTCGGGGGTTGTCAGATAACGAGAGGGACGAGAGGGACGGTCGTCATTCCCGCGAAAGCGGGAATCCATAATGAACGCAATCACGCGGGGTCCCTCGCGCCTTCGGCGCTCGGGATGATGCGGCTAAGCCATGTATCAATTGGGGCCTAGTGCGCGCCGCAGGCGCGCACTGGGCCCACACCACAAAACGCGGTAAGCGCTGCGTCATCCCGAGCTGCGCAGCAGCGAGGGACCTCATGGCATTGCGATGAGAGCAGCGAGGGACCTCATGGCATTGCGATGAGAGCAGCGAGGGACCTCATGGCATTGCGAGGATATCGGGCGAGCCACCGGCTCGCCCTTACATGTACCACGTAGGCAACCACTTGTGTGATCTAGAACTTCCTCAACGTCCCATTCTCATGCGAATGCTTGATCATCAGCGCTTCAAGTTTCTTGAAGGGGGCTGGTGTTGAGAGGTTCCAGCGGAAGGTCTTGACCTTGCCGGCGTAGACAACGCGGAGTTCTGTTTCTGAGGCATCAGCTACGTTTTCGCGGTAGTTGGTATCGAGCGACATGATGTTGTTCTCGCGGATCTCCGTTACGATGTCGCAGAGCTCGGATTCTGAAACAGTACCCTTGTACATGCCTTCACGTTCGGTAAAGCGGATGCCGTTATACATCACGTTGCGATCGCCTAACACAGAACCATTGAACACCGGACACTGTCCGAAGCACATGCCCTTATCGAGTGTAACGCTGAAGTTCTGCACCGTAACGCCCTTGAGGCAGTCTCCGACTGATGCACATGAGGATAGCCCCATGGCTGCGATGATCATGATTGTTAGTATTCGATAATGCATAGTAATTCCGTAATACCGTTGCACAAAGTTTACAAAGTGGAAACACACACGATACACTGTTGCGGGAATTTCGTGCCGTAATTCTTCCGCACTCAATATATCAAGGTAGATGCATGAGACGCATTAGTGTACTCTGTGTTGTGCTGAGCATTTGTCTCCTGCCAACAGAGCTTTTCTCGCAAACGCCGACGCAAGGTAACATCCTGCAGCTATTGTCACGTCATACGCAACGCCCTGCGACCTTTGATCAAGGCTCTGCAGAGGTTGTCACGTACGACTCTGCATCGCGCATAGCTATCCTGTCGGATGCCTTTGCTAACAAGCTTACGTTTGTGAGTATCGCTAATCCAGCACTCCCAACGATCGTACGTGATGTAGCACTCACACCGTTTGGTGGCAAGGTTAACAGCGTTGCAGTCAAGAATGGACTCGTTGCTGTTGCACTTGAAGATGCGGTGCTGAAGTCAAATCCTGGCAAGGTCGTTTTCCTCGACATGACGGGGAATCTGCGCTCGCAGGTAACTGTAGGAGCCCTTCCAGATATGTTGGTGTTTACACCAAACGGACAGCGCGTTATCGTCTGCAATGAGGCAGAGCCAGAGAACAACTATGCTGTTGATCCCGAGGGCAGCGTGTCGATCATCAACGTCAGCAACCCCACAAGTCCTATGGTGCAGACGGTTGCATTCACATCGCTCAATGGAAAGCAAGATTCTCTTCGCGCACTTGGCGTTCGCATATACGGGTTCCGCGACTCGCTTGGCACAAAGATATTTTCGTCTGTTGCGCAAGATCTTGAGCCAGAATACGCCGCGATATCGCCTGATGGCGCAACAGCCTATGTGACCCTGCAAGAGAATAATGCCATTGCAGTGATCGATATCAACAATGCAGCGCTCCTGCGCGTGATGCCGCTGGGTTGGAAGGACTACAGCAAGGGGCTCCCACGATCAACGAACTACACCTGGACGAATCGTCCGGTGCTTGGTACAACTCCTGCTGGACAACAGATTCTCATGGGCGGTTTCTCTGGATTATGGTTCGACGGGTATGGCGCAGATTCAACAAAGCTTCGTTTTTTAACTCACCCGGATCGCGGACCGAATGCCGAGCCCCTTGTCATTCGTGGTCAAACACGCCGCCCGTTTGCACTGCCTAACTACCAAGCCGAAGTGATCCGCATTGAGCTGGATAGGGTAACTGGTGCATTCACTGTACTGAATCGAACGAAACTTACCCGCGCCGATGGCACGACACCGATAACAGGACTTCCAAATCTACAGGCAGGAGCTCAAGGTACTGCCTATACCGACGAGCTTCCTGTTGACCTCTTTGGCAATGATCTTCCGAATGACCCATTTGGGGCGGACCTAGAGGGTCTCGTGGTTGACAACGCAGGCTCATGGTGGATGGTCGATGAGTATCGTCCAGCTATTTACAATTTCACCAACACCGGTAAGCTCATCGATCGGTACATTCCTGCCGGTACAGCTGCATCTGTGGGTGCTGCAGCAGGCACATTCGGCAACGAGTTACTACCAGCCGTGTATGCGCAGCGCAGAGCTAACCGTGGATTTGAGGCATGCGCTATCGAAGGCGACCTCCTGTATGCTTTCATTCAGAGTCCGATTGATAATCCGGATAACGCAACTGACGCTGCTTCAAAGGCATCAACGTTCTGCCGAATCATCGCAATGAATGTTGTAACGAAGCAGATCGTTGGTGAGTATCTCTATCCAATGTTCGAGAAGGCGGGGTCGTGCGACAAGATCGGCGATGCCGTCTCTCTCGGAGGTGGCAAGTTCTTTGTCGTTGAGCGCGATGATGCGACAGGTTTGCGTGCTCGCAAGTATGTGTTCGAGATCAATCTCAAGGGCGCAACAAATCTTGCGGTAACAACACCTACTCTCCCAGCTGGTAAGACGCTTGAGCAGTGCACGTTTGCAGAGCTCGCTGCTGCTGGTGTTAAGCCAGTTGTCAAGAAGAAGAGCGTCTACCTTCCAGGTGTGGGCTATGGCGCAGTCGATAAGGTAGAGGGCATTGCTCGTATCAATGCAACAACATTTGCCGTGATCAACGACAACGACTTTGGTGTAGGGGGCTCACTTCTTCCGTCGCCACCAAATGGAAGTATCACGGTTTCTCAGAATGATCCAATCCTTGGTCTGATCACCTTTGACCGTCCAAACGGACTCGACCCAAGCGACCGAGACAATGCGGCTGGAACTGGCGCTGCCATCAAGATTGGTAACTGGCCAGTCTACGGCATGTACCAGCCAGATGCTATCACAGCTGTTACGATTGGTGGCCAAACCTACCTTGCCACGGCCAACGAAGGTGATGCCCGTGAGTGGGGAACATTTGTTGAGGAGATTCGCGCAGGCTCGAGCAGTTTCCCAATTGATGCATCGCTTCTAAGTGCCTTCCCATCGCTGAAGACAAATTCGCAACTAGGACGTCTGAACGTGGTCACGAATATGGGTGATCTAGACGGCGATGGAATCTTTGATGAGATTTATACACTTGGTGGACGCGGCTTTACGCTCTGGAATGCAGATGGAAATCTGATCTGGGACTCGGGTAATGAGCTCGAGACTCGCACTGCCGCATTCTATCCTACGAACTTCAACGCAGGGCATACGACGAACTCGATGGACGACCGTTCGGATAACAAGGGGCCAGAACCAGAGGCAATCACGTCAACGGTTCTCAATGATTCAACATACGTCCTCGTTGGCAACGAACGCATCGGTGGTGTGTTCATGTACAACATCTCGAATGTTACAGCTCCTTCTTACTCTGACTACTTCAACGCACGTAACTTCACTGTCACGCCGAGCCTAGCGAATGTCGACAACGGCACGGTAGGAGACTTGGGTCCAGAAGTGATCTGTCACATCCCATCGACTGCAAGTCCAAACAACACTGATCTTCTCTTGGTAGGCAATGAGATCAGTGGAACTATGAGTGTGATGCAGCTAAAGACTGCACGTATTCTGACGCAGCCGGCAACTGCGCTCACGCAATGTATTGGTGATCGCATAACGTTGTCGGTAGTAGCACAAGGTCCATCACTATCGTACCAATGGCGCCGCAACGGCACCAACATTGCCGGTGCCACATCGGCTACCTACACGTTTGATGCTATCAACAGCTCTGCGGCAGGCACGTATACGTGTGCGATCACGCCAGCAAATGGTCTGCCAGCAAGCACGAAGCCAACAGTACTGACACTCTTTACGCGCACTCGCATAACGCGCGAGCCACGTGTACTCACGCAGATCGATGCTGGATTGACAGTTGACCTGGATTTCGAAGCCACATCAACGGCAGGGGAAACACTCCAGTGGTTCAGGGCTGGTCAGCCCCTTGCCAATAGCGCAAAGTATGCTGGCGTTACAACGAACAAACTCACCATCCGCAACGTTACGTTTGCTGATACCTCTGGACGCTACTACTGCACAGTTGTAGGGGGCTGCAGTAGCGTGCGCACGCGTGATGCGCGCGTATACATCCCGCGGATCGTCTTTACAGAACAGGCCGCCGATACAATTGTATGTCCAGGAGATACTATCACTCTAACCTCACGCGCTTTGTCTAGCGGAGGTGATGTAGGTGTGCAGTACAAGTGGCGCCTCGCAAATGGTACGGTGCTAAACGATGGTGGCAGATTCAGCGGTACGTCAAGTCCAACGCTGCGCATTACCAAGGCAACGGCTGCTGATGCTCAAGAATACATCTGTGTGGCAACGGGCTTCCCATCGAATGACAGCCGTTTCTCGCGCAACGTCACCGTTACGGTGCGTCCGATGCCAACCATTCTGCGTCAGCCGGTTGCTCCGAACGGAACAAGCAGTGACGTTCTCTGCGAAGGTACATTCTTCCAGTTCAGCATTGCTGCATCTGGATCAACAACACTTCGTTACCAGTGGCTGCGTGATGGCGCGCCAATTGCACTGGCTACTGCAAACACGTATGCCACAACAAAGCCTGGCAAGTATGCAGTGCGTGTTATTGGTGATTGCGGGCAGACCGCAACATCTGATGTTGTGACGATCACAAATGCTGTTAAGCCGAGCTTCACGCTGAATCCAGTTCCGCGACTGCGCGTAAAGGAAGGGGACCCCATAACTCTGCGTGTTGAGGGTGCAGGTACACCTGTTCTCGTATATCAATGGCAGCGTAATGGCAAGGACATCGTTGGTGCAACACTGCCGACATTGACAATCGCTGCAGCCGCAATAACAGATGAGGGTAAGTACGTGTGCGTTATCAAAAATGAGTGCGGACTCGACGTCTCGTATGTATCAGATGTTACCGTATACAAGAACAATCCAGTATCGGTCGATGAGGACTCTTCAGAACCTGTGGTAAGTCTCTATCCGAATCCTACTTCGCAAACTGTCACAATAGCCGTCGGTGCATCGACAAAAATTGATAGGGTTGAAGTCGTCAACGCTGCCGGCTCTCTCGTGCTGGTCCGCAATGGCGAGTCGGGCTCAGCATCGTCGATGAATATTGATGTCTCGTCGCTTGCAAGCGGAGTATACACTGCCACAGTGTTTTCGGCCGGACATCGCACGTCCACCATGTTGGTGATCACGCGATAACGAAGAACGAAAAGTTATTCACACTACAGCGGCACGAGCAGTAGCTCGTGCCGTTGTCGTTTTCACACTCAGTAATTTTGCCGCATGACAAAACACGATCTCACACAGGCTATCTACGACGTTGCGCACTTGACGGGTGAGTTCAAGCTGCGCAGCGGTATTACCAGCAACGAGTACTTCGATAAGTATCAATTCGAGAGCGATCCGAAGCTGCTCAAAGCAATTGCTGAGCACATGGCACCGATGGTGCCCGAGGGCACGGAATACCTTGCTGGACTTGAGATGGGCGGACTTGCCATTGCAACTGCGCTGTCGCTCGAGACCGGTATACCAGCGGTGTTCGTTCGCAAGAAAGCCAAAGACTACGGCACCTGTAAGCTTGCAGAAGGTCCATCGATAGAAGGCAAGAAACTACTCATCGTAGAAGACGTGATCACCTCTGGCGGACAAGTCATCATCTCTGGGAATGACTTGAAATCTATCGGAGCGATCGTAAGCCAAGTTGTCTGCGTTATCGACCGTGAGCAGGGCGGACGTGGCAAGCTTGAAGAAGCCGGATACGAGTTAGCATCATTGTTTACAATGTCAGAACTCAAGGCTGGACGATGAAGCTCATCAGTTGGAACGTGAACGGCATTCGTGCTGTGATGAAGAAGGGCTTTCTTGATTGGGTAGACGAGGTCAAGGCAGACATTATCTGCATTCAAGAGACCAAAGCCGATGAAGATAAGATCCCAACCGAGGTTAAGGAACACGGCTATCACACATACTGGCACTCATGCACGCGTAAGAGCGGCTACTCTGGTGTCGGTGTGCTAAGTCGCACGGAGCCCCTTTCCGTCAACCAACATTTGGGCATCCAAGAATTCGACGAAGAAGGACGTATCCTCGAGCTCGACTATGGCTCCTTCATTCTTTACAACGTCTACTTCCCAAATGGCTCTACCGGCAACTCCCGCGTGCCGTATAAACTCAAGTTCTACGACGCACTCCTTGCTCGTTGCAAAGAGCAACAGGCAGGGGGCAAGCACATCGTGATTTGCGGAGATTATAACATCGCCCATCATCCGATTGATCTTGCGCGTCCAAAAGAAAATGAGAACAACACCGGCTTCCTACCCGAAGAGCGCGCCGTACTTGATCAAATGAGCGCCGATGGATGGCTTGACACCTTCCGCGAGTTCCATCCTGAAGAGCCCGACAACTACACGTACTGGGACTACTTCACGCGCGCCCGCGACCGCAATGTCGGCTGGCGCATTGACTACTTCTGGATCACCCCAGGACTCCGTCCAGCACTCAAGAACGCCTTCATCCTTCCCGACGTCATGGGCTCCGACCATTGTCCGGTAGGTATTGTGTTGAATACGTAAGAGGACGAGGGACGGGAGGGACGGGAGGGTACAGGCAGAGAATTACACGAGTTACGGGAATTCCGTAATTCAGTAATTCCGTAATTCAGTAATTCCGTAATTCCGTAATTCGGGTAATTCAGTAATTAAAACTCTCCACTCGCGAAGCGTCATCCCGAGCGCCGCAGGCGCGAGGGACCTCGCGTACCCCCGTCCCCTTCGTACCTATACTTTCTCCCACTTCACATACAGCGCGGCGCCGCCAGCAAGGAACACGAGGTTCTTAATGATGTACTGTCCGGCAAAGGAGAGGCCAAAGGGGATGCTGATGTAGGATTGCTCGGGGAGCATGAAGAGGGGAGACAGTGTGCCGCCCATGTGCACGATGAACATGAGCATGGTGAGCTTGGTTAGGCGCGGGACAAGGAAGCAGATTCCGATGATAACTTCCCAGATGCCGAGATAGTAACCAACGTTAGGAATGTGTGTCCACTGCAGTGTTGCGTCGACAAGTTCTTCTGCCGGACTCATGTGCGCGATCTTGAGGGAGCCGAACCAGCCGATGACAATTGCAAAAGCAATGCGCAGCATCCACTCGTAGTAGCGGTCAAGAAATGCTACAAGACGGTCGTGCATGACGTTAGAAGTTGTACTTCGTATACCAGATCTGGACGGTGGCCTTGGTCTTGCCGTCCTTGGATGTCTGCTTCTTCGGTGTTGACTGTTCGTCAAAGTCACCGGTGATGGAGCGAGGGATCTCGAAACTTGGTACTTCCATCATGAGCTTAATGTAGCTCGGTAGACAAAACGCAGCTGCCTTTGGGTTGTCGTAGGAGAGCTCCGCTGTTACAGATCCACCGGCCTTGGTGGTTGATGTTACTTTGCGCGCAAGCAGCGCCGCTTCGTCGATCCACAGGGTTGCCACAACAATGTTCGATGACTCATCAGCAGGCAATACTTTGACCTTGCGAAGGGGCTTCCCTGATATGTTCTCGGTGCCCATGTCTACAGCTGCATAGCCCCCTTGCAGAATGTTCAGGGCATTCAATTCCGGACCCTGCTTGGGAAGCATGGCAAAGCTCTTTGATTCGATCTTTGTGGTGTTCGGCGCCTTGAAGGTAAGCTTTGCGTCGGCATCGGGTACCTTCATAAAGGGGATGTCGACCTTGAGCTTGAGGTCTGCAGTGTACTTCTTGACCGATTGCATGCGCTTCTTCATTGCCTCGAGTAAGGCGTTGGCGTCCATCGCAGCATGCGCAGATACTGCAGCTGCAAGAAAGGCGAGTGCGATCACGCGGATCATGTCAGGATATCCTTTCGGCGGATAACGATGTGCGTTGCAACGAAACATCCAACAATATGAAGCAAAAGCACTGAGAACGACGTTGCCACACGCTGCCAGTTGATCGGATCGTCAAAGAACAACTTCCATCCGTTCATGTGCGTCGTAAAAAAAAGTGGACGCACATAGTCAAACAATGGCACGTCGATGGCCGAGATAATCGTCATCACGATGATCAGCGCCATCGTTGTCATGATTGGTCCGATAGCATTCTCAACAAGTGCAGAGCAGAGAAACGCAATACTCGCAACGGTGATCATGCCAAGTGCTGCCCACGAATACGCAAAGCCAAAGCGCCACAGGAGGTCATGCACAGGTATCACGGTGATCTTCTGTCGAATTACCAGCAGATCGCCCGTTCCCATGATCGACGTGCCCAAGCCCAGCGACAGGGCCGCCATGCATGCTACGAGCAGGATCGTGTAGGTAAGCGCAGCCATGTACTTCGCATTCACCATCGTTGAGCGAGATAGGGGGCGAGTAAGCAGCACACGGTACGTTCCAGCAGCAGCCTCGCCAGCGAGAACCTCTCCCGCGACGAGCGTAATCAGAAATGGTACGTGTACATACAGCGAGCTCAGAATGATGAAGGCTACAGCATAGCCGTTCATCAGGTTGCCGTTGATGTCAAAGTTCTGTGAGAGACCCTGCGTGGCGAAGTTCAAGAACTTGCCACCCTCTACGCTCATCGCGATGACGACAACAGGGATCAGAAAGGCCAGCGCCATGAAGCCGATAAAGGTTCTCCACTTCGAGAACACCTTCGACATCTCCACACGATAGGCGGTCAGGATCATGCACTCTCCCGTGTAAGCGAGATGAAGTATTCTTCGAGTGATCGAACTGGTGTGACGGCACGAAGCGGCACGCCTGCTGTGGCGAGCGCTGCAACGGCAGGCGGTATGTCCTGCCTGTTGAGCATAATGATGATCTCTTGATCTGTCGATGATTGAATCCACTCTGCGTTAGGCGTTGCGCGGAGTACTTCTAGAGCACGCGGTACATCTGTGGTCTCGATCGTTACCTTCAGACGTCCAGCGTTGAGGAGCTCCTGCACCGAACCTTCAATAATGGTCTTGCCACGATTGATGATCACCATGCGGTTGGCAGTGAGTTCAACCTCGGGCAAGATGTGCGACGACAAGAACACGGTCTTCTTATGGTCGTGCGCAAGCTCCAAGATCAGATCTCGCATATCAACCATGCCCTGCGGATCAAGTCCGGTCGACGGTTCATCGAGCACGATCAGATCGGGGTTGTGGATCAGCGCTTGGGCAAGCCCGAGACGCTGCTTCATGCCGTGGGAGAAGGTCTTGACCTTGCTTTCGGCACGTTCGCCTAAACCTACAATTCCCAAGACACGGTTCACGTTGGACTTGGAAGCATCAGCTCCGCTGAGTCTCCCGAGCAGCTCGAGGTTACGTCGAGCAGAGAGGTAATTGTAAAAGTCGGGACGTTCCACAATTGCACCTACGCGACGCAAAATGCTGGAACGATTCTCGTGAAGAGGCAAACCAAAAATGCGGATATCGCCAGATGTTGGACGTATCAACGTCATCATCATCCGAATGGTTGTGCTTTTGCCAGCCCCATTCGGACCAAGAAAACCGTACACATCTCCTTGCTCTACGGTCAGATTCAGATCGCGCACGGCCTGAAACGAGCCATAGTGTTTGGCAAGGTGAGATATCTCGATGATTGGTGCTGGCATGAAATTAGAGCTGGTTTACGAACTGCTTAAAGGCACGGCCGCGCTCTTCAAAATTGGCAAACATGTCAAACGACTTGCACGCCGGAGAGAACAGAACAACGTCGTCCCCTTGGGCAATGTCCATCGAGGCACGTACAGCTTCTTCAAGAGAAGCAGCCTTTACGCAGCGCTTGGTTGTGCACCAGTGATTGAAGATCGCATCTGCCTCTTCGCCGATACAAACGATGGCTTTAACATTGTCTGCTACCAAATCGTTCAGTGACGCGTAATCGTTGTTGTCGCCGCGTCCACCAGCAATCCATACGATCGGACGATCGTAGCTTGATAGGGCATACCACGTTGCGTTGATATTCGTTGCTTTGGAATCGTTCACAAAGCGCACACCCTTGATGATGCGGGTGTTCTCAAGTCGGTGTTCTACACCGTTAAACGACATGAGGGAATCGCGGATGTCTTCGTTGCGGACTTCGAAAGCCCGCGCCGCGAGAGTGGCTGCCATGGAGTTTGCTGCGTTGTGTACTCCGGGCAATCCAAGACGACGCAATGACATGAGTGTCTCCTCTGAATGCTGCTTGTCTCGGAGTATGATTTCACCCCCCCGGATGAATGCTCCATCAACGTCATGATCGACACTGAAGAAGCGCACCATACCTCGAGCTACCGATGCTGCGTTTGCTGCGTTTGCATCATCGGCACTCAAAATTACAACGTCATTCTCGTTTTGGTTGCGGACAATTTTCCACTTTGAATTCACGTATTGGGGAAACGTACCATGATAGGAAAGGTGGTCTGGTGTGATGTTGAGAATCATACTCACACGCGGATGGAACGTAACAGTTGTATCGAGCTGATAACTGCTGCATTCGGCCACAATGATCGTGTCGTCTGAGACGTTGCCTACCAAGCTGCTCAGCGGCGTCCCGATATTACCAGCTGTTACGGCCTTCTTGCCACATCCTAGCAGCACGTGCGCTGTAAGCGCGGTCGTGGTTGTCTTGCCATTTGTTCCCGTAATGGCTACGATGGGATTCGGCAGAAACCTGCTTGCATATTCAAGTTCGCCGATTACTTCGATGCCGAGGCGCTCTGCTTCAATGCGTACAGGATTGGAAGGGGGCACCCCAGGCGAGAGAATGATCAGGTCGGACTTGAGCGCTGCATCGGTGTGTCCGCCAAACTCATGGTTGATGCCAAGTTCCTGAAGGTGCGCAATGCTTTGACTGCCTGCCTCAACTGACTTCGCATCGCTAACAAACACTGTATGGCCCTGACGCTGGGCAAGCTCTGCGGCAGCGATCCCGCTCTTCGCCGCTCCGATGATGGTTACTCGCATGCGCGAAATTAACTCTTCCGATTCATCAGAAGCTTCGCCATAAGCCCCATGAGCTCACGTGCCTCGGTCTCGGGCAAGGAGTTCAGGTGCGCATGGGCGCGTGCGGTACGTTCTTCAACGATGGCCTTGGCATCGGCGATCACGCCATAGTGCTCCATCATGTCGATCACAGCCGGCACGGTTTCCCGTGGCAGACCGTTTTTGGCAAAGAAGGAGTAGATCATTTCGCGGTGCTCTTCAGTTGCAGCGCTGTTCTCGCGTACGCGTCGCGCGCATTCGATCACGAGCCACGTACGCTTGCCCTCGACGATATCTCCGCCGGGCTGCTTACCAAACTGCTCCGATCCGAAGAGATCAAGGATGTCGTCCTGCATTTGAAACGCAATGCCGATCTCTCGCGCAAACATTCTGAGTGCTTCGACGCGTCCGTTTGTTGCGCCCCCTACATTGCCTCCAATAGCCACCGACATCTCGAGCAGACGTGCCGTCTTGCGCTCGATCATGGCGAAGTATTCATCGTTTGTTACGTCGGCGCGCTGCATGAAGTCCATATCCAGGGCTTGTCCGTCACAGACGTCGATAAGACCCGTCGAGAACGAGTCAACAACATCGAGTGGACGTGGCGCGTGGTGAGCACTGCGCAGCAGTAGGCGCATGGCCATGCCCATCATCACATCGCCTGAGAGAATTGCTGTGTTGGTGTCCCACTTCACATGTACCGTCTCACGTCCACGACGCTTGGCGGAGCTGTCCATGATGTCATCATGCACCAGCGTAAAGTTGTGTAGAAGCTCCACAGCTACTGCCGCCGGAAGTGCAACGGCACGATCACCACCTACGCACTCGCATGCCAGGAGCGTCAGCACCGGACGTATCCGTTTGCCGCCGCCTTCGAAGAGATAATGAACAGGATCGTACAGACAGCCAGGCTCGTCGAATTCTGCGAGAGCGCTCTGAAGTGCCTCCTCAACTTCGTTGAGGTAAGGGGCTAAGGCTTCTTGTGAGATGTTGGCCATCGGTGCAGCGGTGGTCAATGGAGACATACGATGTTCTCAGTGGTTCGTAATAGCTCGAGTGAGCCGGACCCTGAAAGAAACATCATTTGTCGGATCTGTAGTTCCCAGCTGCGCACAAGTTGCAAAATTGCCGCGGTTCCACCGGCATGTTGCGCTAACAATATCGGACGTGCCGCCCCTGCAACGTTTGCTCCAAGTGCTACGGCCTTGGCGATATCCACACCGTTTGTGATGCCGCCCGAGGCAATGAGGGTTGGCACAATGTCCCTGCATTGCACGAGTGCCTCAGCTGTGGGGATGCCAACGTCCCACAGGTGGTCAACCTGGTCGGGGCTTGGGTGACGCTTGATCTCGACGGCCGACCACGACGTGCCGCCCGCGCCGGCAACATCAATGATGCTCACCCCAACATCCGCCAACCGCTTTGCTACCGATCGTGATATTCCTGCACCTACTTCTTTGACGACCACCGGAACAGGCGCATGCTCAACAAGCCAAGCAATGGCATCGGTTACACCGCGATACTCGGGCTCGCCCTCAGGCTGCGTGAGTTCTTGCAGCGGATTAAGATGCACAGCAAGCGCCGAAGCACCGATCATGTCAACCGCCGTATCGACCATCCGTTCAAGATTCCCTGCACGCTTCCAGCGAACGGCCTGCACGGCACCAATATTGGCTAGGATGGGGACGTTGTGCGAGAACTGCTTCACTACAGTAAACGACTCGCGATGTTCCTCTGACTCCAACGATGCCCGCATCGATCCAACGCCCATTGCAATGCCCAGCTCTTGACACGCCTCTGCGAGGTCGCGATTAATCCGCGTTGCATCTGGATAGCCCCCTGTCATACCAGTGACCATCAGCGGCAGCTTGAGCGTTCTTCCCAGGAATGACGTCTCAGTGGAGATCTCCGCAAAATCGATCTCAGGCAGGGCATTGTAGACGAACTCCCAGTCATCAAACGACGACCGTTTGCGCCGAAACTGCACGTCTTCCTGCAGCGCTATGCGCACATGATCTTCTTTGCGAGAATGAACAGACATACAATCCCTGATTACCGTCGAACAACAAACCTCTCGCCTGCTAACTGCGTCACGAACCCGGAAAGTTCAAACTCTAACAGCTTGCTCCGTGCTGCGGCCACATCACATGCAAACATCGCGCAAAACTCATCAACGTGATGAGGGGCCCCATCATCAACCTGCTGCAGCTCCAACGGTAGTTGCGTAGCTCTATGTACGTCTACCGACGGAACAACACCAACCGATGCGCTTGAAAGAAGCATCACAGCCTTGCCTGAGCTGCAGAGAGCGTTACAGCCCTGACTCCGCTCGGACGTAATGGGTCCGGGCACAGCATAGAGCGGCTTACCTTGTTGCAGCGCAAACTCTGCCGTGATCAATGCTCCGCCGCGTGCCTTACTCTCGACAACCACCACAGCATCGGAAAGTGCCGCGATGATCCTGTTTCGTGCAGGGAAGGCGGGGGGCAGGGCAGCCACCCCACAAGGATGCTCGCTGATGACGGCCCCATGAGCCTGGCGGATACGTCCAGCAAGCTCATGCGCCGCCTTGGGCGTTATGCGATCGATACCACTGGCAATCACTGCCACCGTTGGTGTGTTGTTCTGCAGAGCAGCCTCGTGGGCAATCGTGTCAATTCCTTGCGCAAGGCCCGACACAATCACCGTGCCACTGCGCGCCCAATCTGCAACCAGCATCTGCGTTACCGGCAGCCCATAATGGTGCGTGCACTGACGTGTGCCCACAACCCCCACACTCTGCGTTGCAGGATCTGGCAGCATGCCTGCTACGAACAACACCGACGGCGGATTAGCAATCTGACGCAAGCGCATTGGGTACGCCTCATCTACGATCGTAACGATCGTTACATCATGCCTCACACAGCGCTCCCGCTGCTCGTCGCATAGCCTAACGAGATCCGTGGGTATAGCACCCAGCATTGCAAGCGCCACATCGAGATCATCGCACACCTGCGCAACCCGGATAATCTCATCATTGGTAATGCCGCCCATAAGCCGGAGCGTAAGAACATCATCAGAACGCAACATCTGGAATCCCCTTTATGTCATTGTGCCGCGAAAGGGGAGGAATGTGACGTGTAGGGGCGAGCCGGTGGCTCGCAGGGGAGGGTACACACGGGTACACGCGGGTACACTCGGGTACCCATGGGTACAATC
>JBEBCJ010000054.1:0-5499 GCA_041157865.1 Bacteroidota bacterium
CGATCAGGGCCTGATCAACCTGATACCGCACATTCTCGTCTACAGGTCCGCCGTCTCCGGCAAAGAACGAGAGCAGTCGTCGCCTTCGATACTCGGCTGTCATCGCATATAAACCAGCAACAGTCGAGCCAACCGCCCCGAGCGTGAGCAGATGCGAAAACTTTACATCGGCAAGAAACATCATAACCACAACGATGAGAAAGATCACCGAGGCAGTTGACAAGTTCGGCTGCAGTGCGATGAGAATGCTAACCGGCAAACTCCACATGAGTACCGGCATCATGCCGTGTTTCCACGTGCGCACGCGTGCCTGATTTGCACTGAGAAGCACAGCAGTATGAAGCACAACAGCATACTTTGCAAGCTCAGACGGTTGAAAGTTTACAGGTCCTATCTGCACCCATCTGCTGGCCCCTTTTTGAGAGACTCCCATCACAAGCACCATGAACAGAAAACCATAGGCAATGAGCATGATCGTTGACGACGGACGCTCGAAAATGCGGTAGTCTACCTTGGCGAAGATCAGCATCAGTGCCAGACCAAGCAGTACGCGAATGGCGTGGTTCCAGGCCATGCCTGATGACGACCCCATCTTGACATCAGCAAAGGCCGCACTGGCGCTATAGACAAAGGCCACACTGAATAGAAGCAGCGCCACAATGGGCAGCAGGATAAACCAATCGATGTTGGATGGCTCTGGACGCTCAGTGGTCATGTTCCGGGCACCTCGATGGCAAATGTGGTTCCTACACCTGGCTGGGTTTCGCGCACCACCAGGCTGCCGCCGTGGTAGTCTTCAATGATCCGCTTTGAAAGCGACAATCCCAAGCCCCATCCCCTCTTTTTCGTTGTATAGCCCGGCTGAAAGATCTTCTTCGCAACCTTTCGCGTCATGCCCTTTCCGTTATCAGTTACGGTTACGTAAACCTTGCCACGAGGCTTACGCTGCAGGGAAATGGTAATCACGCCGTCCTGACGTTCAAGTGCTTCGACGGCGTTCTTGATCAGGTTTTCTACTACCCACTCGAAGAGCTCAACATTTATGCGCGCCTCGATGGTATTGTCTACCTGCCGCACGAGCGTTATCCGTTTACCTAGATTTGGCAGTCGGGTCTCAAAGTACTGGCACACATGGTTGATAACCGAGGCAACATTTGCAGGGTCGAGTTTGGGCTGTGATCCGATCTTGGCAAAACGATTGGCGATCACCTTCAGCCGGTCAACATCCTGATCCATCTCGTTTGCCATGGCCACAACCTGATCCGGATCGTCTTTGTTTAAACGCAACAGCTCCAACCAGGCTAACAAGCTCGAGAGTGGCGTTCCTAGCTGGTGAGCAGCTTCCTTTGCCAACCCCACCCAAATGTTGGATTCTTCGTTGCGCCGAATTGTTGAGAATGCCACGTAGCCGACAAGAATGAAGGATGCCACAATGAGAATCTCTACAAATGGCATATAGCGGAGCTGACGTACAATAGCTGAGTTGGTGTAGTACATCAGCTGTACAACCTGGCCATCTGGATCCTTGATCTCAAATGCAGGGTAGTCCTGTTTCATCTCTTCGATCTGCATCAGAAGCCATTGCTTTTGCTGCGGCACAGTAAGCGTAGTGTCCATGTCAACGTTCATCATGAACTGCTGATACGGGTATACGGGCTCACTCTTTGTGTCTGTAAGGATAACCGGAAAGTGAATTGATGTATAAGCCAGATCAACGTAAAACAGCAGGTCCTCGTCGCTTGCCTGCTCATAGGATCGCGCCAGCAGCCGAGCATAGAGCTCAACAGTTCTGCGTTCGTTCGCAGCTAGCTGATCAACAATATTCTTAGTGAAGTACAGCACCGCACCCATGATTCCCAGGCCTAACACGGTAAGCAGCAACTTGAGCTGCCACTTTGTAACGCTCGCACGAAAGATGCGGATCCTGTCTACGCGTCCTGCTCGTGGGGTTGATGGCATACCGCTATGCGCGAATAAGGGCGAACGAGTTTGATACAGACTTCACGGTGAGTGTTCCATTCTTTGCGATAACAAAGGATGTACTCAAGCTTCGGTTCTTCTTAGCGACCGTGAATTGATATGTTCCGATAGGAAGAAGTTCCGTAGTCCGTTCCGAAACAGCTCCGCCTTTCGATGGCATCATCACCGATGGTATCGACAGGCCGCCGACTTCGAGATGCATTGTCCTGGCTGCATGATCAACAGTTAGATCAAGTGAGATCTCATAAGCGAATGAGGTGAATTCGCGCGCAGTCGTCACACGTACGACAACGGTTGGCTGTCTTGTGTCCTTGTCGATTCCCGTCTCAAGCTCAACGATATACTCATGATCGATAGACGGCTCAATGCGTTCGTCACTCATGAGAGCACCACCGATTCAATTGCTGTCTGATCCACTGTAACCTGTTCTCCTGTTACCATATTCTTGACAACAGCGGTTTGTGTCGCCAACTCGGATTCTCCGATCATGATTGTAAATGCAACATTCTCACGGTTGGCATCCTTCATCTGAGCCTTAACGGATCGACGCAGCAGGTCGGTAACTACATGCACCCCTTTGCGACGTAGACGTAGTGCGATCATCTGCACAGGCAGGCGCGCTTCTTCACCGATGGCACTTAGGTAAACCCCACGGGGCTCATCAGCCCCCTGCTCATCTACATTCTGTGCATCATGCAGAAGCATCATACGTTCGATGCCAATTGAGAAACCAACAGCAGGGTGCTGGCCGCCCCCGAGCATCGAGAATAACGGATCATAACGTCCGCCACCACCGACAGCGTTTTGTGTTCCGAGCGCTTCGGTGGTGAATTCAAACACAATGTGATTGTAGTAATCAAGTCCGCGCACGAGATATGGATTGACCTTATACGGCACACCTGCAACATCAAGCAGTGCAAGCACAGCCTGCATGTGCGCGCGTGAGTCCTCATCGAGATGGTCGCCAAGCAGAGGAGCACTCTGCAGGATCGCTCTATCACGCTCGTCCTTGGAATCCAGCACACGCAGTGGATTAGCATACATGCGCTTTTGACTGTCTTCTGAAAGCTGTGCTTTATGCTCCTCAAGAAATGCTATCAATGCGCTGCGATACGCGTTTCGCACATCTGCACTTCCGAGCGAGTTGATCTCGAGCGTGAAATCTGTGAGGCCGAACTGACGCAGCACCTCGTATCCGAGAAGTATGATCTCGGCATCTGCCTCGGGATGAGGTGATCCGATGCACTCAGCACCGAACTGATGGAACTGACGATAGCGCCCTTTCTGAGGACGTTCATATCGGAACTGAGGTCCGGCATACCAGAGGCGCTGTATCGGATTATGATGCAGCAGGCTATGCTCGATACATGCGCGCACGATAGGTGCGGTCATTTCGGGACGCAGCGTAAGCGAGTCTCCACCCCTGTCTTCAAAGGTGTACATCTCCTTGCCCACGATGTCCGTGTCCTGCCCAACACCACGCTTGAACAGCTCTGTATGCTCAAACATGGGTGTTCGATACTCTTGGTAACTAAACGCGGCTGTAACATCACGGAACACCTGTTCGGCGCGATGCCACTTACGCATCTCTTCTCCAGAGATGTCCTTCGTCCCACGCACGGCTTGGATGCTCATGCGCGGTCCTCCTCCTGCGATGCAAACAGCATCATTACATCATCAACTGATTTTGCATGCATGAGCGAGGCACGGAACTGCTCCGAACCTACCATACGTGATATACGCGAGAGTAGACGCAGGTGCATACCGACATTTGATTCTGTACCGACCAACAAAATGATAATCGAGACAGGATTGTCGTCGAGCGAGTCGAAGTCAATCGGATCGGCAAGTGTTGCAATCGCGATCATCGATCGATCGACCGCATCGGTCTTCCCGTGCGGCAAAGCAACGCCGTTGCCAATTCCGGTAGACATCAGCTTCTCCCGCTCGTGAATCACCGAGGAGAGTTTTACTTTGTCCAGAACCTTGCCGCCGGCAGCAAGCAGGTCTACCATCTTACCCAACGCATCAGCTTTGTTAGCTACATCCATGTTGAGCTTGATGCAGGATGCGTTTAAGATTGAGGTGATCTTGATGTCCATGTTATCTTCCTGATCGCCACGTTTCAACCATCGCCGAATATCGCTCGCACAATTCATGCGCACGCTCGGTTGTAAAAGCTTCAGCCGTGATGATGAATAATTCTTCTTCTTTGTGTGGCAACAAAAGTACGGTACCATCGGCCTCGCGCACACGCACGCCATCTATGAGCATGCGCTCCATGCCCTCGGTAGACTCCATTGCACGGCGCATGACGGTACCTCTGGACTCATATCGACAGTCCACCATCCTGGTTGCCTGGTAACGTTTCGGCAGGTCGCGGTCAAGTTCCGAGAGCTTCAACCCGGTTACTGCAATCATCTCGAGTATCTTACAGGCGGTAAAAAGCCCGTCGGATGCATTGAGGAATTCGGGGAAGATGAAGCCCCCTCTGGTACCCCCGACAAATGCAACCTCTGGATCTTTGGTGGCATCCATCATCGCAGAATGCGAATTCCGAATTCGCCGGATCTCCACGTTATAATCCTTGGCAATGGCTTCGATCTCCTCGGTTGCCTGAACAGGCACGGCGATCACGTAACGGTCCTTATGCTTGTTTGTCTCAAGCACGAGTTTTGTAACGATCGTCAGCAGCCGAAGCGAAGTATACCAGACTCCGCGTTCATCGACAAGCGCAAGCTTCTCCGCGCCGGGATCGAACTTAAATCCGATTTGATATCCAAGTGAGCGCATGATGGTAGCCGACTCATCGAGCACTTCTGTTAGCGGATCTGCAAAATGCGCTGAGTCCACGTAATTGTTCATGGCAAGTGTGCGGCATTGTAGATCACCAAGAATCTGCGGGAACACTGTCGAAGCAAGACCAAAGGAGTAGTCTACCAGCAGCTTGAACTGATGCGACCGTATTGTGCTTGCATCAAGTGATGTAAGTACGCGATCGATATACATTGCAGCAGAGCGCTCTGGAAACGTCAGACGTCCAACTGCTGTATGGTCAACCCTGCGTACGTCTTCACCGAAAAAGTATCGTTCGATACCCTTTGTTTGCGAGAGTGGTATATCGCGGCCGTCCCTGCCAAAAATGATGATGTCGGTTTGATGTTCCTTCCGCGGTGATCTACGCACATGAAATCCGGCCACGTACTTGCCTGTCTTGAGCTCCTGACGCGTCTGCGGTATGGATGTGGTCTGTAAGTCTGATACATTGCCCCCGGCACTCATGATGCCGGCCGTAATGCTGCGCTTGATAATGCGAGAAACAGGGTCGTCATCACGGGAAGCTATCACCGTTGTTCCAACACCAAAAGCAACGCCTAATGCACTGCCGAGCTTTGCGGCGAACTCTGGATTGACGTCGATGTTGGCGATACCACTGATACGCGCATCGGTGAAGAGTTCTCTAGACCAACGCTCCTCTTGAACAAGCGAACGAGTAACGATGGCATGTGAATCCACGAC
>JBEBCJ010000055.1:0-7192 GCA_041157865.1 Bacteroidota bacterium
ATCGTGCTCAGATTGTAGGTCGAACCATCAACATCAATTCTGGCAGATGCTGTAAGTTCATTGTATCGTGTGTTGAGCTCAGACTCTTGCACTAGCATGTCCTTGATGGACGGCTCAAAGGTGAGCGTGGAATTCTTCAACCTCAGAAGGAAGAGCTCTCCGAACTCCAATGCAATCTCAGACCGGTGCGCCGAGGCAAGAATCAGCTTGGCCATGTCTGTATCGAGCTCTGCTATCGACGGATAGTTTTCATCGAAAAAGAGCTTTTCTGCCTTTGCTGCCTCTGAGGCAACATTCTGGGTAAACTTTACCTCGGCAAGTGAAGCCATTGTGCTGGTTGCGATCCGCGATGTATTCCATTGTCGTATAGCATCAATGGCCTCAGAAGCTTGAGATGCCCGAGCCAATTGCGACGATATTCCGGCATATGTACGGCGCAGGTCCGAGAGGTCTGGGCGCGTATACGGTAGCTGCTCGAAGGTCATTACAGACATTGAACGATCCTAATGGAGTGTGTACGATTGTTGACAAGACTATGCACTTATGCATCACCACGAAGACGTCGAATGCGTTCGCGGGCTTCAGAGGTGAGTATTGAGCGGGGATAATATACGAGGAGAGATTCCAGGTACTGCATGGCGGCTTTGACATCGTTCTTTCGCTCGCTAACAGTTGCCAGCAGCCATAGTGCCTGATCGCCATAGATCGACTCTGGCACATGTTGAAGGATAGACAGAAGAAACGGCTCGGCACGAAGAGTGTCACCTGAAGCAACTGATGCCTTGGCTGCAAGAAATGCGCCTCTGTCCTTCAAGTCGCTATCGCGAACTGCACCAAGTGTTGTCGCTAGAAGGTCAGCCGCAGCAACGAATCGCCTGCGAATCATCAGCTCATCGGCTTTTATGATAGCAGAAACTGCCAACGAGTCATCCTGACGCAGCTGTAGAAGAAGCGATCTGTCTAGTGCGTCGTTTGCAGCAACGGATCCTGGATTTTCGGCGATCGTACCATACATGGCAAGTGCCGCTGAATCATTCCCGCTCCACAGCTGAAGGTCTGCAAGGCGCAATCTTGCCAGGTCGGTTTTCTCGTTTACGCCACGCATGTCTATGACAATCTGCAACTGCTCGCGCGCCGAGGAGTCGAGATCCTGAGACAGGTACATATCAGCAAGACGCATAGCTGCATCGGTTGTCACCGAGGCCCCTTTCCAAAAGCTTGTCAAGCGGAGCAGTCTTCTCTGCGCGTCATCCAGATCATGCAAAACATCATCAAGTATCAGCGCCGAGTGGTAGAGCGCATCTGCCGCAAGGGGGTGCTGACCGAATCGACGGATCACGTCGTCATATGCGTCAACAACAGCCCGGGCATCATCAGCACGCATGCCTGTGGAGGCCCGAAGCTTCTGTTCGAGAGCACGCACAGCACCGTATGCGGCCGACGTTTGTAAACGCTGATCCTTCGTTCGCTCCATCACGCGCCGGTAACCGTCGATGGCCGCATCGAACTGGTCGTCTGACCGGGCACCATCGGCATATGAGAGCAGTTCTGAACCGGGTGCATTGGATGATTCATCCAATTGCATGGCAACACGCAGGGCCTTGTCCCACAACTTTTGCTGTCTGTAGAACCACAGCGACAAGCGGAGAATGGGGCCTGTCTGCTCCATCGACAGAAACTGTGCTTCGAGCAGTTTGGCAGTGCCTTCGTTTGCAAGAACCACATTAAGTCGCTTGACGATAAGCGGCAGATCCTGCTCATCAGTGTAGTCGGTCAAAATCTCTCGAACAGCCTGCTCATAACCACCGGTTGAGACGAGACAAAGAACGACTTCGTCGCTGTATGCCGTGGCAGAACCGTTCTGCTTTCGCGCCTCGAGAAAGGTCTTGAGAGCTTCCTTGAACAGAAATGCCTGCGTTTGCGCCTTTCCCAGTTGGACTAGTGTCGACTCTTCGCTGCCGCTTATCTCAAGGACCTGCTGCCAATGATCATCGCGCTCGGCCGTCTTGCCAAGTTTAGCAGCCAGTGATCCGGCAAGAACGTAGGCCTCTACACTGCGGGTGCGCTTTGCATGCGTCACAACAATCGGATAGAGCCCCGGAACTTGATCCAATGCCTGTAGCGTACGAACGACGCCACCAAAGTACATTTCATTCTGTGGTGAGATCGAATAGAGCTCCTGATACATGCGCGCGGCATTGCGCAGATCACCAGATCGCTCATATGCCTGCGCCATCCGGACCTGGACGCGTTCGTTAGATTGAGCGCCTGCGGTAAGGAGCAGAATATTGCAGAAAAGAGCTGCGCTGATTATGTACTTCATGCACGCCAAGCCGGAGAGAACAACGGTAAGATCTGCTGTTGAATAGGCTCTGTGGGGATGATCGGATTGCCGTCGTGATCGATGATCACATCAATCTCCGTTCGCAGACCCAACGTCTCCGGAATGTAGACACCCGGCTCGATCGAAAAGGATGTTCCAGGCAGAATCCTGCGCGTATCATGCGTCTCGAAATCGTCCATGTTAGCGCCCGGACCATGAACTTCTGTGGTGATGTTATGACCGGTTCGATGAATGAACGCATCGCCCATGCCGGCTGATTCAATTGCATCGCGGCACGCTCTATCAACTTCCCAGCCGTAGATAGGTTCTCTGCGCGCACAACGATCTTGAATGAGTTTCACAGCAGCGTCACGTCCACGGCAAATGATGCTAAAGCTCGATTCAACATCAGCCGGGACGACTTCGCCCGTGTAACCGACCCACGTGATGTCGGCAAAGACTGCACCAGGAGAGTTATGCTTACACCATGCATCAATCAACACCACACAGTCCTTTGTGATCGTATCTGTTTCGAGAAGCGAAGGGGCATAGTGAGGCGACGCAGCATTGGGACCAATAGCGACGATAGGGGATGAGTCAGTGACAAGATGCTTCTTCGCAAACTCATGCAGGATGAACTGTTGTACAGCATACTCCGTGACGCTGCCCTGATCATTGAGACAGTCCGCAATGAAGGAAAACGCATCCATAACAGTATCACGGAGCATACCCGCAGTAAGCATGGCACCAGCTATCTGCTCCTCGGACAAGACAGCAGTGAAAGCCTGTAGCATATCTGCCGAGGAGACAACCGTCTTACCTAATGAGCGCAACAACTCCACGATCCCTGCATCAACCTTGCTGACAACAGGAATAGCTCCCATAGGGGAGTACTCCATCGCAATGGTCGAGTATCCCTTTGTTGCATGTTCGAGCGTGTCGACCCACGACTGGCGTGTGTGATACAGAAATGAATCGATCTCGACGTGACGCAGTGGATCTTGCTCCATGCGATGAACGACCTTTACTGGGCGTCCCTTAGCCGGGACGATAACTGCCCAGCGTCGAGTGCAGTGGGCATCAGGTGCAACGTCGAGCATATGCCATGCAAGGTCATTGCTGCCTCGCATGTCGTACATCATCCATGCGTCGATACCTTGTTTGATAAGCTCTTCTTGGAAGACGGCAGTTGGGAATCTCATGTCTGCTCCGATATCGAAAGTTTCAAATGGCTAAGCAGACGATGAACGGCCACAGTTGGTGGAAGCTCACCAGTGATCGACTTGGAACGCACGTCGGAGAGTAAAGTCGTGGCACGTGTTTGCCGCTGCAACATCTCAAGCAGTTCATGATGCAAGGCCGTATCGAACCATTGTCTGCGCTGCTCTGCTCGGGTGCTCGTGATTATGCTGTTGCGGCTTTCATCAAAGAACTCACCGACCATCCGCACTGCATCATCAATACCCTTGTTAGCAAATACGCTAACCGGACATATGGGAACACTCCATTGTTGGGCCGACGGCACCATAAACTGCAGGGAGCTCCTCAGGATTGCATGTGCACGCTGTGTTGCGCTGTCATCGATATCCGACTTCGTCACGAGTATTGCATGGGCCATTTCCATGATTCCACGCTTGATACCCTGCACCTCATCACCGGCAGTTGGCAGCACGAGCAGCATGAACATATCGACCATTGAAGCCACCTCGATCTCGCTCTGCCCAACACCTACCGTCTCAATGAGAATCGTGTCGTAGCCGGCTTCTTCGCACAATAGAATTGCATCGCGTGTGGTTGGCGTAACGCCCCCTAAACAAGCGCGTGATGGGGACGGACGCACAAATGCGCGATCATCCAGTGAGAGCTGCGGCATGCGAACCTTATCGCCAAGAATACTGCCCCCAGTTCGCGTGCTCGATGGGTCAACAGCTAATACGGCAACCTTGCGCCCTTTGCTGAGAAGGAGCTGACCAAACGTTTCGACAAATGAGCTCTTCCCAACGCCCGGAGGACCAGTGATGCCAATTCGCCATGTGTTGTCATGAGGCCTGCACTGCTCCAACAATGCAAATGCTAACTCTCTATCCTGCTGCCTTGTACTCTCCAATACAGACAGACTCTTGGAGAGCGCTCGGCGAGATCCCGAGCGCACGTCTTCCAGCAGTTGTAGGGCAGCAGACATAGTGCAACGAATTTACGACATAGTGGATATGGGCACACAGGGCCAGGGGCCTCGCTGTTCGCTGCTCGCTGCTCGCTACTCCACCGTAACGCTCTTCGCCAGATTTCTCGGCATGTCAACATTGCAGCCGCGTTCGACGGCGATATAATACGCTAGAAGCTGCAATGGAATTGAGGCAAGAATTGGCGTAAGCATTGGTATGGTGCGCGGCACGCGGATGACGTGGTTGGCTACGCGTGCGATGTGTTCGTCATCGTCATCGGCGATTGCGATAACGCGCCCGTTACGGGCACGAACTTCTTCGATGTTTGAAATGATCTTGTCGTAGATCTCATCCTTTGGGGCGATAAAGACTACGGGCATGTTCTCATCGATCAGTGCTATCGGACCATGCTTCATCTCTGCAGCAGGATAACCTTCTGCATGGATGTAGGATATCTCTTTCAGCTTGAGCGCACCTTCAAGTGCAGCAGGGAAGTTGTATCCGCGTCCGAGATAGAGGAAGTTGCTAACGTGTGCAAACTCGTGTGCGATTTTTTTGATCGGCTCCGCATTGTCAAGGATGCGCGTAATCTGTTCGGGGATCTGCTCAAGTGCATCAGCAAGTTCTTTGCCTTGCTGGGCTGAGACGGCCTTCATTCGACCCAGGAACAGCGCGAACTGCGTAAGAACGCAGAGCTGAGATGTAAAAGCCTTCGTCGATGCTACTCCGATCTCGGGTCCAGCGTGCAGATACACACCTGCATCTGTCTCACGCGCAATCGTGCTGCCAACGACGTTGACCATGCCGATGACAGTGGCCCCCTTCAACTTTGCTTCGCGAATGGCAGCTAAGGTATCAGCTGTTTCACCGCTTTGTGAAATGGCAATAACAATATCGTCATGATTGATGATCGGATTACGATACCGAAACTCGCTGGCGTATTCGACCTCAACAGGAATTCGAGCCAGTTGCTCGATGAGGTACTCGCCCACAAGAGCAGCATGCCATGATGTGCCGCATGCAGTAATGATGATGCGCTTTGCCTGACGCAACTGATCAGTAACCGGCCCCAAGCCCCCTAGGCGCACAGAGCCCTCTTCTGCGTTGAGACGTCCACGGAATCCATCACGGAAGGTGATTGGCTGCTCGTAGATCTCTTTGAGCATGAAATGGTCAAATCCACCGCGCTCGATCTGCTCCAGTTCGAAGGCGATCTCTTCGACGACGCTGCGCGTGTCGACATTTTCGATGGTCTTAGTCGAGAATCCATCCCTCGTCAGGATGGCCATTTCATTCTCTTGCAGGTAGACAACTTGACGTGTATGAGCAATCACCGCCGAGGCGTCGGATGCAACGAGATATTCACCATTGCCGATTCCAAGTATAAGGGGGCTTCCCCTGCGAGCGGCAATGATCATGTCCGGCTCGTGCACACTCACCACCACAATGCCAAAGGTACCCTCTACCTCTGCCAGCGCAGTGCGCACGGCTGACTCGAGATTGCCGAGCGTCTTGTAGAGCATACCAATGAAGACTGCCAACACTTCCGAGTCTGTATCAGAGCGGAACGAATATCCGGCACTCTCGAGCTTCTTCTTGATCGTCAAGTAGTTCTCAATGATGCCATTATGCACCAGTGCGATGCTGCCATCTTGGTCAGTATGCGGGTGCGCGTTGGCATCGTTCGGAACGCCGTGGGTGGCCCATCGCGTGTGGCCAACACCCACAGTTCCGGCAATTGACGAGATGTCAACGATACCCTCGAGATCCTTGACGCGCCCGGCGCGCTTTTCAATACGCATGCCATCAGCAGACAACACGCATACGCCGGCCGAGTCGTAGCCACGATATTCAAGACGCTTGAGCCCGCTTACGATGAGGGGCGCTGCGGTTTGGGTTCCGATATATCCAACGATTCCACACATAGGCCACGAAAATACGCAGTCGGACTACCGATACAGCGGTGTAGACTGTTTTGGGATGACTAAATCTTTAAGCTGCTGCGCGCTCGCACCAAACCGGAGGAAGAATCCACGGTTGAATCCTGTCGGCACCCAGTTAAGCGATAGGTACCAGCAATGAATCTGCTTTTGAATGTCTATGATTGGGTTGAGCATCTCTCGGTTGAGCACATCGTAGCTACCTGTGAGGTTCATTCGCATGGTCTGTGTGATGGCCACAGAGCCGCGAAAGCTTACATAAAGCGATTGGCTTACGAGTTCAGGATTGGGCTGCTGCAAGCTGTAAAGGACGTTCGCAGACAATTCCCATGGCATATCAAACTCGCTCCAGCCCGGAGAGCTGTCGCCAAAGATGTCATGTCGTCGGTCAACAGTATTCAAACGCTGGTCGAACCGATCTTCGAGCTCCTGAAGTGAGCTCTTCGACGTGTCGGCAGATTTGGACTGGGAGGTGGCGGCTTGACCACCAGTGAAGCGCGTACCGAATTGCACATTTAGACTGGTTAGTCTGGCTAGCCCCTTGCCAGCTGAGACCATGCTTTGATCGATGTCTCTCCATTGCGGACGTCCAGTGGCGGGGTTGGTTGCCAGCACCTGGTTGTATGTTGAGAACACGCCGTTGAGGTTGAAGTCAAATGCATCAAGTGCAGGCGTCCGCACGTTAAATGAGATAGGACTCAAACGCAGCGAGTCTGCTGCCAAATTGTATGAGGTGGCAGCCGTAAGCGTGAACAAATCAATTG
>JBEBCJ010000056.1:0-10770 GCA_041157865.1 Bacteroidota bacterium
CGTACGTGGAGATATCGTAGATATTATTCCCGCTGACGAGGACACACGTGCCATTCGTGTTGAGCTCTTCGATGATGTGATAGATGCCATTTCCTGGATAGACCGCCGCGATGGAAGGACCTTGGAAAAGGTCGACAAAGTTCTACTCTATCCTGCACGTCTGTTCGTAACCTCCCAGTCAAACCTGGCGCGTGCCATGGTCGATATCAAAGAGGAGCTTATATCTCGGCTCAAGGAACTCCGCGAAAATGATATGCTGCTCGAGGCGCAACGGCTGGAGCAGCGCACGCTCTATGATCTGGAGATGATGAAGGAAGTTGGATACTGCTCGGGAATTGAGAACTATTCGATGCACCTATCTGGTCGAAAGCCGGGAGATAAGCCCCATTGCCTGCTCGACTACTTCCCTGAGGACTTTCTGCTTGTTCTTGATGAAAGCCACGTGACGTTACCACAGCTTCGCGCGATGTACAACGGTGACAGGCAACGAAAGATGACACTGGTCGAGCATGGGTTCCGTTTGCCGAGTGCCCTGGAGAACAGACCACTAAAGTTCGAGGAATTCGAGGGACATATTCATCAAGCCATCTATGTTAGCGCCACACCCGGAGATTATGAACTTGAACAGTGCATGGGGGTAGTTGTAGAGCAAGTTATTCGCCCCACGGGGCTCCTCGACCCGCGCATTGAAGTCCGCCCCGTTAAGAATCAAATCGATGATCTACTTGAAGAGATACGTATCCGTGTCGTTAAGAAAGAGCGCGTTCTGGTAACTACTCTGACCAAACGCATGGCCGAAGACCTCACTGATTACCTCCACAATCTATCGATCAGTGTTGCATACATTCACAGTGACGTCGACTCACTTGAACGTGTTGAGATCATCAGGAATCTGCGACTCGGCAATTTCGACGTGTTGGTAGGCGTTAACCTGCTCCGTGAAGGCTTGGATCTACCCGAGGTATCGTTGGTTGCCATACTCGATGCCGACAAAGAGGGATTCCTGCGAAGCGAGCGGTCGTTGATGCAGACCGCAGGCCGAACGGCTCGAAACGTAGACGGACTCGTGATATTCTACGCAGATAACATCACGCGATCTATGCGCGCTGTAATGGACGAAACAAATAGACGCCGAGAGCTCCAACAGCAATACAATGTTGAACATGGCATTGAGCCGCGCACGGTGTATAAGTCTCTCGAAGAAATTCTTGAATCGACCTCCGTTGCAGACATTCAGGCAGCACGCACACAAAAAAGGTCAGATAGCGAACGAGCTAAACTCAAAAAGGCAGCCGAACCAATAGCTAAGTACCTCACTCCAGAGCAGAGGAATGAGATGGTCGAGCAGATGTTTGTTGAGATGAAGGAGGCCGCCCGGGCGCTAGATTTTGAACGTGCGGCTGAGTTACGCGACGAGATAGAGAGACTAAAGGCGCTGTGATGCTCTGTCGTATATGCTGATGAGTTTTTCGGTGGCCACATTCCACGAATGTCGCTGGCTTACCCAAGCATGGGCATTATTGCCGATGGTGGCACGTAGTGAGTCGTTGTCAAGCAGCAGCAAGCAAGCTTCGGCAAACTCTTCAGCTGTGTCTGCAATGAGGCAATGCTCTCCATGCTGAACATCGAGTCCGCTGGCCCCCTGCGCTGTTGTAACAACTGCTTTCGCCATGCCAAAGGCCTCGAGAAGCTTGATTCTTACGCCACTGCCACTGAACAACGGAGCAATCACGACTTGCCGATCCGCGAGGAAATCCGAAGACGACGGGACTTCGCCCAAAGAACGAATGTTCTCCTTCGAAGCCAGTGGGATCACAAAACTCTCTGAGCCACGTCCAGCTATAACAAACCATATGTCCGGTTCACGAGATCTGATGATGGGCATCACATCATTAATGAACCACAGTAGACCAACTTTGTTAGGTTCCCAGTCAAGGCTGCCGATAAAGCCAATTGTCGGCTCGCCCCCTCTTGATTCATTTCGAGTGAAGCATCGCACGCCTGGTTCGATTGTCGTTACAAAGGCTCCTGTCCCTGTTTGATGGTACCATAAAGCATCATTGTCGCTAATGCATGCAATGGCATCGACCATACAAGAAACCTCATACTCATATATCTCTGTCTGATCTGCCAAACGCTTATGTACCAAGCGGCGCGCAAGACTGGTTTGCTTTTCGCGCGATAGGGTCTGCTGTATGCGCCATTCCACGTTATGGCTTCGGTAAACAACGGCACTGGGAGAGATTGCACTTAATGCAAGCCCGTAATAGACAGTAAAGAGCGTCTCGCAATGGATAACGTCATACGGACCGTTGGCCTGAACAAAATCCCGAAGCGCGCAGAATGCAATGTCGTCGATGAACCTACTTACCCAGTACGATGCATGCAATGTTGTCTCACCAACGTTGTAATGCGGACGACGAACCAACTTCGCAGCCAGCTTCAAAGCATGAACGGAAGTATCGATCCCAACTGCAGCATACTTTCTGCAATATGACGCAAGAACTGCGGGATCGCGATGGCTCTTGCGCGGGTTCAGTGCAAAGACATCCACAGCATAGCCGGCCGCTGCCATGGCGGTGAGTGTGTCAGACATGACCACTTCGGCTCCATCCCGGGCCGGGAACGGAATTCGTGGCAGGATAATGAGTACCCGTCGTTGCATAGAATTTCAAGATACAATATCTGCGTACGGATTCCGTATTGCCTCTTTTTTGGCGTAATTTGCGGCGTATCCTTTCCTCTGAGAACACGTCATGACGGAACAATTTCCGACTGCAGAAATCATCCGCTATCTCCTGCGATTTAAATGGATTCTACTTGGTTTGTGTGCTGCCACAACGATCGGCGTGTATCTGTATTCGCTCACAATGCCGCAGTATTACAAGTCCACCGTGAACTGCGTGCCCCCTTCAGCTGATGAGGCCGGTCTCGGAGGTGCTTTGGCAGGCATATCCTCGACTCTCAAGGACATCGGCCTATCCAAGATCGGTGGCAAGTCAGGCGAGAGCTTTGAGTTTATCTCTTTGTTGTTTTCACGAACTATTCGCGACTCGATGATTCATCGGTTCAAGCTGATCGATGAATACGACATGCAGGGCGAGATCATGGACGATGTGCGCTCGGAGCTTGATGATAATCTCGAGGTGAAGCTCCATGAGGAAGGCAATTATGAGATCACCATCTGGAGCCAGAATCCTCAGAAGTCGGTAGAAATGTGCAACACATTTGTCTCGTATGCCAATGAGATAGCTAATCGTGTTCAGCGCATGGAGGCTGAAAAGTCCGTCCGATACATGGAGCGACGCCTGGCGATGATGGATTCAATACTTTCCTCAATCACGGATTCACTGGATTATTTCTCGCGCACCTATCGCCTGTTTTCACCGATAGATCAGGCAAAGGCATCAGCAGAGGCACTTGCTAATGTTAAGTCTGAGCTTCTAAAACAAGAGATGGTGCTAGGACTGTTGAAGGAGAACTATGGGGATTCTGACCCACAGGTGCGCGCCGCTCAAGGCCTAGTAAAAGAGCTGCAGGGTCAATACGAGCGTGCTCAAACCCAGCCCGGGTTTGCGGGTAATTTTGCGCTAACAGACGCTGCCGGCGTAGGGGCAACGTATATGCGACTCTTTGCAGAATATGAAGCCTATTCCAAGCTTAAGGCGTTTCTTTTACCATCGCTTGAGCAGGCTCGTCTAGACATCAACAAGACCTCCCCTGCACTTCTTGTTGTCGATAAGCCAGAACCTGCAGAAAAGCGAGATAGGCCAAAGCGCATGCTTTTGGCAGCCGGCAGTGGATTTGGTATCGGGATCATCAGTATCCTCGTTCTGCTCATGATCCGAGGGTGGCGGACAATGATGGACTCTACAATAGCAGCAGAGTGAACATTCATCTTGATTGGTCGTGGCTCTTTCCAGCTATCTGTCTAGGCTTGGTTCTACTTGCCCTTATGGTGAGGTATCCAAAGATCTGGTTGGGTGTGCTGATTCTTGCCTTACCACTCTACCTTGCTGATACTGGAAAAGGAGTCTCGGTTACAGAATCAATTTCTGGCGGCATCTACACCGTTTCACTACTCTTCTGGCTCGTCTGGCACATAGGATCCCGCAAGCGATCGATCATACGAAGTTGGCCAGATTTTCTCCTCGTGATGTTCGTCTGCCTTACTGCATGCAATGTGGTACTTGCGAAGTTCAATGGTACTGCCCTATTCGGTTGGGCTGTGGACTGGTCATTCTTTCTCCTTATGCTCTACTACTTCCCTTTGAGGGAAGTATTCGGTGATTCAGAGACCTCGTTTAAGCATTTCATGTATCTGTGCGGCGCTTCGTCGGTTTTGATGGCGGCATATACAGGGCTGCATTTTCGTAATCGTATGGCCGAGAACATGGTATATGCCTACCAGATCGTGGCCTCCAGATCTGTATTGTTAGGTCCATTTTTCGTTATTGCGATCTGTATCGCCACAGCCGTCTTCTTTCACACGCAGTTACGAGGCAAAGTGCTGAGCGCGCTGGTGATACTGATAAACTTCGGTGCTCTTGTGTTGACATTCACGCGGACGCTGTGGGTCTTTACATTCATCTGCATAGCGATCATTATGGTGTTCTTATCGGCGCGTCAAAACATATCATTAGTTGCCTCTGTTCTTGGTCTGGTTAGCGTTACCGTCATCGGGTTCTATGCATACAGTCCTAAACTCGCTGATCTTGGTGTGCGGCTAATCCAGCGACGTTTTACATCATCAACGCAGCTTTCAGGGGGCGACCGGTCGTTTGAGACACGTCTTATTGAGGTAAACAATGCCTGGCGCAAGGTAAAGCTCTTTCCGTTGGGCGGCAGCGGCCTGCGCGCAAGATTTGTCACTTGGCAGCCAATCGAAGGCTGGCACAATGACGTGTCATTTGTACACATCGGTTATGTTGGTTTGTTACATAAGGTTGGGTTCCCACTGGCAATCGTAATGTTCGCTACATTACTTGGATTCAACCTTCAGGCCCTACGCAACGCATGGGCTCTCCGCAAGCATCGTGACGCCAGGCATTATCGCGCTGTGGCAATCGGAGCACTTGCCTTTTTCCCTGCACTGTATGTAACGATATTCATGGCTGGTATCTTTGACCAGCGATACGGCAACGTTCTTATGGCGTTTCTTTTCGCATCCGTTGCCCTGACAGGACAACACGTACAACGTATTCGTTCACAACGCAACCAACACGTAGCTAGCGCGCAATGATCAAGAATCAGGGCTTTGGATCGATTGAGAGACTTCGAATCCTGCGATATGTCATTCTTGCTATCAGCATCGTATATATCGCGCGACTCGCATACCTGCAGATCATTCAGGGCAACCGTTATAAACTCAAGGCAGAGGCTCAAGCCATCAAGCAGATCTCGACAGAGCCCTTTAGAGGAATGGTCTATGATCGATATGGTCGTGCTATCGTGCAGAATGCCCCTGGATTCTCAATCACGATAACGCCCTACGAGTTCACAAAGGACGCCTGTCGCGCACTTGGTAGAATTCTTGGCGTGCAGGACACTTTGATATGGCAAGAGGTACGCAAGGCTGCATCGTACAACAAATTTGCGGCTGCGAAAATCCCTTATGGACGGGATATACCTGTGGAACTCGTTGCACAGATAGAAGAACAGCGCGATTCACTTCGCGGCGTAGATATTATCATTGATCCCAAACGACTCTATGCGTTTGACGGAAATGCGGCTCATCTTCTTGGATACACACGGGAAGTTGCAGAGTGGCAGCTCAAGAAGCTTGGCAACGCATATGCACCCGGTGATATGACGGGTCAGACGGGCCTGGAGAAGTCATATGAAGTTGCAATTCGCGGACAAAAAGGCACACAATTCATTGCTGTAAATAAGAACGGCAAAAAGGTTGAGAGTTTCAACGACGGTAAGAGTGATCAGTTTGGGCTTGAAGGTGATGATCTTTACCTAGGCCTCGACACAGATCTACAAGAGCTAGCCGAGAAGCTTCTCGGTAGCACGAAGGGGTCGGTCGTTGCTCTTGATCCTTCGAACGGAGAAGTCCTCTGTTACGCCAGTAAACCTGACTACGATCTGCGGCAGTTTGCTGGGAAAACAGCCCGTTCTTACTACAATCAAATCTACCGCGATCCAGGTATCCCGCTCATGAACCGCGCATCGAATTCGATGTACCATCCCGGTTCTACGTGGAAGCCACTCATGACCCTTATGGCTCTCCAGGAGGGCATCATCACTCCCAAGACCAAACTTCTTTGCGCAGGTGGCTATCAGTATGGCAATCGGTTTGCCACGTGCCACGGGGGCGTGCATGGAATGATCGATTGCAAGGAAGCGATCAAAGTTTCGTGCAACTCATTCTTTTATCAGCTTGGGCTCAAAGTAGGTGCTGACCGTTTCCACCGATACGGAAGCTTGTTCGGTTTTGGACAGCGAACAATGATGGACATACCCTCGGGCGAGGATGGCAAAGGAATCCTCCCTTCTAAGGAGTTTATGGATAGGCGCTTAGGGCCAAAGAACTGGACACCGTATGCGTTCATGAACTGGGGCATCGGTCAGGGTGAGGTTAACGTTACACCGCTGCAGCTTGTAGCATACACGGCCGCCGTTGCCAACGGCGGCTTTTGGCACCAACCCCATGCAGTGCGCGAGATCTACAGTAAGACATTGCGCAAGCGCGCAAAGATTGCCTACGAGACACGTAAGATTCCGATTGAGCTAGAGTATTTTGACGTTGTCAAACATGCGATGCGCTTGGTGGTGGCAGAAGGAACAGCTCGTGGTGCAGATGTGGCAGGACTTAATGTTTGTGGTAAAACTGGCACTGCACAAGCTTCAGGGGGCAACAAGGATCAATCGTGGTTTATCTGTTTTGCACCACAGGATAATCCCAAGATTGCAATGGTAGTAACCGGAGAAGGACAGGGGTTCGGTGCGCAGTTTGCCGTGCCTATCGCACGCAAGCTGCTGGAGCTGTACTTTAACAGAACCTGGCCTGCGGATGTTGCTCGAGATACTGTATGGAAAAGAAAGCCAGGCACCACACCACAGATCACGCCTCAAATGCAAGACTCATGGCAGATACAAGGTCCACTTGCCAAGAGCCGACCTATGAAGCCTGTTGCTCTCAAACCTGACCAAACAAACCTTGTCAACGCCGAAACGACAAGGCGTTAGTTTTCGGACTCGAGTATGCGTTTTGTTGCCTGCTGCCGGTAAGCAAACATTGATTCAATCTGTCGTCGGACAACGAGCACCGTTGCGAGTTTGCCCAGCAATCCAAATGGAACGCTGTAATCAACAATGTCGGTGAGCTCGGTCTTGCCACCGACTACACGAAGTTTCCGTGTCTGTTTCCAATACGCAAATGGTCCCCGGATCTGTTCATCAACCATGAGTGACGGTGGTTGATACTCTGTTATGCGCACATGCCAGGATGTAACAAAGATTCCGAATTGTCTGACCTTTAGATGGATGACCTGCCCAAGCCCCTTGTCGCCAGAAGTGGTAAAGGATACGCGTATCCCCGGCGGCGTTATGCGCAGAAGATTCTGCGTATCGTCGTGGAAATGAAAGACTGATTCAATCGGTGCATTGATCAGTACAGATGCTTGATAGCGTTCCATTTATAGGCCATTCGTAGCATTGATAGCTCATTTGTTAACGCACTGATCGACAAAGGTGAAAGCCAGGCTAGGTCGTGCGATTCATGGCTCACATGATACATGTCAGAGTGTGCACGGAGGAGAAAACGAACGTCGTAGTGGAAATGTTCCGGATCTGGTCCACGCGCTGGTATCAGATGAATATCTATATCAAAGATTTCGGAGCTAAGTACTGAGATCTCTGTGATGCCAGACTCTTCCCTTGCCTCGCTCATTGCTACATCGAGAAGGTCGATGTTTCCGTCTGCATGCCCGCCAAGTTGAAGCCATTTGTTGAGCTTAGCATGATGCGTCAGCAATACAAGGTCCTGCGAGGGATGAACGATCCATGCTGATCCTGTCAAATGCCCTTCACGTGTACGTCGCTCAAAACAGCCCTGTTCCCTGCTGACAAATTCGAGCATCCTCTCTGCAGTTGCCTGCTCGTCTGGATACTGCGAACAATATCGCGTGATCTGCTCACACAATTCCGTCCTGGCGCGATTGATGTCCGTATTTTGCTGCATGGCACGTTTTAAGTTTACAATTGAGTACGAAGGTACGCGGTATTCAGGATGGCAGGCCCAGAAAAATGCACGTACTGTTCAAGGCGAGCTTATTGGTGCTGTCGAAGAGGCACTGAAAACACGTTCTTTTGAGTTTATGGGGTCTGGCAGAACCGATGCAGGAGTTCACGCCCTCGCGCAAGTGGCACACTTGGAGGCCAACACAATGCTCGCTCCTCATGTTCTGCGAATGAAAATCAACGACGCACTGCCTGCAGACATCAATGTGCTGTCGGTCGAGCGGGCGCATTCCAAGTTTCATGCGCGCCACCATGCTGTTTCAAGATCCTACATGTATCAGATAGCGCAGCGTCGCACGGCCTTTGGCAAGCGGCATGTCTGGTGGATCAAGGACACGCTGGACCTTCATTTGATGGCTGAGGCGTGTTCCCGGTTCGAGGGTTTCTACGATTTTCAGGCCTTTACCAAGGACAATCCCGAAGAGAAATCCACAAAGGTAGAACTGCTTCGTTGTCGGCTTATTGATCACTCACCACTTCTTGTTGTTCACGTCGTGGGCAGTCACTTTTTATGGAACATGGTTCGCCAGATGGTGGGTGCTATCGTAGAGGTTGGTCGTGGCGGTATGAAGCCAGATACCATTTCGGAACTCCTTCAAGGCCAGCATCGTTCAACGGTATGGGAGTCAGCGGCTCCGTCTGGATTATTCTTGTCGAGTGTTCAATACGAGCGTGACCCTATTCCTGAACTCATCCCAACGTTAAGGTTGTGATATGAACATTGTTCTCATGTTCATTCTCTCGGCGGCGCTTGCCTGCAGTCAACAACACGGCAGACAATCGCCGGCAGCTGTCTCTATTTATCAATCCAAGAACAACACGACAACTCGTATGCAACGCATTGAAAAGACCGATGATGAGTGGCGCTCGCTTCTTACGGAAGAAGAGTTTCGCATCACGCGAAAAAAAGGAACAGAACGTGCCTTTACAGGATCATACTGGAACCATCATGGATCCGGCACGTATGTCTGCACGTGCTGCAAGACAGAGCTTTTTTCTAGCACCACGAAGTACGATTCAGGATCAGGGTGGCCGTCGTTCTTCGCGCCGGTTGCATCAACGAACGTGGAGAGTCATGTTGATACATCCCTCCCATTTGAAACCCGTACCGAGATCACGTGCGCTCGCTGTGGGTCTCACCTTGGTCATGTATTTGAAGACGGACCGAAGCCTACAGGACTGCGCTATTGTGTCAATAGCGCAGCCCTAAAGTTTGAACCGAAAAAATAGACGCGTTATTCGCCGCCTGCAGCCTGCAGCGATCTGCGCCGTTGACGAAGAATGGAGCGCCGTGCTAACAAATAGTACATGCAGGGCACTACAACAAGGGTAAGGAAGGTCGAGAAGCCGAGTCCAAAGACGATAGACCAGGCTAGTGGACCCCAGAAGGCAACGCTGTCTGAACCGATGTGGATATGTGGATCGCGTAGATTGATCAGTTCCCAGAAGTCGATGTTGAGTCCAACTGCCAATGGTATCAAACCAAGGATCGTGGCACCAGCTGTCAGGATAACAGGGTTAAAACGTATAGCTCCACCTTCAATAATCGCGCGGCGCAGCTTCCAGCCCTGAGCAAGCAGGACATCGGTGAAATCGAGCAATACAATGCCATTGCGCACAACAATTCCGCCGAGTGCAACTATACCTACACCCGTTATGGCAACCGAGAATGTCATACGGAAGATGATGAAGCCAAGAAGCACGCCAATCAGACTGAAAAGAACGGTCACCATGATAAGGATCGGCTTAGCTACGGAATTGAACTGCGTTACCATGATCATGAAGATGAGCAAAGCCGCAACAAGGAAGGCAAAACCGAGGAATTCTGCGCTTTCCTTTTGTTCCTCCTGCGCACCTGTGAGTTTGACGGTGTACCCATCAGGAACAACAAAACCAGCCAGTGCTGCACGGATATTGTTGTTCACATTATTCTCGTTGTATCCCTGCAAGAGGTTTGAGCTAAGCGTAACGACCCTTCGTTGGTTCTTGCGGTTGATCCCCGCATAGGTAGAACTATATTCAAGACGTGCGATCGATGCAATCGGCACCTGGCGGTAACGTCCTGTGCTCATATCGAAGAAGGAGACAGGTTGATTGAGCAACGCCTCTGCGTTGTTACGCACAGACTCCATGGCCCGCACCTGCACGGGATATTCTTCCTCTCCTGCGCGGTACTTAGTAGCCTCGGCACCATACATATTGTTGCGAAGAACCATACCTATTTGAGCTGTGGAGATCCCCTCCATGTTTGCTCGCTCGCGATCGATAACAATAGCTAGCTCAGGCTTGTTACGAACGAGGTCGCTCTTCAGTCTCTCAATACCTGCTATCTGTGCCGTGTCTACGATAAAGCGCCGCACCTGCTCTGATAGTTTTGTAAGCTCATCGAAGTCGTCTCCACTGATTTCAATGTTCACAGGTTTACCTGTTGGCGGACCATTCGCCTCTTTGTCTACAACGATCTCAGCGCCTGGTATGTCCGATACCGCCTTGCGAAACTCCACGAGATAGTCGCTCGTGCTT
>JBEBCJ010000057.1:0-7492 GCA_041157865.1 Bacteroidota bacterium
TTTTTCTGGATCCTCTGCTTTGTCCAGAGCATCGTTAACATTCGAACGGAAAAGATCGGCGAAACGTGAAAATAGACCCATGACGTATGTTCCTTGTGAGAATATGTCCCGAAAATAGTGAAGGGGGCCGGCATGACCGTATTTTCGCATCATATGCTCCCTTCAGAATCGATAGAACGCGTTGTAGAGCTGTTCGCCACATTGCCTACAATTGGTAAAAAAACAGCCCGGCGTCTGGCATTTCACATCCTGCGACAGTCGCACCAAGACGTTCAGACGTTCGCCGAGGCGCTGGTTCACATGCGCGAGCATGTGCGAGAGTGCAGCATATGCCACACATTTACGGATCAGGAAGTGTGCGGTATATGCGCTTCACCAAAGCGTGATTCCACGATGATCTGCGTTGTGGAGCAGCCGTCAGATGTCTTTGCGATTGAGCGTACCGGTGATTTCCGCGGCAGGTATCATGTGCTGCACGGGGCTCTTAGTCCACTTGATGGTGTTGGTCCAGACGACATTCGCCTGAAAGAGCTCATTGCCCGACTCAGCGGCGATGTGCTGGAGGTGATCCTTGCTCTCAACCCAAACGTCGAGGGCGAAGTAACAACACAGTACATAGCCAAGATGGTTTCTCCGCTTAACGTTCGGGTTACGCGCATTGCTCGCGGCGTACCGATGGGATCAGATCTGGAGTTTGCCGATGAGGCAACACTGGCCCGCGCTTTTGAAGGACGTGTGCCGCTATGACAGAGACCACAACGCCATGGTACAAGAGCTGGTTCAATTCACCATGGTATACACAGCTCTATCAGCATCGAACTGAACAAGAGGCCCATGAGGCCGTTCAACTTGTGCGCGATATTGCAGGTCTTACCCCCGGAGCCAAGGTTCTCGACCTCTGCTGTGGATTCGGCAGGCATGCATATGCACTCGCTGAGCATGGCTACCACGTTACAGGGTTAGATGCATCAGACCATCTTATCAGCATTGCAACCGAGAGGTTCCCACACCAGAATGTGCGATATATCATTGGTGATATGCGTTCAGAGTATCCCGATGCGCCTTATGACGCTATAGTCAACTTCTTTACGAGTTTTGGTTACTTCGACACGCATGAGGAAAACCAACAGGTCATTAACACAATAGCAGACTGTCTTGCTCCTGGTGGTGTATTCGTCTTGGACTTCTTCAACGCCTCGTTGGTGCGTAAGACCTTGAATCCCGAATCAATGAATATGGTTGGCGAGACTATGATCATTCAGGAGCGGTGGATTGATGAGCCCCATGTTCGTAAGCGGATCACAGTAAATGTGCCGTGTTCAGCAGAACATACATTCGAAGAACAGGTGTGCCTGTATGCACATCAGGACCTTTTGTCTATGATCGCAGGTGCAGGTCTGGATGCGAGAACATTATGCGGGTCATACGAAGGTGCGGCCTTTGAGGAAGAGAGTTCCGATCGTTGCATCATCATTGCTACCAAGCCATGAGGCGTCTGCAGACCATTGCGCTGTTTGCCTTGCTGCTCACAAGCTGTGCAACACGAATGCCTGAGGAACCAACGGGTAACCGCGGCACCTACGAGCCCCCTACAAGTCCAAACATCGTTATTGAGAATCTTCGTAATGCAGTGATCGAGAAGAACATGCAGAACTTCATGCTCTGTCTCGCAGACCCCTCGAGAAGCTCCTTTTTATACAGATTTGAACCCTCGGCAGAGGCAGGTGCACGATACCAGGCAGTGTTTCTGAATTGGTCAGTCACGAAGGAGCGGCAGGCGTTTTTGAGCATGACGTCAAGACTGGCCGCCGACCAGCAGCCACAACTATCCTTTGCCAATTCTCAGGTTGCATTCAGTTCTCCGGACTCTCTTGTCTGGGTGGCCGAATACACCCTTACTGCTCAGCTCGGCCTTACATCGCTCCCGTCTACACTCTCTGGGACCATTGCGCTGACCATTTGTCCAGAGCAAAGTGGTTTATGGAGCATAGCGCGATGGAGCGATGCACGAAGGCCGAGTGATACCACCGAAGCAACATGGTCGTTGCTCAAGGGGCAGTTGTCGAATTGATCTTGAAGATCCATTTGGCAACTATGCCAACACGAAGAGTATGGGTCTTCCAATTGATCCCATCGATGATGTTGCTGAAGTTGTAGGTGTAATTCACCTCAGGGCCAACCACGAGATCGGGAGCATCGTTGAAGTGGAAATCGTACCCAGCTCCAAGATTGAGTCCGACCTGCCAGTCATTGAGTTGAGGCAGATCGCCTGTCTGTACATTACGCTCCCGCGTGCCGCCTGAGTAGGTAATCGATGAAGGCGAGGTTATCTCCTCGCGCTGAGTGAATGTTGCATCGACAAGATATCCGAGCTGAACGCCAAGCCCTATGTTGAATCCTCCGTCGGTCGTAATGCGCATTCCGGGCTCGATCACGATCGCATGGACACGCGTATCTATCGTGTGCAGGAAGGAGGCTTGTGCAGATGCAAGACTACCGTCGAAGACGTACTTCTCCTCGGTCGAAGTAAAATCTCCTCCGAATTGAGTGTACAGCACTCGCAGCGTGGGAGCCAGACCAACACTTAGTGGCAACTCCGCTAAAGCCCCAATGGTATAGCCGTTGTGCTGCTCATTACCGAAGCTCTGGCAGCATGTGGGTACCGATGGAAGTTGAGCAAATGAGGCAGTGAGAAAGCGCTGATCGAAGGTTGAGATAACGCCAACGCGCAGTTCATCACTACCGGTAAGTCCCCTCTGTGCATGCGCAGATAGGATCGCTCCAAGAAGAGCAGCCAGCATTACCAGACGTTTCATATCCGCCTCCTATCGTAAAACAATGATCTGCGTTGCAACAGAGTGTGTTGGTGTTTCGAGTGCAACTAGGTAGGTACCATTTGCGATGGCCCCTATCTCTATGGGTATGCGGAAATCACCGGCTGGCAGGCGTCCTGCAAATAGTGTGCTCATGACCTGACCATCTGCAGTGTAGAGAATTAGACGTACGTTCGACTCGGTACCGATAGTACCATCGGCCTGGCCCCTGTCTACAAGGGGCTGGGGAGTGATCCGAAGCGTTGGATGTCCAGCAACTGCCAACAGGCGGGGTCCGCCGGCCTGGCAAACACTTTCATCTGTGAATGATCCATCCTCGGTGTAGATGCGCATACGATCACTTTCATGCCATGCAAATGAGTCAACTTCAACCGGCGTGATCGAGTCATTCCCGAGGCGAACAAAGACCTTGAGATCTGCAAGTGTTTCGACCGTGTCATAGGATTGCCCCATGAATGTCACGAGATAGGAGTCATCAGTTTCCTGCACATCATTGATGTTCAGCGGTTGCAGCATGCTTTTATTGAATTTCACCCGTAACGTCCAATCGCGAAGACCTGCGATTCGCATTCGATCGGTTGATCTCATCGTGATTGGTATCTCGAGTGTTTGTCCGTTGCGACCTCTGACATGCGGAATGCTGATGGTCGTGTGCCAACCATTCCCATCATAGATGCGACGGGAACTGTACCAGAACCCCTGCTCAGTCCACACGGTTGAATCGCGGGTGATGCCGATTGCAAGCTGTCCTATCGTGCCGTCGATACTGCGAAGTGAGGTAGACATCATTCTGCCACCAGAGCTCACAACTGATCTGGCAACGTGTAGCCCCTTCCCATTCTGACCCATTGCGCTGAAGTGCGCAGTGGCGAGTAATGCCATAACTACTAACCTCCCAATAAGCGTGATGTGGTTATTCATAGGTGTTCCCTGATCAGTTGTTGTGAGAAATCTCGACCCAGCGCTGCAGAGATTCGATGTAGACAAAGAACATTACACCATTGGTGTTCAGTGTGTGGTTACTTGTGAACAACTCGATTTGATTCTCTGCCACTGATCGGGCATCGTTGCTCCAGATCTTGAGCTGGGCACCTGAACCATTGAAGAGGATCATGAGTCTTCCGTCGTCGCCGTTGTCAAATCCAGTCAGGTCTGTTTGCCCGCTCGAATTCACAAAACGAATCAGGCCTGCGTCGGGGATGTTGACGTCATTGAGTGAGCCCGAAACCTTGGTCCCATCAACATCTATCGTCGCGCCTTCGCGCATATACACTCCCGTTGGTATGTCACCTTTGGCAGTGTTCTCCCATCTATTATTGGCTGTTACCCACGTTAGCACATCATTGTTCGCTGGTGCCATCCCAGACTTAACTGCCAAACCCTGAATCTTGGCCACTGTTGGATTGGGATACGTACCTGAGAGATCGCCACCTGCCGGACCAGACGTACCAGTAGCTGTTGGTGCAGCGGGTTTCCATGCATTTGCTGTGGCATCCCACGTCAGGACGTTGCCATCCGATGGAGTGGTTACAGCCAAATCGCGCCCAAGGATCTTGGCCACTGTTGGATTAGGGTAGGAACCTGATAGATCGCCGCCTGCACTGCCTCCCGGCGTTGTGCCTGAGATCGTGATGTTGGCTGCGGCTGTCAAGCGTCCGTCTGCATCGACCGTAAACTGTGGTACTTGTGTGGACGTACCATATGAGCCCGCTGACACGGCTGTTGACGCAAGTTCAGCGCTTGTGACCACGTCAGACTTCAGGTCGATGACCATGGCATTGACATTGCCCGAGACGTAGGCATCAGACGATACATCTTCGTCGGTTGTCGAGATCTTCGTTGCACTGATGCGTGTGGTGGCCGATCCGTTGATTGCAGATACGATGTTCTCACCGGCAGTTGTTGCAATCGTGGGATTTGGATACGTGCCTGTTAGGTCGCCACCTGCTGCGCCACCTGGCGAGGTTCCGCTGATCGTAACATTCGTGGCACTTGTCAGACGGCCGTCGGCATCAACGGTAAACTGAGGTATCTGTGTTGACGAACCGTACGTGTTTGCTGAGACCGTTGTCGATGCAAGCTCTCCAGGACCTACCACATCGGCACCCAATTGCAGATTCATCGTGTTGATATTGCCCGACACGCTCACATCACTCGATCCCGAGGTTGATGGTACGATCGTGATATTCGTTGCAGCCGTCAGACGTCCGTCTGCATCGACCGTAAACTGCGGGACCTGTGTTGATGTGCCGTACGAGCCTGCAGATACAGCTGTTGATGCAAGTTCTGGTGCTCCAACAACACCCGTCTTGATGTCGAGCACAAGAGCATTAACGTCGCCTGTTGCATCGATATCTGAAGCCACTGCATCGTTAGCGGCCGAGATCTTCGTCGCTGCAATACGGGTTGTTGCAGAAGTATTGATCGCCGTTGAGATATGCTCACCTGCAGTTGCTGCAATTGTTGGATTTGGATACGTACCTGTTAGATCACCACCTGCTGCTCCGCCTGGCGACGTACCGGTAATGGTCACGTTTGAGACACTCGTCAAACGGCCGTCCGAATCAACGGTCAACTGCGGTATCTGTGTGGAGGTACCATATGTGCCTGCTGAGACCGATGTTGATGCAAGTTCGACGGAACCGACCACATCGGCATCGAGCTGAAGATTCATCGCATTGATGTTACCAGCGGCGGTCACATCACTGGCAATGATTGTTTCGGGTACAATCGCGACATTGGCAACTCCCAGAACCCGACCCTTTGCGTCGACCGTTACCTGTGGAACTGCACTGGTGTGCCCATAGATGCCAGGCACAACACCGGTGGGAATCAAGTACGGATTGGGATAGGTTCCTGTAAGGTCGCCCCCTGCAGAGCCTCCAGGTGTTACACCGCTAATGGTGACATTGGAAGCGGAAATAAGGCGTCCGTCAGAGTCAACCGTAATCTGCGGCACTTGTATTGACGTTCCATATGAACCTGCGGCCACAGCAGTTGAAGCAATCTCATTTGCGCCAACTACTCCCGATTTAATGTCGAGAACAAGCGCGTTAAGATCACCACTGGCATCGATATCCGATGATACCGCATCATTAGCTACGGAGATTTTCGATGCATTGATTCGTGTTGTTGCAGATGTGTTGATTGCAGCTGAGATGTGCTCACCTGCAGTTGTTGCTATCGCTGGATTGGGATACGTTCCAGTAAGATCGCCCCCTGCAGCACCGCCGGGCGTAGTTCCTGTAATCGTTGTGTTCACCACATTGGTGATTCGTCCATCCGCATCGACCGAAAATTGCGGCACCTGCAGTGATGAGCCGTAAACACCGGGCACGACTGCAGTAGAGCTGAGTTCCACTGAACCAACAGTGTTTGCACCAATCTGCAGATTCATCACATCGATCGTACCGCCAACGGTGATATCTGAAGCACCTGTCGTTGCAGGTTCAATGAGTAGCGAAGAGGCACTTGTAATGCGTCCCTTTGTATCGACCGTAACCCGGGCAACTTGTGTAGGACTGCCGTACGTTGCGGCGGCGACTCCAGAGTTTGCAAGTATCGGATTGGGATATGTTCCCGTAAGATCACCACCCGCTGGACCAGCCGGAGCGACCCCGCTGATTGTCGTTGATGTAAGCCCCGTAACGCGACCATCCGTATCAATCGTAACGATCGGGACAGTTGTTGATGTTCCCACAGGACCTATACCTGACACATGAAGATTCGCAAGTTCTGGGGCACCGATGGTACCAACTCGAACCTGAAGATTCATCGAATCCAGACGTCCTGATACCGAGATATCTGAATCAGGTGCGGCGCCAGGATGTTCGATCTTCGATGCATCGATAACTGTGGTTGACGTTGAGTTATTGATAGCATTGATGATCGTCTCGCCCGACGTGGCAATGTTGATACGCGGGTTTGGGTAGGTGCCTGTAAGATCGCCACCTGCCGCATCACCAGGCTTGATAGCATTGATCGAGCTGGATGTAAGCGACGTGACACGACCGTCTGCATCAATGGAGAGTACCGGTACCAGATTCCCGCTGCCTACTGGACCTATTGCATCGGCATGAAGATTTGCCAGCTCTGCCGAGCCAACAACACCGGCCTTGATCTGCAGATTGAGTGAATCTAGTTTACCCGCAAGTGTGATATCTGAAGCTGGCAATGCCATTGGTGCTTCGATACGCGAGCCATCGATAACAAGGGTCTGCTCATTATTGATCGCTGTGATGATTCGGTTGCCTGCATTGATGATATTGATCTGAGGATTTGGATACGTCCCAGTTAGGTCTCCACCTGCTTGGTCACCTGGCTGCATGGCAAGCACCGGCGTTTCTCGGAGCGTGCGCACGCGTCCATCCTGATCGACACTGATCACCGGAATCAATAGACCTGTTCCCTGTTCAGTAAGGGGCAGACCAGGAACATCAACGAGTTCGTCGCTACCAACGCGATTAGGTTTGATCTGCATGTTCTGCTCATCGAGTGTACCTGCCGAAATGATGTCAGAGGCATCCCCCGTGCGCGGACGGATGGCAACATTCATAGCTTGTGTTAGTCGCCCCTTTTCATCGACTGTGATATGCGGTACATGTGTCTCATCGCCGTATGTATTGGCGACAACGCCCGTGAGCTTTAACGTTGGATTG
>JBEBCJ010000058.1:0-11313 GCA_041157865.1 Bacteroidota bacterium
GCGCCCAGCAGGATTCGAACCTGCGGCCCGCAGCTTAGAAGGCTGCTGCTCTATCCAACTGAGCTATGGGCGCGTAGAGCGCAAAGTTACCAATTTTAGGGACTAGGTACGAGGTACGGAAGGTACAGAGGTTCCGGGGATTCCCGTGTCATTCCCGCGAAAGCGGGAATCCATTGGGGCCGTCCGTTGCTGGTTTCCCGCTTTCGCGGGAAAGACGATAACCACTCGCTGCTCGCTGTTCGGAACTTAGCTCGGCACGATATCGTAGGCGGTGAGGGCTTCGTCGATGATCAGGGGCACGTTGCCCCAGGGGGTCGGGATAATGCCGGGATCGGTGTGGACAGTGCCTGCGAGGGCCTCGGACTCTCGGCGGATATCGGAGAGCCAGCCATAGAGCAACGGGGAAACGGCCACTTCGTGAGGGGGCTCTCCGTGTTGCTGCACGTATCGCTCAATGGAAACCATCAACTCTTCGAAAGCATCAAACCATTCCATACGTGAATACCAACCAATATTCGTGCCAGTTACAGGTTGTTTATTGCCCCCTGCCAACAGCCTCTATGTCGGTTTGGTTCCGTATGTTTGTGGTCTTTCCCGGGCCCTGGGGTTGTCTAACAATATCACACCTCCACAGCATGCATGGAGGGCCGCATGTTTGTAGTGGAACAGTTTAGTATGTCTGATTCAGTTGAAGCAAAGAACTACTCGGCTATCGCCGATCTTATCTCGGGCGAGCTTGCTCCTTCGGCGATGGGTGATGACGATTTCCGGTTGTTGTTCGAACAAAAAGTATCGACCCTCAAAGCCGATGACATGGTTCACGGCAAGGTCGTTTCGGTAACGAAGGACGAGATCCTGGTTGACATCGGATTTAAGTCGCTGGGCGTTGTACCCCGCGCAGAATTCGTTGGCGCAGAACTCCTGGCTCCAGGCGAAGTCGTAGACGTTTTTGTTGAGAAGATCGAAGATGGCGATGGCCGTCTGATGCTCAGCCGTCGTCGTGCAGACTTCATGAAAACATGGGAAGAAATTCTCAAGCTTGCAGAGACACAAACGGTTACACAGGTTCGCATCCTCCGTCGCATCAAGGGCGGTATGGTTGTAGACTTACTCGGTATCGAAGCCTTCCTTCCAGGTTCACAGATCGATGTGCGCCCAGTGCGCGACTTCGATGCATGGGTTGGCCGCACGATCGACGTTCGCGTTGTTAAGGTTAATCACCCAAGCGAGAATGTTGTTGTTTCGCACAAGGTGCTCCTCGAAGAGCAGCTTGCTGAACAGCGCGGCAAAATCCTCGATCTGCTCGAGAAGGGTCTTGTTCTCGAAGGTACAGTCAAGGCTATCTCGGACTTCGGTGTATTCGTTGACCTTGGTGGTGTTGACGGTCTTGTTCACATCACAGACTTGTCATGGGGACGCGTTACACATCCGAGCGAGATCGTATCACTTGATCAGCAAGTCAAGGTTGTTGTTCTCGACTTCGATGAGAATCGCAAGCGTATTTCGCTGGGCATGAAGCAGCTCACGCCACACCCATGGGACCAGATCGGCGAACGCTACGAGCCGAACTCGCGTGTACGCGGCAAGGTTGTATCGCTCACGGATTACGGCGCATTCATCGAAATCGAAAAGGGCGTCGAAGGTCTGATCCACATCAGCGAAATGTCATGGACGCAGCACGTAAAGCACCCATCTCAAGTGGTTTCACTCGGACAGGTTGTTGAAGCTGTTGTTCTGAACATCGACAAGAACGAGCGCAAGCTTGCTCTCGGTATGAAGCAGCTCGAGCCAGATCCATGGAACGACCTCATGGCAAAGTACCCAATGGGTTCAGTGCATAAGGGGATCGTTCGCAACCTCACGAACTTCGGTGTCTTCATCGAGCTCGAGCCTGGTGTTGATGGTCTCGTTCACATCTCTGACCTCTCATGGACGAAGAAGATCCGTCACCCGGGCGAATTCGTTAAGAAGGGCGACGAGATCCAAGTTGTTGTGCTTGCGATCGACAACGAGCATCGTCGTATCTCACTTGGACACAAGCAGATCACAGAGAACCCGTGGGACATCTTCGAGAATGAATTCGCAGTTGGCATGGAAACAGAAGGCAAGATCGTTCGCCTCATCGACAAGGGCGTGATCGTCGAAATGCCACAAGGCGTTGATGGCTTCGTTCCAGTATCTCAGCTTTCATTCGCTCCAGTTCGCACGATCTCTGACTTCTTCAACGTAGGAGACAACTTGCCTCTCAAGGTTGTTGAGTTCGACAAGGAACAGAAGAAGATCGTTCTCTCAGCAGTTGAGTACCTCCGCGGTCGCTCGGCAGATGATATCGCAGCGTACAATGCGAATCACCCTGTCCCGAACGCAGACAAGTACAATGCAGATGGATCAGCCTCGGCTGCAACAACGATCGAAGACCTCGAAGACAGCACACCTGTAGGAGAGTAATCGTCAGGGTCACGATATATCGTGACGTTTCGGCGAACGTCATTCCCGCGAAAGCGGGAATCCAGACATGCTAACAATGAGGGGCGAGTTTTTACTCGCCCCTTTTCTTTTATACCTTGCCCCCATGAACATCGACCACATCCTAGAAGAGTTGTTCGCCATGACGTTTCATGCCGGGATCAAGCCGGGATTGGAGCGCATTGAACATTTGTGCGAAGGTCTTGATAATCCCCAGCACAGATATCCCGTGATCCATCTGGCGGGAACAAACGGCAAGGGGTCTACCAGCGCTATGATCGCTTCGATTCTTGTCGAAGCTGGATACAAGGTCGGACTCTACACTTCTCCGCACATCCGATCATTCAACGAGCGCATTCGTATCGGCAACGAACTAATCTCCAATGCAGACATTGCGCGTCTTGCTGTGCCTCTGATGGAATCGGCAAAGGCCGTCGGTGGTACATTCTTCGAGGTTACCACAGCAATGGCATTCCAGTACTTCGCAGAACACAGAGTGGACGTAGCAGTGATTGAAACCGGTCTCGGTGGACGCCTTGATGCTACTAACATCTGCATGCCCCTTGCATCGATCATTACGTCGATCGACTTCGACCACATGGAATATCTCGGCAATACGCTACCTGCTATTGCGGGCGAAAAAGCCGGCATTATCAAAGAAGGGGCTCCTGCGATTGTCGGCAGTATCGATGCTTCTATACGTGGCGTGTTCGAGCGCAAGGCTGCTGTGTGCAGCACATCAATAACGTTCGCAGATGATGTGATAGGTGTCGAGGTCGATGCAATCTACCCCGACCTGACGATGAGTGTTGCTGTCACAAAGGACGACATGCGTCAGTACTTTGTATCAGATTTGGCAGGACATCATCAGGCAGTTAACATGCAGACGGTTATTGCTTCTCTGCCTACTATCCGAAGTGTATACTTCATCGACGACGAGCATGTTCGAGGCGGACTCCAGCACGTACGACGTAACATCGGCTTGCGTGGACGCTGTGAGCTTTATTTGTCATCACCGCGTGTGGTACTCGATGTGTCGCACAACCCAGGTGGCATCGCAGCACTTGTGCGCATCCTACAAGCATCCGGGATGCAAGCCCCCTTCACCATCGTGTTTGGTGTGATGTCGGATAAAGACGCAGACGGCATGCTCTCTGCACTACGTCCGCTTGGGGCTCCACTCTATGCCTGTTCTCCAGACATCGCGCGCAGCATGCCACATACAGAAGTGGCCACACGCGCAATTGCATGTGGCCACGTTGACGTTGTTGATTGTGCATCCGTTGCCGAAGCAACCTCGAGCGCTGTTGCCTCAGGTGGAACCACCATCATTTGCGGCAGTTTCCACGTTGCAGATGAGGCAGTTACATACCTCGATCAGCATCTTACCACTTGACGAGCGCCAGCGCGAACAAGATGGCATAGAGCACTTGGAGCTGAATCGTAGCAACATTACCCTTCACGAGCGAACGCTGGTCGATGTGCTGACGCATGTAGTTCACGATCCATCCGCCAAAGGCAACCCCCACAGCCGTTACGCCGTAGAGAAGGGGCTTGTTGTAAGCTCCGGCAAGCCATACTGTTGTGCCCAAACATCCGAGAAGGAAGATTGAGTAGATGAGTGGCGCAGCATGAGTGCCGAATGTAACCAGAAGGTGGTTCTTCCCAGTCTTGGCATCACCTTCTGTGTCTGGCACCTGGTTGATGAGCAGAATGTTCGTCGTCAGGAGTCCAGCAGGAATACCAAAATAGAATGCGTCCCAGCTGTATGCACCGGTGACGACGTAATGCATACCCATCGTGATGAGCGGACCAAACGCCATACCGATGACGATTTCGCCCAAACCATGGCGAGCAACCAAACGTAGCGGCGGTGCTGTGTAGAAGTAGCCAAGGGCAAGTCCCGACAGACCAATAACAAGAATTCCCGTACCAACAACCTGCCATAAGAAGATGCCAATACCAAGTGCGATCAGCGAGAGGATGATTGCTACGTTCTTCGTCTTCTTGAATTCAATCAGCCCCATCTCAATCGAACGCGACCCGCCAGAGTACTGCGTGAAGTACTTCGTGTTGCCTTGGTCTGTTCCGCTTTTATAGTCGAAATAGTCGTTGAAGACATTGCTCGCAAGGTGCAATAGCGCAACACCAAGGATGGCAAGCGTTGCATAGAACCACTTGAGTGGCAGACCTTCCACACCAGCCGTGTAGGCAAGACCGATAAAGCACGGCGTAAGAGCTGCCGACAGGAACGGGGCTCGCGTGATCACAAGCCATGAGATGATCTTGGTGCTACCCTTGATGGGCACGTCTGCCAACCGCCCAAGCTCTTCGGTTACTCCGCAGAATCCTACTTGTTGTCCGTTCTTGAATGTTGGCGTGATTCGAATCTGCGCACCGAAGCGTTCACCACCCTTGCGGATAAAATTCGTCTCACCGACCCATTCGCCTTCCTTGACCGCCGTTGCAAGCCAGCCGCCAAGATTCTGTAGAACAACTTCTCCAGGAGAGAAGGCACTTACGCGCATGTTGCCTACCGCTTCTTCCTTGCTGTAGCCGAACATTGCTTCGGCTCCTGGACTAAACGTCTCGATGATTCCCTCCATATCGCAGGTGATCACTGACTTATCAAGCGTGGTTGCCATGATGGCTCCTGATGTAATGTGATGATGATTGACAAAAATACGCTTGACCGACCCGTTGGTCAATATCAAAAGGATAACTTTGCATCCATGAACGTACTTCTTTCTGTTTCCGATAAGACTGGCATTGTAGACTTTGCCCTAGCCCTTCACAACTTGGGTGCTACCCTGATCTCCACCGGAGGCACTGCTAACGCGATATCATCTGCAGGAATTCCAGTCAAAAGCGTCAGCGATGTCACGGGGTTCCCAGAGATCATGGATGGACGCGTCAAAACGCTGCACCCGAAGATCCATGGTGGACTTCTGGCGCGCATGGATGTGCAGGAACACGTTGAGCAGATGCAGAAGCACGGAATCGATAAGATTGATCTTGTTGTCATCAATCTCTATCCTTTCGAGCAGACGCTGGCCAATCCAACGTCTACTCATGCAGACATCGTTGAAAACATCGACATTGGTGGACCAGCGATGGTTCGTGCTTCAGCAAAGAACTACGAACACACCACGATTGTCGTTAACCCAGCTCGATATGAAATGATCATCGGACACCTTGCGTCGCAAGGCCTGATACCACTCGATGTGCGCGAGCAGCTGGCCATGGAGGCATTCAGTCACACAGCCTACTACGATGCGCGCATCTCACAATACTTTGCCGCAAAGCGCAATACGCCATTTCTCGAAGAGACAGCCATCCCTCTTCGACGCGATCAATCGCTGCGCTATGGCGAGAACCCGCACCAGCGCGCAATGCTCTATGGTACGTTTACGTCGAACTTCAAGCAGCTCCACGGCAAAGAACTTTCATACAATAACATCTTGGACGTAGATGCAGCAACCGGGCTCTGCTTAGAGTTTACAGAGCCCACCGTTGTTATTGTCAAGCACAACAATCCATGCGGCGTTGGTTCGGGCAGCAACCTTGTCGAAGCCTATAACAAGGCGTTTGCAACTGATACTGTAAGCCCCTTCGGCGGAATCATCGCTGTAAACCGTCCGATCGATATGGAGTTTGCAAGCGAAATACACAGTCTCTTCGCCGAGGTTCTCATTGCACCCTCCTTTAGTCAGGAAGCATTAGAACTACTACAGAAGAAGAAAGACCGAAGGCTCTTACTAGGAGCATCCCAATCAAACGCATCTGCGATGGGCCTTTCCATTCGTTCAGTGTCAAATGGCTTCCTTGTGCAAGACGAAGATTCTATACTCTTCGACGACAAAGACCTGCGCGTTGTTACGCAACGCACACCCACAGATGACGAACGCAAGGCTATGATCTATGCATGGAAGATCGCAAAGCATGTGAAGAGCAATGCCATCGTCTATGCCACATCCGATCGCTCCCTCGCCATTGGCGCAGGACAAATGTCACGGATAGATTCTGCACGCATTGCCGTGCGTAAAGCACAAGATGCCGGCATCGACCTTACCGGTTGCGCCGTTGCGTCTGATGCATTCTTCCCCTTCGCAGACGGACTCCTCCAAGCTGCCGAGGCCGGCGCTGCCTGCGTCATCCAACCCGGCGGCTCCATCCGCGACGAAGAGGTCATTGCAGCAGCAAACGACAAGGGGCTTGCCATGATGTTTACAGGGACGAGGCACTTTCGGCATTGAGGAAGGCAATTACGGAGTTACGGAGTTACTGAATTACTCAGTTACGGAGTTACGGAGTTACGGAATTACGGGTTTGAGTAATTCTGTAATTCTGTAATTCTGTAATTCTGTAATTCTGTAATTCAGTAATTCAGTAATTCAGTAATTCTGTAATTGAGTAACTCAGTAATTCGTCTTCGACGCGTCATGCAGCACATCAAGATTATGCTGCACTTTTGCGAACACCGTATCGGGTGGGAATACACCCGTTTTGCGGCGAACGCCTGCCGGGTGACCCATCATAAGCTCGATTGCCTGCTCGATGCGGGAAACTGCATAGATTCTAAACTTCTTTGCTTTGACAGCTTCGATGATCTCTTCTGAGAGCATCAGATCGCGCACGTTTTGATGAGGGACTACTACGCCTTGCCTGCCTGTGAGCCCCTTGTCCTTGCAGACCTCAAAAAAGCCTGTGATCTTTTCATTGAGTCCACCGACCGGCTGGATGTCGCCCTTTTGATTGATGGCACCAGTGATGCCAAGATCTTGCCGCACAGGGATATTGGAGATAGCACTCAGGAGTGCGATAACCTCTGCGGTTGATGCACTGTCTCCGTCGACGCCGCCGTAAGACTGTTCAAATGCGATGCTCGCTGTAAATGAGATCGGTTGTGCACGTGAGAATAATGATCGCACGAGACCCGAAAGGATGTATACACCCTTCGAATGTATGGGGCCACTCATTTGGACCTCGCGCTCGATGTTTATGATACCTGCATTACCCGCACTAACGGTGGCTGTGATGCGCGCAGGCTTCCCAAACGAAACAATACCGCTGCTGTAAACAGTAAGTCCATTGATCTGTCCTACCCTGCTACCTTTGACATCAACAAGCAGGATATCTTTTCGGATGCTCTCGCGGATTTCCATGTCTGCTCTGTTTGAGCGTTGTTTGCGCATCCGCAAAGCATGCTTGACATGGTCAGCACGTATAACACGCGACTTTTTCGAACGCGCGTAGTGCGACGACTCGCGAAGCAGATCAGCAGCATAACTGAACTGAAGCGAGATCTTTTCCTGTGAATCGGTGAAGGCTACAGCCCATTCAATGATGCTCGCGGCTGCCCCCTTGTCGCAATGGAGCAGATTCTCATCGTTCGACATCATCGATAGGAAAGAGCAGTAGTTCTTTATCATGTCGGCATTGCGCTGGATATAGGCGTCGAACTCCGCATGAATCTTAAACATCTTGTGAAAGTCCTCGTCGGCGGCCCACAAAGCAAGGTACATTGAAGGATCCCCGAGAAGGATTACTTTGACGTCTACGTTGATATGGTCGGGCTTCAACGTATTAAGCTGGAACTGTGTGTCAAGGGGCTGAATATCTAAACGTCCAAAGAGCAGCACCTTTTTCAGCGTTGTCCATATTGCGGGGTCTGAGAGCACATCAATTGCGTTCATGACTACGAAGCCGCCATCCGATCGCAATAGAGAACCTGCTCTGATGTGTGAGAAATCACTCATCACAAAGCCCCGTGCATCCATCCGCTTCTCGATTGTACCAAATAGCGATGCATACGTTGGAGATGTCTCGATCGAGATAGGCGCCGTCTTCGTGTCGTAGTTGTCTACGATCAGATTGATCGACGTGATCTGCTCGAGTGCACGTGCAGCATCTTCTGTTGCTTCGTCTGCAGTGCCCGCATGTTTGGCCTGATAGACACGTACATAGTCATCAAGGTGGTCAAGGATCTGCGCTGAGACACCATCGAGGTATTCACGCACACGAGTGCGAGGAAAACTCTGCTGCACATCATCAAGTATTGACCGCACGAGAATGCCCACGGCCGCTTGGTCGTGTTTGTTAAGTTCTTTGCGAAAATCTACGAGCACGCGCATCGATACACGCCCGATATCTGCCAGCTCTGCCTGAAACTTTGTGTATGCTTCCGAGATGCCCGATGCCTGATCGATGGTGAGCTTACCGTCCTGTACGAGCTGATCAACATCGTCTATTGTTATAGGCTTGCCGTCGATGATCGGGAAGATTTCCGTCCGTGATGTGCCATCCTCGTTCTGGAGCTGACCGACAACAAATCCAGCAGGACGGATCTTGCTGTCGAAGTCAGACAGCACAGCCTTTTCGCGATCCTGAAATCTCTGAATGATGCTGTTACGTGTGACCTGAAACTGCTCCTCTTCAAAGAGTTGCGGGATGCGGCGTCTGATAACGGTCAGGCACTCATCCATCATGCGTTTGAAGACTCTGCCCTCCCCAGCTGCAAACCTCATCAGCACTGGCGACTCTGGCTGTCTAAAATTGTGTACGTATGCAAAGTCATAGAGCGTAGGCGTTTCAGTCTTTACATCATCGAGAATCTGACGAATCGTGGTCATTCGGCCGGTACCGATCACACCGGACGCCCATATGTTGTAACCCTGGCTTCGTATTCGTGCGCCTAACTCGAGAGCCTCAACGGCGCGCGACTGCCCTACAATTCGCTTCAGGGGCTTGAGCTCTCTGGTGCTTACCCTAAAAGGCAGTGCCGATGCTGGACAGGTCCAACGTAGATTTTTTATCGGCACCTCGGTCTTTGCTGTCGTCTTCATCCAGTACCCCATTCATCTACTCTACACAACTCATGATAATCACAGGTCAGACAGGCCTTCTGTAGGGGCTTTACCACATACTCGCCGCTTTGCATGGTGTGTGCAATATCCCCAATGACCGAAAGCACCTCGGCATTTTGTTCGGCAAGGGGCTTGAGTGCAAACTCTCTTGCTGTGGTCCTCCAATCAGGCAACTTTATGCCTGAATCTGTCTTTGCAATCACGAAATCGGGATCCTTCATTGCCACACGATTCTGTGGCTCGTCTGTCTTGTGGATCGAATTTCCAAACGATCTGTATACTGCTGCCCAAGGCTCTGCATCTACATTGTGATTCGCCAGCCAGACCCTTGCAGCCTCGAGGTAGATCGGCATTTGCGAAAGCGTACCCGACATGATCTCCTGCAGTCTGTACTTGCCCTCAACTGTTGGCTTGTAGTCGTTCACAATAAAGGTCGTCTGCTGGCCATTATCGGAAACATCGATTCTATCTATCCGACCTCGAATCGGCATCACGTCAAATGGTTGTTCACGTCGAACATGAATCTGAACATCCAGATCCAACTCAAGAAATGTAGGGTAGTGCTTTGTGCTGACCTGGTAGGCCATTTCCTGGTAAAGCCACTGACGCAAAAGGCCAGGACGCTGCGCCGTACCAAAAAGCATAGCCTGTTCAATCTGAGCATATGCATGAGTCCATTCCTGCGTGCGCATGCGCTCGTGGGCGATGGATTTCAGCATGTCCCAGTAATCGTCAGCCATCGAGGGCTGCAACCGTATCATGAGGGTCCGCAGCTGATCAAGCGATGAGACTGCTTCGTAATCACGAATAGGCTGCTGCTTGGCGAAGAACTCAGCTACAACTTCATGAAGCATTGTGCCCCGTTCAAGCGGCGTTAGTCTTGCATCAGAAATGTCAACACTCCCCAGCCGTAGGATGCGTTCTGCATAGTATCGATACGAACATTGCGAGAAGAGATCTAAACGTGATGCACTCACCGGACGCTTGAGTTCTTCCTGCACCACAGATACAAGCTCCTGATCAAGAATGTTGGTGACGTTCAACGTTTGATCGAGTCGGTGGGCGTCTGCAGCGACATTGCGGACATCGCGCTTGGAGATGGCAACACTAGTCAAAGCTGATAGTAACTCAGGGGGCTCTACAGATACGTCAACAGGCAGAGTATCAAGGAGTGATGATGCAAGTGTTGCAGCACCATCGGTCTTTGATGGTCTGGTAAACACAAGACGTCCACCCTCTGCAACAGACCAGACAATGTCCGTAAGCGATTGCACATACATTCGCTCAAGCACGTCGGGGATGATCTCGCGGTCTGCAACATGTTCGTGCAGACGCGGGAATTCTCCTTCGACCATGCCGAGCACATAGACACGTTTCCAGGGTCGGCAGCGCAGCTCTGCAGGACTTACAACTGCAGCACCAACACCACTTGTAAATGTTATGCTCGGTCCTACAGCTTGAACCATGCTCCACCAGTTACCAACATGCTCTTCAAATGTGAGCTTCGACAGCTGATGCCTCTCGGCAAGACTGGTGTAAGCATCAAGACATTCTAGAAGTCGGTCGGTGGTTGGTGCATCAGCCATCCGGGTTGATGAGAGCCCCATGGCATCGACCACACGACGAAGTTCTTCAGCAAAATCACCCGCCCGAATAGCATATGCGGAAACAGTTGGCAACATTGCATGTAGATCGTTCACTCCAGCGGCCGCGCGCTCTGCACGTTTACGCTGATAATGCAGCGACGAGGTCTCGGGAGCATCATCTGCTGCATCTGCTTCTGCGTCCACCAGACGCTGCAGGGTTACTTCTATGCGATGTAACCACTGGGCAGGACCCTCGCCTCCTGTGATACGCTCCTGCCGAGCTACTGCTATAATGTCTAACGCATTATTGATAGTCTTTGTGATCTTCTTGTGCGACAACAGTCGCTCTAGATCTTCGCGCATCCAACCACGAAGCGCAACATCACACGCCGAAC
>JBEBCJ010000059.1:0-12548 GCA_041157865.1 Bacteroidota bacterium
TCCTGTTCGATGGGTAGTGCGCATTCTTCAAGAAACTGTTGATTCATCACGGTTCCTTCCTTGCGGCAACAATATCTTTCAGAACAATCTTGTGGTATTTCGCTCATCGATATCACGTCATGTGAACATTGGTGGGAACACGGAACCATCAACATTCACTCTTCGTAACAACTGCTGGTATAACGTGGACGCACCTGCGTCGTCACGTCCCCAAGAGCCGCAGCTTAAAGAAACAGCCAGCCTGTATGGACAAGACCCACTTCTGCGCTCGTATGCAAATGGCGATGTTTGTCCATTGCCTGCAAGCCCCTTACGAGCGGCAGGATATGCCACTACAGAGTCAGCAATAGACATCGACGGAAAGCCATTTGCGCAGCCACCATCAATTGGTGCCTACGAGGTAGACGATGCAACATCTGTTGAAACCTGCATTGTACATCCATCGATTCGTATCACGCGCACAATTGGGGGCTCTTGGGTGGAGACAGCAAACGATCATCTTCCAATACGAGTGCGCATATTCGATCTGTTGGGCTTACATAGAGGCACAGTCGATATCACTACAACTCGGCAATTCATTTCAACAGAGTCTACAGCCTTCGTAGTACCATGATGGGTGATATTTATACAAGGTAGACAATGAGCGGAAGAGACAAAGCGCTCAAGACAAGAGTTGCTGTTGATATTTTACTTGCCAGTGCAGCATCGCCGCCGTATTGCACGGCAAACACGACGGCTAGCGGAGTGGATGGCATTGCAGAAAAGAGAATCGTTATGAGCCGCGTTTGTTGATCAACGCTGAGCAAGTTGAGCAGTTTTGATACAATGAAAGGTTCAATCAGTAGCGCGATCACTGATACGGCCAGTAGGCTCCCAAGGTCCCTACGAACATTGATCCTCTCGAGCGATAGACCTACCAACATTGCAGAAATAAAGGGCAGAGCCGCCCCAACAAACATGCAAGTCCCGAAGATCACCTCTAGTCCATAACCACTTGCTGGAAGTCCGAGAAGCGACCACAGCAATCCTGCGTAGAGCGCGATCATGCAAGGAACAACTGCAAATCGCTTGAGATGTTTCGTGATTGGTTGACCGACCGCAGAGCTGCCAAAGTGAATTGCAAGCAGAATGCCGATCGTATTAACAGGTAGACCAAATCCAAATTGTGATACGATCATGGACATCGATACAAGCGAAGGGTCGGACTTGAAGAGAATCTGCACAAGCGCGTTGCCAATCAGGCTAGTACTACCAAACGTGCCGGCGATGATGAAAGCACCAAGCGAGCCCCGTTCTAATCGCAATATCCATTTGCCAACGATGTAAGCAAGGACGGCACAAAGAAGCTCTCCCGCGTAGACCGTTATTGCGGCAAGCAAGTGTTCCTCTTTGGGTTGGGCAGATGCAAATGCATGAAAGATCACGGCCGGGCCAATCACATCCATGAGAAGCGTTGAAAGCACCGGTTTCGATGCGTCACCAAGAATGCCTCTGTGTCGCAGAAACAGCGTGATAGCAACCATCGACATGAACATGCCAACGAATAAAGCAACAGACAATGCCATTGGCAAAGATAGAAGTAACCTATCGGTATGCAGCCTTTCTAGCGACCGTCATCGCACGATATTCCTCGGTGCGCTTACGAATCATCTGGGCGGAATGTTGTGCATTTCCAATATCTTGTAGTCTTGCACAAATCGTCATGTTTATTACAAAAACCTGTGCGCTGAGGAACACCATGTCGTCGACAACGCGAGAATTTCTGGGTCACCCAATCGGTCTTACGTATCTCTTCTTCACAGAGATGTGGGAACGTTTCAGTTACTATGGCATGAGGGCACTGCTCGTGCTATACATGACGCAATACCTGCTGCTGCATCCAAATCTGTCGGATCATGTATTCGGCTATGCCGCACTTGCGAGCTTTCTCAAAGCACTATACGGCGATCTCTCGGTGCTCGATGTATCGTCACAGATCTACGGACTCTATACCGGTTTGGTGTATTTCACGCCATTTATAGGGGGCTTGTTAGCTGATAGATACCTAGGAAAAACGAGAGCGGTCTATGCAGGTGCATTTCTCATGGCAATAGGTCACTTTATGATGGCCTCTGAAGGTTTGTTCTTACTTGCACTGTTGTTCCTGATCATGGGTAATGGACTCTTCAAGCCAAACCTTACAGCACAAGTTGGATCACTGTACAAGCCGGGCGATCAGCGCGTAGACAGTGCTTACACCATATACTATATGGGTGTAAACCTTGGCGCATTCTTTTCCCCCATTGTTTGTGGAACGCTTGGACAGAAAGTTGGCTGGCATTATGGATTTGCAGCAGCTGGTATTGGCATGCTTGTTGGAACTATTGTCTATTGGAGAGGCACTCGCTACTTGCCTGCAACAAGTAATACGGTTGCTCCAAAACATACAGACGATGCCTCATCGAATCAAGATTGGATACGTCCACTTCTTGTAATCGGTTATCTATGCTTCGTGAATATCCTGTTCTGGGGCGTCTTTGAGCAGCAGGGTAATGCGTTGCAAGTATGGGCAGATGAAAAAACGAACTGGAACATTTTAGGGTTCGATATACCGTCATCATGGTTTCAGACATTCAACCCCTTCTTCATTGTTTTGCTGGCCCCTTTGCTCAACAAAGTATGGGCCTGGCAGCGCAGAAGAACCTCTGAACCTTCATCTATCGTAAAAATGGCCATTGGCTGTGGATGGATGGCATTAGCCTTTTTGTTCATGATGTTCATTGCGGGTATAGCCGAGGGGCAGGACAAGATCAATGTACTCTGGGTAGCGACCGTGGTGTTTCTGTTTACTATAGGTGAGTTATATCTCTCGCCAATTGGTCAAGCAATGGTCTCGCGTGTTGCGCCAGCCCGCATGGTAAGCATGTTTATGGGTGTGTGGTTTCTATCGAGCTTCTTTGGCAACTACTTGGCTGGTCACATTGGCACATTCTACGACAACATGAGCAACCAGAACTACTTCATGATCATGGTCGGTATGAGCCTGCTGGCAGTGGCAATGTTTCTAGCCCCGTACAAGAAGCTAGCCATGTGGATCGAAAAGAAGGATTGATGAAGTGATGTTCAAGAAACGTTCGTTATCGAACGAGCACCACCATTTCGCTTACCTTGTAGCGGCGGCCATCGTCTACACGGACGAAGTACGAACCAGCTTGGTAGCCGTCAACATCCAGATTTACGGTTGGTGTAGCTGCCGCGGTTGTCGTTAGTGATTGCAGTTCTGTGCCAAGAATATCGTGAATACTGATTGTAACCGCCTGATCGTTCAGAAAATCTGGTAGGCGTACGCTAAGGTGCTTGAAACGTCCTGCTACTGGGTTGGGGAATGCTATCGGATTGTTCCATGGCGCTTCATCTAGTGATGATGTCCGCGGTAATATCTCGATGATATTCATCATGCCCCAATCTTCGTGCGGAAGAAAGTGGCAGTGCATTACTGTCTTGCCGTCAAACTCGTCAAATCGATGACGAATGGTGTATGTGGTCTGTGGTTGCATCAGCAACACATCATGCCATACCGCCTGCTCCATATACTTCCCATTGATCGCCACCACTTGGAATTCGTTAACATGAATATGAAATGGATGCCATCCGTTGCTCTCATTGCGAATTGTCCACTCTTCAACATCGCCCTCCTTAACCGTGATATTTACAACATCATGATTGAATGGAGTATTGTTGATTGTATACATGCGGCTGATAGCTGTAGAGTCTGTCGTGATCTGATCGAGATCGCCGATACGGAAAACAATATCGCGAATGCCCGTGATTTCATTTGCACTTATAGATCCCTTCTTGATTGCAATCGGCAGTCTCTCCGGCATACTCATCGCGGGCACAATGGGGTCGCCAGTGCGAACTATTGTAGCCATCACACGGCTTTCGAGTTCCTTCATGTCGCGGTCTAGTGTCTTCATGACAACGATGTACGTTGCATCATCAGATGGTGCTGATACAAGCATATCAACACGAGATCCTGTAGTAAAAGGAACCCATGAAACAGAAGCTGGCTGTCCAAAGTATAGACCGTCGCGTGAGATGTTAAGATGTTCAACATCTGTTGTGTCGTTTCCTACAATCTTTTTCCATGTAAGACGCATGGTTAACATATAGGTCGCGTTGATTAAGCGCCAACGCTGGATCTCTCCCGGACGCATACTGATCGTACCACTCAGAACACCATTGACAAATACCGGGCTGTTAACACCGTTAAGCGGTGCTGTTGCTGTCGTTGATGTGAGACGTTGCGGATAGGGAATTGTGTTCGTTACTGTGTCGATGGTAAATGATGAGAACAAGAACACGCGGTCTTGCATTGCGAGTAATGCAGGGTCTGTAATACTTGGATCTGTTGGGTCCTCAACGATAATAGATCCCGCAAGTCCGTTCACAACCTGAGAATATGTTGATGTATGGTGATGAGGATGATACCAGTATGTACCTGCAGCATGATTAGCAGGCAGCGCGAATTCGAAATCGAACGTCTCACCTGGCAGAATAGATAGAAGGATATTGTCGCCATTGTCCTTTGGAGACACATTGAGTCCGTGTACGTGTAAGTTGGTAGTGTTTGCACGCTGTGGAAAGTTTCCCTGGTCGGGCATATCCTGATCAGGATTAGGAGGCAGTTGATTATTGAGGTGAATCCTCATCGTCTCTCCCGGCTTGATGCGCCACAAATCACCCGGCGTCTTGCCGTTGTATGTGCGGGCCTCCACCTTTCGACCCTGAATATTTAGCGTCGTCATCACAAGGTTCAGCGTGTCAATCAGAACACCGTTTTCAGCCCGAATACTCTTCGGCTGAGGTATCTCTTGTCCTTGCATTGCAACACTTGTCGCAAGTGCTATGATGCACGTGATATGTACTGTGAAGCGAATAGTTGTGCGCATAGGTATTTCTAACGATTTCTTGTTGTGTGATGTGAAACAAACTACTCTATCTGTTCAGAATATTCCTGACATTTGTGACGTCGCAGCGGATGCAGCGGCAATTCCATTCTGCAAAAGGGATAACGCATGCGCCACCTACATCTGCGCCATCTTGTCACTTGCTTCGCAGTTGTTGTTGCGATGTCGATGCAAGTATTTGGACAAGAGTCTGAATATTCGGACCCATACACAATCGACGATCCCAAAGAATGGCACGAGGCTCTCGTGCCAGCACCATTTGGTGTGATAGGGTATGGTAACCTGGCATTGACAGGAAAGCCGGAGGAGGGGTCGAGTTATCAAAATTCTACTCGGGCTGGACTGATGGTGTATTATGATGCCTGGCAGGCTGCATTTGAAATGCGTCCAGAAGCAACGTACGTGCGTCTGATGCCCCGTTCGGTTGGGCGTGATGGTCATGTTGCGGCAGTACTTGAGTATGGCTGGGCTTCGACGTCTGCCGAAGTTGATAGTTACTATGGTGGCACAACCACACCTCTTATGGTTAGCGAGACACGCACTGGTGTGGGGCTTTCGGTTCGTACGGGTTCCTCAGAAAACGTAGGTGCACGTTTCATTTTCGATGCAACGATTGGATTGCTGGATCGTGAATTCAAGAGCAACGATCTTACGACGAATGAAAGCAACAGTATTTATTACACGTTGCAAATCGGTGTTCTTGCTCGCGTGCCGTTGGGTTCGTTAGTCGTCAATGCAGGACCCTGCTTTGAGTTTGGCAAAGGAATGCAGACCTATTCTGGAGTACCTGGAGCCATTCTCACAGATGAAACGTATGCCCGACTAGGTCTGCAGTTTGAAGTGGCCCTCAATCTGAATCGTCCAAGTTATCTGACAGGTGCACAATGAAGAATTCAATACTGGCGAAGTTTGCACTAGCATCGATCTATGCGGCGGTTGTTGTCATGCTGAGTGGATGCTACGGGCTTGCTCTCAATGAACAAGGAATGCACTATCAGACCGAAAAGGTTGCAAATCTCGATGCGATGAAGTTCAAAAGGATCGGTGTCTACGCCCTTTCCGACGGCAAAGCTCAATCGCTTGTTGGCATGCAGATGAGCGGACTTCACATTGCAGCGCTCTGGCCATTTAATATTCTACCGTTTCCGTATACAGGATCATTGATAACACGGCCCAACGGAACCGATGTATATGGATTTACACCGAGTAACTATCCTGAGAAGATCGAGATTCCGTTTAAGGTCAAAACAGACTCTTCAAACGCGGGGCCAAGCTTTGAACTTGCTCTTGCAATGAAGAGCCAGCTAGAAGAGCGCGGCTACGATGCCGAGGCAGCAACTGAGGTGCCCCACAGAGGTTTTGTAACTAGTGATCAGATTCTGTCTCACGCAAAAAGTGCAGGATACGATGCGGCATTTGTGATGACGTACACCATGTTTAAGCGCTGGCAGCGATTGGCGGGAACAGAGACGACCCGTTCGTTCAATACACGGACAACAATTGTGAGTGTGAAGTACACAGAAGGGTACTTGTTTATACCAAGTGTTGCGCTGGTGGATGTTCAGTCGAGTAAAATCTTGTGGAGCTCGGCTTACTATGGCATTGTCTCGAACGCGCACACGCCGAATGTTGCTAATCAGTCACTCAGCATGGCGGTTAATGATGCAGTTACCGAACTAGGCCGTGAAACATATGTCGAGGCCGCAAAGTCTGCAGTAGAGAACATCTTTAACCCGAAGTATTGGAAGGGCTCATACAAGCCGTTCCCTGCACCGAAGCAACGTAAAGAAGGTGAGAAGTTTGACTTCTAAGTTTGTGCTGGCAGCCGTTGTTGCGCTCTTACTCATAGCTAAGCATGGGTCCGCCCAGACCATTGATGCTACAGCGTTGAGCTCTGCCTATGCAGCAGCGGCAGACAAATGCAAGAAGTCGGTCGTGAGTATCAACGTCGGACTAAGCAAGGTTACACGCAAGCGACTGAAGCATTTCGAAGAACATGTTGCCAGATCTGGCGGATCAATTGATCCCGATGCACTTCCAGAAGGTAGTGTAGGCTCTGGTGTAATCGTAAGCACCGACGGATACATTCTTACCAATGATCACGTTGTTGATGATGTAGACGAGGATTCAATACTTGTTACCCTGTATGATGGCAGGCGTTACTTTGCAGATGTTGTCGGGTCGGATCCTTCATCAGATCTTGCCCTCTTGCGCATCTATGCGCAGAACCTTCAAGCAGCTACAATTGCAAAGCCAGAGACGGTGCGTCTGGGCGAACTCGTTATCGCCATTGGCAGTCCGCTTGGTTTAAAGTTCACTGTCACATCGGGTGTTGTTTCTGCACTTGTTCGTGACGATATCGACGACGAAGGCTATACCGTAACGAAATACATTCAAACGGATGCTGCCATCAACCCAGGAAATTCAGGGGGAGGACTGTTTCGCATACAAGGTGATCTCGTAGGTATCAACACAGCCATACTTTCTAAGACAGGGTTCAACATTGGATATGGCCTAGCGTTGTCTACTGATCTCGTGAGCGCAGTGTACGATGACTTGCGCGAAGACGGAAAGATCGCCCGACCTAGCCTTGGTGTTTCTGCACGTTCTGTGAGTCTTGATTCATCCCTGGCAATTGACAGGCACCATGTAGATGAAACTGTTATTATCGATAAGATCAAGCCAGGGGGCGCAGCAGACAAAGCTGGACTCAAGGTGGGTGACATCGTCCGCTCGTTTAATGGCCTGCCTGTTCGCACCCGGGACAACATTACACAACACATGGCTTTGTTTCGGCCATCTCAGACAATTACCGTCAGCGTAGGGAGAAACGGCGATACAATGTCACTCCCGGTCAAGTTAGACACATTGGAACTGCCGTTTAAACAACGCGAGCGTGATGCGCCGCGCCGCGCCTACATTGGAATGAGCCTCCGCGGCGATGGGAACACACTTCTTCTCGACAAGGTCAAGCGATACGGTCCCGCAGATAATGCTGGACTCCAGGACGGCGATGTTATCGTGTCAGTTAACGGCGCCGAAGTCGTATCAGCCGCAGACCTTGCACGTGCTGTTGCTGCTAAGAAACCAGGAGACCTGCTCACTGTCGTCTGCAGTCGACGTGATAGAAAGATTACAAGTACAGTAGTTGTTGGGGTTCAGCATACCAAGGCAAGTAGCAATGCAGACTAAGAACATTACAGTGAGCGCTGTTGTCTCAGCCGACAAGCTGAAGGTTTGGGAATGTTACACGAATCCCGAACACATCACACAATGGAATTTCGCAGATCCAAGTTGGCACTGTCCATATGCATCGAACGACCTAACTCTTGGCGGACGATACGTTGCTCGCATGGAGGCAAAGGACGGAAGCTTTGGTTTTGATTTTGAAGCGGTCTATACCGAGATACATCCCGAGCAGAGCTTTACTTATGAGTTCGGCGGGCGTTTTGCAACCGTAACGTTTGAAGAATCGGGTGCAGCTACAGTCGTAACGGTGACGTTCGATCCGGAGTCGGAAAATTCAATCGAATTGCAGAGAAACGGCTGGCAGGCGATTCTGGACAATTTCAAAAGCTACACCGAAAACAATGTCTGAAGATCGGACAATTGCAGAGCAATGGTATAGTGAACATTTGACATCAAGAGGCTAGGATAAAGCAAATACATGAAAAGAGAACAAACGATCTACTGGTCAGCAACTTCAATGATTGCACTTATTGAAGGGGTGATGCCTGCGCTGACTTCGCAATCGGAATTAGCAAAGGAAGGCATTCGACACTTGGGTTATCCGGAGTACTTCGGAAGCGCTCTTATCGTATGCAAGATTCTCGGCGTGCTCGCACTGGTCGTTCCGCGCGTTCCGGCGCGTGTGAAGGAATGGGCGTATGCAGGTTTCGCTTTCAACTTCATTTTTGCCACTTTCAGCCACGGCGCGGTGGATGGACTCATTGGGCAAACGTTCTTCCCACTGGTCGTCTTGGGGATCTTGACCGTGTCATATGTTTACTTTCACAAACTACGGTCGCTGAAAAACTAGACTTAGTAAACTACCACGATCGCCCTACATCCTTTGAAATCAGGAGTGGTCTAAAACGAAAAAAGTCCCAGTTCACAAGGTGAAATGGGACTTTGGGGGTGTACACCGTACGGGAATTGAACCCGTGTTACCGCTGTGAAAGAGCGGTGTCCTAACCCCTAGACGAACGGTGCATCTGAATTTTCAGAGCCACAAACATACGAAAGTGTTGATAACTACGAAGCATGTGCATACAAAGAGGGGGTTTGTTGTACTTTTGCTTCATGACACTTGTTGGAATAACTGGCGGCATTGGGACAGGTAAGTCCTCTGTTTCTAAGCTCTTACAGGAACGGGGCTGGGTGGTATACTCATCCGATGTAACAGCAAAAGAGATCATGGCAGTAGATGCTACAGTGCGAGGCGAGCTGGCAAAAGCCTTTGGTGAGCACATTGTAACCCCGAACGGAGTCAATGCACCATTGCTTGCATCGCTCGTGTTTGGCCCCCTCCCAGAGCATGAGCGCAATCTGGACACACTCAATGGCATAGTACACCCACGTGTGTTGGATGTGCATATGCGAGCAATTGAGGCCGAGGCCGAGAAAGGCACACCAATAGTTGCAGTCGAAAGCGCATTGATCTATGAGATCGATCTCGAAGATGGATTCGACTACATCATCGTCGTGGATGCCCCTCAAGAGACCTGCATCGAACGGGTCGTGGCCCGGTCCGGCATCTCAAGAGAAGAGGTCCTGCGACGCATAGACAAGCAAATGCCCATGGAACAGAAGCGGGGCTTGGCAGATTTTGTGATCGACAACGCTGGAACCCCCGAAGAGCTCGCCCAAGCCACATCCACCATTGCCATGATTATCGAGGCAATGGGAGCAGCGGAGAGCGAGTAGCGAACTGCGAGTAGTGAACACGGAAGAAATCGTAATTTCGTCATACCAATCGTCGGTAATGAACATTTAACAACATCGCAGTAAGGTCCACTTCCCATGGCAAACGCCGCGCACTTGACAGATGATACATTTTCAGCAGAGATCGAATCAGGACGAGTTGTTCTCGTAGACTTTTGGGCAGCATGGTGCGGTCCTTGTCGAGCGATCGCTCCGATCGTCGATGAACTCGCAACAGAATACGCAGGTAAAGCTACGATTGCAAAGGTAGACGTCGACAATAACCCGCGCGTTGCCATGCAATATGGCATACGCTCCATTCCGGCTCTACTGATCTTCAAGGGCGGCGCTGTTGTTGATACGATCGTGGGCGCTGTGCCCAAGACGTACATCACAGAAAAGCTGAACGCACATCTTAATTAAGTTTACTTTGCATGGCACGCCCAACACCACTCGTTGAGAGCGAACTGCTGCAACATCTCATTGATATTCCTCTGTGGCGCCGCGATGGCGCCACTCTTGTTCGTGAGGTAGCAGCAGCAGACTTCGCATCTGCTATGGGGCTAATCAATGCGGTTGCGCTTCTTGCAGAGAAGATGGACCACCACCCAGATATGCATCTGTTTGGTTGGAATAAGGTGCGCTTTACACTCAGTACCCACGATCAAGGCGGTATCACGATTCTTGATGTTCGCCTCGCAAAACACATCGATGCTGTTCGCTTCGATGTCCTATCAACGTCATGACTCACCATTCAAGCACCCCTGTACCCTCCTACCCCTGTACCCTCCTACCCCTGTACCCTCGTACACCCGTACCTAAATCCTTGTACCTAACGAACATCCCGGAGCCCCTTTATGTCAATCATAACTGATGTGTTTGCACGCGAGATACTTGATTCACGTGGTAATCCAACCGTCGAAGTAGACGTTCTTCTCGAAGATGGTTCTATGGGCCGGGCTGCCGTTCCATCGGGTGCAAGCACCGGTGAACATGAAGCCGTGGAGCTTCGTGATGGAGATGCTTCTCGATACTTGGGTAAGGGTGTCCAGAAGGCAGTTGAGCACGTTGATGGCGCCATCGCTGACGCACTGGTTGGTATGGATGCATCGGATCAACGTCAGATCGACATGATCCTGCTTGCGCTTGACGGCACAGAGAACAAGTCAAATTTGGGTGCAAATGCTTTGCTTGGTGCTTCGATGGCTGTAGCTAAAGCAGCTGCAGAGTTCCATGGATTGCCACTCTTTCAATACCTCGGCGGTGTGCGTGCATCGATGCTTCCAACACCACTGTTGAATATTCTCAATGGTGGACGTCACGCCGATAATAATGTCGATATCCAAGAGTTCATGATCATGCCAATCGGCGCGGAGTCGTTCTCCGAAGCGTTGCGCATGGGCACGGAAACATATCACGCATTAAAGGGCGTACTCAAGGGTAAGGGGCTCAACACAAGCATCGGTGATGAAGGCGGATTTGCACCTTCACTTAGCTCGAACGAACAGGCGCTCGATGTTATTCTCGAAGCTATCGAAAAGGCCGGCTACAAAGCAGGCACTGACATCGTGCTTGCACTGGATGTAGCCGCCAGCGAAATGGTCAAGGATGGCTCATACGTGATGTACAAGAGCACACAGGAAAAGAAGTCGACAGATCAGATGGTCGAATGGTATGCTAAACTTGTAGAGCAATATCCTATCGCCTCTATTGAGGACGGTATGGGAGAAAATGACTGGACAGGCTGGAAGGCACTTACAGATGCTATCGGAGACAAGGTTCAACTTGTAGGTGACGACCTCTTTGTGACGAACACATCTTTCCTTGCTAAGGGGATAGCCGAGGGCGTCGCCAACTCGATCCTTGTGAAGGTTAATCAGATCGGTACGCTTACCGAGACCATGGACGCAGTTGCTCTTGCTCAGCGATTCGGTTACTCGGCGATTTTGTCGCACCGTTCCGGTGAAACCGAAGACACGACAATTGCCGATCTTGCAGTGGCTTTGGGCGCCGGACAGATCAAGACAGGAGCCCCTTGTCGAACAGATCGCGTAGCGAAATACAATCAGCTCCTCCGCATCGAACAGATCCTTGGCGATGCAGCGGAATATGCCGGAGAAACGACGATATCGTAATCAGGGGCGCGATACATCGTGCCTAATGGAAACAACGTATGAGCATCATATTCGGAACAGACGGCTGGCGTGGCGTGATAGCCCGCGACTATACATTCGAGAATCTTGCCCTTGTTGCACATGCGACAGCCAAGTATGTGAAGTCAATGAAGAAGAAGGGGGCAAGCGTTGTTGTCGGACACGACACGCGGTTCCTCTCGCGGGAGTTCGCGATCGAGACCTCGCGCATTCTTGCTGCTTACGGCATAACAGTGCACCTCACAGATACGATCTCAACTACGCCTCAGGTGTCGTTCCATACAAAGAAGAAGAAGGCGCAGCTTGGTGTTGTGATCACCGCGTCACACAACCCTGCGCAGTACAATGGCTACAAGCTCAAGGGTTCGTTTGGAGGCCCAGCCGTTCCGGAGCAGATCGCAGAAGTCGAAATGCAGCTCGCAGCACTCAACGGCGTTGCTCCTAAGCTTAAGGTAGAGACACTTGATACGTATGTGAAATCAAAAGCGATCAAGCTCTTCGATGCCAAGACCGACTACATTGC
>JBEBCJ010000060.1:0-5591 GCA_041157865.1 Bacteroidota bacterium
TGCATCTGTGAGCGGTTGCGTTGCTCAGGTGACTCAAGTAGAACACGAGCAAACCCCCCATTTGAACCGCCACCAAGGAAAAATGGAGAGGTTACCGTGAGCACCAGCTTACGCTCCGGAACGGCTCGCTCTACCGTGGTACGGATGCTGTCCATGATCACATTCATGCGGTCGTATGTTGTGCCCTCCGGAGCTGTCATGGTAAGCGTCATTGCGCTGCGATCCTCCAGTGGAGCAAGCTCGCTCTTGAGCAATGCCCCAACACCGATGATGATTGCAACGGAAACGACCATCGCTATCACAGCAACCGATGGACGCCGCATGACAGATGCCGCTAGTGTTCCGTACGTGGAGGTCATCCATTGGAAAGCAGGCTCGGTTGCGCGGTAAAGAAATCCTTCGTTCTCAACCGGACGCAAGAGCTTGGTGCTCATCATCGGTGTAAGCGTAAGTGATACTAACGCTGAGACAAGGATCGATGATGCCAGCACAACACCAAACTCGCGGAAGAGCTGTCCAGTGATACCCTGCAGAAAGATGATCGGCAGAAACACTACAGCAAGTGTTATCGTCGTAGAGATGATGGCAAATGTGATCTCTGATGAGCCCCGTTCACCTGCCTCAATGTTCGATTCGCCACGCTCGATACGCTTGTAGATGTTCTCCATCATCACGATAGCATCATCCACTACCAGACCCGTTGCAAGGACCACACCAAGAAGCGTCAGTAGATTGATAGAAAAGCCAAAGATCCAGAGAAAGAAAAACGATGAGATCAGCGAAACGGGAATAGCGATTACCGGAATAAACGTTGCTCGGAACGAGCGGAGAAATAGAAAGATGATCATGACAACAAGAACGAAGGCGATGACGATCGTCTCCTGCACCTCGAGGATCGCAGCACGGATGAACTCGGTAGTATCAAATGCCACATCGAGCTTGATATCCGAAGGGGCACTCTCTCGTAAGGCCGAGTACCTGCGCTGAAACTCGTCTGAGATGTCAACTTGATTGGCACCCGGCTGTGGCGATATTGCAAGTGCAACCATTGGAACGCCGTCGCGCTTTAAAATCGTACGCTCGTTTTCAGCGCCGAGATATACCCTTGCAACATCCGCTAGGCGCACGGTGCCGGCTGGAGTCGAACGCATGATCATCTGCTCGAACTGCTCCACAGAACTTAAGCGCCCGAGTGTGCGCAGAGATAGCTCCGTGTTATCTCCCTCGATACGTCCGGCAGGCAATTCTATGTTCTCACGCTGCAGAACAGCTCGCACATCAGTTGCCGTAAGGCTGTAGGCTGCAAGCTTCGACGGATCCATCACGATGCGCATTGCATACTTGCGCTCGCCCCAGATCGTGATCGAGCCCACGCCGTTGATGGTCTGCAGACGCTCCTTTAGAAAATTTGCTGCGTATGCGCTGAGTTCATTGAGCGACCTGCCCCTGCTCTGCACGGTCATCACAAGAATGGCATTGCCATTTGCATCAGCCTTAGCTACAACAGGTGGATCAACATCCTGCGGAAGTTGACGCTTGGAGCGCTCTACCCGGTCTCGCACATCGTTTGCTGCCTGCTCAAGGTCTCGTCCAAGTTCAAATTCAACAGTTATCGTGGACCGTCCATCAGAGCTCGAGGATGTAAGCGACTTGATTCCATCGATACCATTGATGGATTCCTCAAGGGGCTCGGTAACCTGCGATTCGATAACGTCGGCATTAGCTCCAGTGTAGCTCGTCGTAACTGTAATGTTGGGTGGATCGACATTGGGGAACTGACGCACGCCCAGAAATGATGCACCTACGGCACCTAAGAGAACGATGAGCAGGCTAACAACTGTCGCTGCTACAGGACGCCGAATAGAAAAGACACTGATGTTCATCGGCCCTTCACCTTCACGGGCTTACCCGACTTTACGAACAGGACTCCGCTCGTGATCACCGTGTCACCCGGGTTGAGTCCCTGCTCGATATGCACGTGTGTTGGTGTGCGTGCACCAAGCTCTACGATGCACCGCTGAGCAAGTCCATTCTGCACGCGGTATACAGTAGCACCTCGCATGTCCTGCACAATGGCCTCGGTGGGTATGAGCAAAGCACCAGCGATCGGATCCTGATAGAGCGTAACCTCTGCGAACTGTCCGCTAGATATGCTACCAGCACCATTTAACCGTGCTCGCACCCGCTGCGTTCGAGTCTGTGCGTCCACGACCGGTTCGATTGCTATGATTGTTGCATTCAGCGCCGACCCCTTGGCGCGCCCACGAATACGCACAGAAAGTGTACCTCCAACCCGTAACTGGCCGCTGTAGCGCTCCGGCACTGAAAAGTCAACATTGAGCATACCAGTGCTTGTGAGTGTCGAGATCAGTGTCTGGGGACCAACAACTGCGCCAACACTTACCTGCCGAAGTCCCATTCTTCCGGAGAAGGGGGCTCGCAATTCCGTCTTCTCGATCTGCGCCTGAACTTCCGCAAGTTCACTTACCCTCATGGCTTCTGAGGCCACAGCCGACTCATAATCCTCGTCCGACACGCCGTCTACAGCGCGTACCTTCTTGAGGCGTTCAACACGTTTTCGCTCCAGCTGGAGCTGACTTGCGATCTTGGCCCTGCGTGCCTGAAGGTCTGCGTCGTTGAGTTTTACCAACAATTGACCCTTCGCAACATCACGACCTTGCTGGAACATGATCTTGTCCACCCGTCCGCTTACCTCGGGACGCAACTCTATGGCGTCTTCGGCTGTTATCTGGCCCGAGAGGTTAACCGTATCGGTAAAATTGGTAGGAACAAGCACCACAACGTCTACATTGGGCGGTGCCTGCCCCTTACCTGCCCCTGCCGGTGGACCCTGCACGCCACCCGACGGTGGGTGCGTGATGCGGTATTGCACGGCCGCAGCCAGTCCAAGAACGAGGATGAGGATAACAATTGGAGTTCGCTTGAGTTTCATGACACAAAGTTCGCCATAATTTGCGGTTCGTTTCGTCTTTGTACCACAATCAGTATCAACTACACATCCCTGATCGGAGTTTCCCATGAAAGCCTTAGTAACCATCCTACTCAGTCTGATTATTATGCCGTACATCGCCTTGGCAGCCGATCAAAAGGTAACGCTCAAGGTGAGCGGCAACTGCGGTTCGTGCAAAAAGCGGATCGTAAAGGCCGCCAACACCGTTGAGGGCGTCTCTGAGGCCTCGTGGGATAAGACAAAAAAGGTCTTTACAGCAACGATCGACGACGCCAAGACCAATGTGGAAACCGTCAAGAAGGCAATTCTTGAGGCAGGCTATGACGTGGAAGATGCGAAGGGCAACGATGAAGCGTACAGCAAGCTTCCAGATTGCTGCAGGTATCGCGACGTAAGCCACGATTGAGTCGTATTTTCGCGCCGATAAAAACTGATTCTAAACCCAACACATAACAACCCAACATATGCACCGCGACGTGTTTGAGAACCGGCACCACGGACGTTCCAACGAAGATCTTTCTGCAATGCTATCAACCGTCAATGCCTCATCGCTCGATGAGCTTATTGACCAAACAGTACCGGCACAGATTCGACTGACTCAACCGCTGAATCTGCCTGCTCCGCTCACAGAGATCGAAATGTTGGCCGAGCTCAAATCGATCGCATCGATGAATCAGGCTGCAAAGTCGTTCATCGGCATGGGTTACTTTGACACACTCACACCTCCGGTAATCCTGCGTAACCTGATTGAAAATCCAGGCTGGTACACGCAGTACACACCGTATCAGGCAGAGATCGCACAAGGACGTTTGGAGTCGCTTCTGAACTTCCAGACCATGGTCACAGATCTCACCAAGATGGATATCGCCGGTGCATCTCTTCTTGACGAAGGTACTGCCGCTGCCGAGGCTATGCATCTGATGTATGCCGCGCGCGCATCGCAGGTAAAGAACGCCTCAACGCTTTTCGTTGATTCCAACGTCTATCCACAAACGCTTGACCTTCTCATAACACGCGCTACACCGCTGAACATCAATGTTGTCGTAGGCGACTGGCAAACGGTGACCTTTGATGAGACCATCTTTGGTGTGTACGTTCAGTATCCTGCCGGTAACGGAGAGCTGCGCGATTATGCCGGCCTTTGCGAACGCGCCCACGCAGCAGGAGCGATGGTTACCGTTGGAACAGACTTGTTAGCGCTCACGATGCTCACGCCTCCGGGCGAATTCGGTGCTGACATTGCCGTTGGCTGCGCTCAGCGTTTTGGCGTGCCGCTTGGCTACGGTGGACCACACGCAGCGTTTCTTGCGACACGTGAACAGTACAAGCGAATGATGCCAGGACGCATCATCGGCGTCAGCGTGGACGCTCAAGGCAATCTTGCTCTTCGCATGGCTCTGCAAACTCGCGAGCAGCACATCCGTCGTGACAAAGCCACATCGAATATCTGCACAGCACAAGCGCTTCTTGCCAATGTTTCTGCTATGTACGGCGTGTACCACGGTCCGCAAGGTTTGCTCGGCATCGCACAACGCGTGCATACACTTACTTCTGCTCTTGCCAAGGGGCTTGCAGAGATGGGGTATACAGTCTGCAATCAGACAGGCTTTGACACACTGTGCGTGAATGCAGATGGCGGCTCTGTTCGTGCCATAGCAGAACCACAACACATCAACTTCCGCTATTTCAGCAATGGGACGTGTGTTGGTGTTTCGATCGACGAGACAACGACGACCACTGACCTTGAGCAGGTCCTTGCCATCTTTGCTGCGGCAAAGAATACAACCTCTCCGAATGTAGACGATCTACTACGCAGCGCTGCAGGACTGATACCTGAATCGATGAAGCGTACGTCGAAGTTTATGACACATTCGGTGTTCAACAGCTACCATACAGAGCACGAGATGCTCCGCTACCTGAAGCGTCTGGAGAACAAGGATCTTTCGCTTGCTCACTCAATGATCGCTCTTGGCTCGTGCACGATGAAGCTAAACGCCACAGCCGAGATGATCCCGATCACGTGGCCTGAGTTTAACAACGTGCATCCATTCGCACCGGTAAGCCAGACACAAGGCTATCAGCGAATCTTCCGCGAACTTTCCGACTGGCTGAACGAAGTGACAGGTTTCGATGCCTGCTCGCTGCAGCCGAATGCGGGTGCGCAAGGCGAATATGCTGGACTCCTCACCATTCGCGAGTTCCACATCGCACGAGGCGAGGCACATCGCAACGTTGTGCTTATACCGTCGTCGGCACACGGTACCAACCCTGCGTCGGCTGTGATGGCCGGCATGAAGGTCGTGGTTGTCAAGGCCGATGCGCACGGGCATGTTGACGTAGCAGATCTGCGCGCACAGGCCGAAGCACATTCGGCAAATCTGTCGGCATTGATGGTAACGTATCCATCAACACACGGCGTATTCGAAGAGGCCATCAAGGAGATCTGTGAGATCGTACATCAGCATGGTGGACGTGTCTACATGGATGGTGCGAACATGAACGCGCAAGTAGGCCTTACGTCGCCTCGCGCCATCGGCGCAGATGTCTGCCACTTGAATCTGCACAAGACGTTCTGCATCCCACACGGTGGTGGCGGTCCTGGAATGGGCCCGATCTGCTG
>JBEBCJ010000061.1:0-3301 GCA_041157865.1 Bacteroidota bacterium
TTCAGCGTCTGGTTTCGGCTCGGGCCGATGTATTGCGTGCAAAAATCAACCTTTCATGGGCCACAGGTGTGATCTGATTACCGTATCTTTGTGCCCCAAAACGTACACAACTAACGAGTTATTCTCATGAATATTCTTGTCTGTATCAGCCAAGTACCTGATACAACGACGAAGATCGCCATTGGCGCCGATGGTGCATCCATGAATCCGGCTGGGGTTAAGTTTATTCTCAACCCCTATGACGAGTTCGCAATAGAGGCTGGACTTCGTTTGAAGGAACAGCACGGTGGAACTGTCACGACCATGACTGTTGGTCCAGAAACTTCCAAGGAAGTACTGCGCACGGCACTTGCCATGGGCAGCGATACTGCTGTAATCGTCAAGGATGCAAGTCGTGGTGATTCGTTCGTGGTTGCTTCCGCAATTGCTGAATATGCTACTGAACTTGCGCCGGATGTCATCATCTTCGGACGTCAGTCGATTGATTTTGATTCTTTTGCTCTTCCCTCTATGGTTGCTGAGATGCTCGGCTGGCCTGATGTTTCGACCGTGTCTTCGCTGTCGATTGAATCAGGAACTGTAACCGCAGATTCGGACATTGAGGGCGGACGGCAGCACGTGACGGCTACGCTGCCGTGCGTCATCAGCGCGCAAAAGGGCCTCTACGATCCGCGGTATCCAAAACTTCCCGATATCATGAAGGCAAAATCAAAGCCTATCGCGGAACGGGAGCCATCATCGGCACAGCCGCGAGTAGCAGCAGTTTCGATGAACCTTCCAGAATCGAAGCGTCTGAATAAGGTTTTTACAGACAGCGATGCGGATATACATGAACTCGTACGTCTTCTTCACGAAGAAGCAAAGGTGATATAATCATGAGCATTCTTGTAGTTCTAGAACCAGGCAGCGACGGCCTTAAGAGGACGTCGTACGAAACAGTTGGTGCTGCATTATCTATCAGCGGCGGAGCACCAGTGCATGGCATCGCATTTGGTGCATCGAATGATCAGATCTCATCGGCCGGCAGATACGGTTTGGCATCGTGCATGAGCGTAACCGGACCCGAGTGGCAATCTGCCCCATCGGCCATGATTGCAGCAGCTATCGCAGATGCCGCTAGGTCTGTAGGTGCAGCTACTGTGCTGTTTGCAGCAAATGCATTCGGCAAGGCAATTGCACCGCGAGTGGCAGTGCGTCTAGAAGCTGGATTGCTGGCAGACTGTGTAGAGTTAACCTCAAACGGTGCTGGTGTTCAGGCTGTCAGACCAGTATTTTCAGGCAAGGCACGAATTCATGTGAGCGCCACCACAGCAACTACTGTAGCCACGTTGCGGCCTAATGTCTTCACCGCCAAGGCTACCTCTGAAAGCACAGTTCAGATTCAGGCCTTCACCCCAACGTCGCATGTCGGAGTGCGGTCTGCACAAGTTACAGGCGTCTCAAAGAATGAAGGCACGATGGATGTCAGTGAAGCAGACATCATCGTATCAGGTGGACGCGGACTAAAAGGACCCGAGCATTTTAATCTCGTAGAAGACTTGGCGAAGAGTCTCGGCGCAGCTGTTGGTGCCTCAAGGGCCGTAGTAGACGCCGGGTGGCGTCCGCACCGCGAGCAAGTAGGTCAAACCGGTAAGACAGTAAGTCCAACAATGTACGTAGCATGTGGTATCAGCGGTGCAGTTCAACATCTCGCTGGTATGTCGTCGAGCAAGATCATTGTCGCAGTGAACAAGGATAAAGATGCCCCTATCTTCACGGTTGCAGATTACGGAATAGTTGGCGACGTCTTTGAAGTATTGCCAAGGCTAACGTCTGCAATTTCTTCTGTGACTGGTAAAAACTAAATCGTGGCGACATGTCAAAAATTCAGGTAGATATCCTAGGGCTATCGGTTAACCCAAATTCGCAGCGTGCTTATGCACTGCTTCTGCGTGAGGTTGACGGCAATAGACGTCTACCCATAGTCATCGGCGAACCAGAGGCACAGGCGATTGCCAATGAGCTCGAGGGAATTCGTCCGCAGCGTCCGATGACGCACGATCTGCTGCGCAATGTTATCGAGGCATTGGGTGCATCTATACGGGAGATAGTCATACACTCGATCAAGGACGGGACATTCTATGCCTCTATCCACTTCGAATACTCCGACATCGAGATTGACGCGCGTCCAAGTGATGCTATAGCACTTGCCGTGCGGTGCAATGCACCAATGTACATTGATGAAGATATCTTCGCCGAATCTGCGCTAGAGGAAGAGGGTGAAGCCTCAGCCTCTGCTGAGATTGAACACGAAGACGAACATACAGATGAAGAAGATGCTGCATCGGAGCGCAGCACACGACAGTCTAAAGCGCAGATAGAAATGCCCCTTACCGAACGCCAAAGACTCGAGCAGGAGCTCGATCAGGCTATCAAGGTTGAAGACTATGAAGCAGCGGCTAGGATACGTGACAGCCTACGCAGACTAGAAGGGCTTTGAGGAAATTTCGAGCAAGTTTGTATCTTTGCGACCCCATGCCGGAGTAGCTCAGGTGGTTAGAGCAACGGAATCATAATCCGTGTGTCGGGGGTTCAAGTCCCTCCTCCGGTACCACTTTGTAAGGGCGACCTGTTGTTACGACAGGTCGCCTTTGGTATACATAGACTCGATCACGTCTGCATAGCGCTCCAAGACCACCTTACGCTTGACTTTCAGCGTTGGCGTCATAAGTCCATTTTCAACCGTGAATGGCTCTGAAAGGAATGCATACTTTCTAGCCTTTTCATACTTCGACAGGTCTTTCTGAAGAGCATTAAGCTCGCGCTCAACAGCAGATATGAGCGGCTTGTGCTCTGTAAGCTGGTCGGCAGACATATCCGCGGCGCCATTCTTTTCTGCCCAAGCCTTCATTGCATCCCGGTCGAGCACAACGATGGCGGTGCAGTATTCACGGGCATCTCCGATTACCATCACTTGATCAACGAATGCCGACTTGGCAATTGCCGCCTCGATTGGCTGCGGCGCTATGTTCTTGCCACCGCTTGACACCAGAAGATGCTTCTTGCGATCTGTGATCTTGAGGTGGCCACGCTCTGTAAAAACTCCGATATCTCCTGTGTGTAGAAATCCATCACTGTCAAGCGCCTCTTGCGTGGCATCTGGATTGTTCCAGTACCCTTTCATGATACTGGCACCTCTGGCTAATATCTCTCCATCTTCTGCAATGCGCACTTCAACGCTTGGTAACGGCGTACCGACAGTGCCAATAACAACATCTTCAAGTCGATGGATAGAGATAACAGGTGAAGACTCCGTTAACCC
>JBEBCJ010000062.1:0-4033 GCA_041157865.1 Bacteroidota bacterium
TGAACAGCGATACGGAGCCGTTGTTCTCATCACTGATGGCAATCACAACGATGGAGACCAGCCACTATACATCGCAGAACGAAGTGGCATCGGCGTCTATTCTGTTGGTATTGGTGATACGATGCCACCAGCAGATGTTAGGGTCAATGCAATTCTCGGCAGGGGGCTCGCTATCGTGCAGCAGCCCGTACCAATCAGCATTGACTTCGAGCAACTTGCAATTCTCGACGGAAAGGCAGAGCTTCTTCTGAAGGATAATAATCAGATTATAGAACGTCAGACCGTTGCTCTTGCCAGTACACAGAGAACCTATCGAAGCACGTTTACATGGACGCCAACAACAGAGGGCATTCATAAGGTATCTGCAGAGCTGGTGTGGGCTGGTAAGGAGTTTACCAAGCGTAACAACATTGCCCAAACATTTGTTCGTGTGCAGAAGAACAAGCGGAGAGTTCTCATCGTTGCCGGCGCGCCTAGTGCAGATGTCACATTCATTCGATCTGCGATAGAGACAGACCCGACCTTAGAAGTCGTAACACGAATACAGAAGGATGCTTCAACGTTTTACGAAGGGCCACTGGACGCACGTATAACAAACGATGTGCAGGCTGTTGTGCTCATTGGTTTTCCTACGGCAACGTCATCAACAACCACATGTGACCTTCTTGCTGAAAAGGTCAAGCGCACATCGATACTGTTTGTACCCTCGTTTACGGTAGACTACACGAAACTTGCACGGTTTGGAGACGCTATTCCCTTCACAGTCAGGAGTAACCGTCAACAAGAGCTACTTGTCGTGCCAGACGTTTCCGACGCTATGATTTCGGAGCCCATAATGAGGTTGTCTGGCGATGCAGCAGATGTGCAAGTATGGAATCAGCAGCCACCTATCTATCGTACGGAGATCTTCGTCGAGCCTTCTGCTAACGCGACAGTCCTTGCGAAGGTAAAGATTGGTTCGGCAGGTATAGATGAGCCCCTTATCATCAAGAGTGAGCGCTCGGGTGTACGTTCACTTGCGATCACTGGATATGGCCTCTATAGGTGGAAACTATTGGGCAAGGCACAAGCAGCTGCCCGCGGTGCCAGTGTTCAAGATGTTCTTCAGTCGTTTGTAGGCAACTCAGTAAAATGGCTCAGTGTACGAGACGATGAAAAGCGGGTCGAGATTCGCAGCTCACATGAATACTATGCAGTTGGCGAACAAATCAGATTCTCGGCCTCAGTGCTCGATCAGTCTTTTACGGTAGTTGATGATGCAGAAGTCCGCATCGACGTTTCTGGTCCGCAAGGACAGAGGCGGATAACTGCATCGAACATAGGTAACGGACGCTACAGCGCCACTGCTTCAGCACTTCCACCAGGTGACTATTCCTATCGTGGGACAGCAATTGCGCGTGGGGTAGAGATTGGTAGCGACAACGGCCGTTTTACTGTTGGTGATCTCGGCATCGAAGAATCGGCGACTACATTAAATAGTTCATTGCTGCGGATACTCGCGCAGCGTTCTGGTGGTGTCTATGTTGATGCTCAACGAGTAGATTCGTTGCTTGACGCTTTGGAGCAAGACAAACGTTTGCTCCCAGTTGCACGAACATCAGATAGAGAGTATGCTCTCTACCATCTGCCATGGTTCATAGCAATTGCATTAAGTGCATTTGCCGCTGAGTGGTTGATGCGCAAACGTAAAGGCCTTGTTTGATGTTATCTGTGTTGCCCGCAGAACTCGGCAAACTATACCTGCAGCAGCGAGACCTTATAGCTCAGCGGCTCGGAGAGTTCTCGCAAGTCACTGAGGATCAATGGTTCTATGAATTGTGTTTTTGTTTGTGCACACCACAGTCGAGTGCCGTTCATGCATTTGCTGTACAGCAGGCATTAATGGAGATGAGATTTCTCGATTTCGGGCAGGATGTCGTAGGCCTGCTTCGCGAGCCTTCGAATTACATACGTTTTCATAACACAAAGCATGCGCGTTTGCATGATGCACGGGAAAACTGGCAAGCGATCAAATCTGTCATTAATGATAACGCTGTATCAGAGCGAGATAGACGAGATACATTGGCAAGCATGGTCAGGGGCATCGGCATGAAAGAGGCCAGTCACTACCTGCGAAACATCGGACGCAGGGGCCTGGCCATACTCGACCGGCATTTATTGACTAATCTAGTGGTATGCGGCGTATACAGTAGCGTGCCATCGATCTCAACCGTGCCGAAGTACAGGGCGGTAGAACAGGCATTCATTGAATATGCCCTGGACGTAGGTATAGACATGGACGAGCTTGATCTGTTGTTTTGGTGTGCACAAACAGGACATATTCTCAAGTAGTTGATCTTTCTTATACAGACCTACGACTTGAGTGCGTTATCAACAAGCGTACGAAGCCTAGTTTGTGATAAGACAGCCTGCTCTTGAGTGCCTTCCGCCAGAAGCGTCCCTGTCTGTTTTGTCGTTATCCTAACGATGCAGGTAATTCGGTTACTCTCTATGCGGCTCACATGCGCGGTGATCATTAGTTCAGCTCCTATAGCGGCCATGGCGAGGTGCTTGAGCGAAAGCGCGCTTCCAACTGCATCTTCACCTTCTTCGAAGTATGGTTCTATTGCGCGCCGAGCTGCAACTTCGCAATGGTAACAAGCCCAAAATGTACTGTAAACTGGATGAATGTCACGTCCGTCAAGCTGCGCCGTCATCGTCTCTGAAACAACGCACTCAACTGATCCGACTGCTGATTCAATTCCTAGCTTCATATTTGCACCATGCGTGTTGCATTCCACACCCTCGGCTGCAAGTTAAACTCTACGGAGACAGCGGCAATTCAAAGGCAGTTTGTTGCTGCAGGACATAGCATCGTAGAATATGGTACCGAGGCAGATATTCTGCTCATTAATACCTGTACCGTTACTGAACAGGCCGATACGGAGTGCAGGAAGATCGTACGGCGCGGACTGCGCGGAGCGCCAGAAGCACAGGTTATTGTGACTGGATGCTATGCACAGCTTCAGCCTGAAGAGCTCGCAAGCATTGAAGGTGTCAAAGCAGTTGTCGGCACTGCCGAAAAGATGAATATCATCAACCATCTGCCATCTATTCTCGCCCAAGAGCAAGTCAAGATCATTGTTGATGAACTGGGAGATGCCACCGAGTTTATAGGGGCGCGTTCTGGACATGGAAACAGTCGAACACGAGCGTTCCTCAAGATTCAAGACGGCTGTGATTACTCCTGCACATTCTGTACCATACCACTTGCCAGGGGGCCGGCAAGAGCAATGTCGATGGAAAGCATTCGCGATGAATTGCGATCGATCGCTTTGGAAGGTTACCAAGAGTGCATTGTTAGCGGTATCAACCTTGGGGAGTATCAATCTGCTCAGAGCCATCGGTTCGTAGACGTGCTTGGTATGATAAGAGATATGGATCTGCCGTATCGCGTGCGCATAGGATCAATCGAGCCCAATACGCTTACGGATGATGTCATCGAGGTGTGGAGCAGTGCGCGTGTAATCGTACCGCATCTTCATATGCCGCTGCAAAGTGGATCTGATACGATCCTACGCTCAATGAAGCGTCGGTATAATACTCGAATGTACCGGGAACGCATCGAGGCATTCGCTGCATGCTGGTCTGATGCAGGAATTGGTATTGATGTGATCACAGGATATCCGGGCGAGACAGACGAGCATTTTATGGAGACGGTAGACTTTCTTGAAACGATACCTTGGACATATCTCCATGTGTTCACCTATTCTGAACGAGAGAACACACCTGCCGCGGCCCTCGGGCAAAGTGTGCCAATGAGTATGCGAAGAGACCGTACACGTATTTTGCGAGATATGAGTATGGAACGGACAACAACGTTCCATGCACGTCAGATAGGGTCCTGCCGCACATTTCTTCCTGAAGGCTATGATGCCGAGTCAGGTTGTTGGACTGGTTGGACAGAGAACCACGTTGCAGGCTTACTCAAAGCCCCTTTTTCACTGGAAAAGATACTTCACGACGTTACGTTGATCACTAGCTTGGACGATAA
>JBEBCJ010000063.1:0-7870 GCA_041157865.1 Bacteroidota bacterium
GTGTATGGTGTATGTACTGATATCACATCGCTGCGCCGTAGCAGCTCGTCGAGAGAAACGTGCCGCACAAGAGATGGGAACTGATAGCGAAGATCTGCAAGGGGCGGATCGTTTACCAATACATCGTGTCCACGAGCAATGGCATAGCGTGCAAGACGCTGTCCAACGTTGCCGAAGCCGATTATGCCGATAGTTGACGTTGCAGAGACATTGAGCTCAGAGAGCCACATCATAACGTATTCGGCAACAGCGTTTGCGTTGCATCCTGGCGCGCCAACAACACGAATGTTCCTGTCTTGCAGAAGGTCTTGCTCTATATGGTCCAGTCCGGCCGTAGCCGAACCAACAAACGATATTCGTGTGCCAATAAGCAGGTCGTATGTAACTCGAGTTGTTGATCGAATCAAGAGGGCCGTTGCGTTACACGCACGCAGAACATCGTTTGTAATGTTTGAAGCATCAACTCGTATGATTGCATCTCCAGGCAGCACGTCTGCTATCAGTGGTAGCTGATCATCAACAACGATACGATGGTCGTGCATGCTATTCATCAGCTATCAACGAGACATTATCTCAAGGGTAACATCTTCCAGTGTCCACCGAGAGCGCACAAGCACCTTTGATTGAATCGGCCACCAAGGCTCACTAAATGCAAAGGGCTGATAGTCTCCATAGTCAAACATGCCGTTGTTATTGACGTCATGAAACACGTCTGCCACATATTCACCTGGTGGAGCACTCTCAAAGACGAAGGCTCCGGATGTATCGACCAGCGTGGTCGCAACTACAACATCTTGCGCCGTAAGCAGACGCATGATGGGTCGGATGCCGGAAGGGGGCTTAGCAAACGCAAGCAGTTTGCCTTTTACGGTACCAGGCTCTGGACGACGAGTGTTGGTGAGCATGGTATGGACGATTGAATCGGTAGAGAGCGCAGAGGCCCGATAGGATATCAGCCGCTCCGGCACAATCGTTGTGGTGTACCATGTCTTGGGTATGCGAGATTGCGCTGCTGTGATCTCCAGGATCACCGGTGAGCGCCAACGTGTTGTTATCGGTACAGCCCCCTGTGGCTGCTGATGCCAAACGGAGATGCGCACGTCGTTCGTATCAACGGCATCCGAGAAGAAGACTTGAATCACTGCGTCGATGGCAACACTTCGTGAACTGTCGGTAGGAGTAATACGTATCAACCGTAGCTGGGTAGTATCCTGACGATTTGTCCACTGAAGAGATCGTTGTGCGATAGTATCCGCGTTGAACATACCAGCCGTATCACGCACACTTTGCGGCGTCAGTTCAAGTGTGTACGATGCTGAATCAACAGGCGCGCCGAAGCGCATGTATATGATATCCGGAGATGTTGGGTTTGCCCAATACACGGTGGGCATTATGCGTTTACCGGCACCTGCGACGATTCGCATGGCACTATCCCAGGCAACAACAGGTGTTACAGGCTCTGTGAACTGCACAGTTGCGAGAGTGTTTGTTAGAGCACGCACGCGTGCTATCTGTGGAGCTTCGTGATCTTTTGCCGGACTAATGCGCAAAAGTAGAAATGGCGATTGAGCACGCATCACGGATACATCACTAGGGGCTGTAACGAACTCCTCGTTGATATCCATCATCATGTTCTTGTTCTCATCCCTGCAGGCCATCACGCGGTAGCGTCCGTCTGCTAGCCCCTTGATAGAGAAGTCGCCACTTGTGCCGACAGGAATGATGTAGGGGGCTTTGTTACCAATCGGTGTGAACGTCGGCGTTAGTGTGTCGGCGTCGGGATAGCACATCACAATAACATTTTGTAGGCTTGTTGCAACGATGCGACCATTGATGCTGCCACTATCGATGGCAGCGCCAGTGGAGAAGACGTATGTGTATGCTTGTTGCGGACGGTTCCCTCGCGCGTCTGTCCAGTCTGTTCCGATTGTTATGCTATATGTCGTTGCCGAGTCGAGGGGCTCGCGAAACGCAATGGAAATTTCATCACCAGCATACGACGTAGAGAACCGTCGTGTTGGGAGCACCGTTATGGCATTACGAATACCTCTGTCGACGTAGTCGTCAAATCCAAAACGAATCTCATCTGCGTTAAAGCTGGTTGTTCCTGCAGGGGGCTCAGCAATCACGATCTTGGCAGGAATGCTGTCGCGGGGTCCACCAGAGGGTGCAACCTTGTTTGCGCACCCCGTACCAAGAAGCACTGCAGCAATGATTGCTGCAGCGGTTGCTGCTACGGCTCTGGTGCATGTGAGGAACGACATTCAGCAAAACTAGCTTGGATACCGTACTTTTGAGGTATGCCATTGTTTATCGAGCGCGTGCTGCCGTTTCTGAAACGTGCGTGGACGCTGATTTATGATTTCGTCGACATCACAGACCGACGTCACATCTTTCTCCTGTCGTCGGGAATAGCATTCAACCTGCTGCTCTGTATCATTCCCCTGGTCGTGCTGATCGTATCGCTCGTAAGTGGCGTGATGGATGTTAACCAAACCAAGGAGACCGTTGAGGCGGCTCTGGACAAGTTTCTTCCGAAGAATACCCAAGCAACAAGTTTGATCACAACGATCATCAACGAGGTTGGTGCATTCTTTAACTATAGTTCAGTTGCCGGTTGGATTGCAGGTGTAGCTCTTCTGTGGCTGGCTTCTGCTTTGTTTAGTTCGCTGCGCACCGGACTGAATGCGATATTTCATATACCGACGCCGAAGTTTTTTATCTGGTATAAGCTCAAGGACATGGCGTTTACGATCGTGATCGTAATGCTGATCCTGATAGTTACGCTGCTTAGCCCCCTACTTACACTTGCAGATCAATACAGACTAAGCCTTGTCGAAAATGAAGCAACGGGGTTGTTGTTTGGACTTACCGTGCAGGCTGCATCGCTGATTGCGACGTCTGTGTTGTTCCTACTGCTCTATAAGCTTGTGCCGAATAGACGTCTGCCGTGGCCAATTGTGCTCATGAGTACAGGGTTTGCCGTTGTGCTCTGGGAAGCGGCACGTATGCTGTTTTCATGGTACGTGTACAGTGCAACAAACTTTAGCAAGATCTATGGCGGCTATGTAGCCGTTGCATCGTTTGCAGTGTGGCTGTACTATTCAGCGTTTATCTTCTTGCTGTCTGCAGAGCTTGGACAGTACATTTACGTTCTTCGTACGAAGCACGAAGTACCGGAAGCTTAAAAGCGTAAGACACGCTCCCATGCTTCAAATAAGTCCCAGGTAGACGATACGTCGCGCAGACAGTATTCTGCGATGTCACTATGGCGTCCAGCTTCGTAGAGTTCTCCCACCATCGATCCGTCAACGCCTTCAGCCTTGGGCGATGTGACGCCGAACGACTTTGCATAGAAGTCAAAGTTGAACTTGCGCGTTGCCCCACTGCCCGACCCCTGAAAGAATGTCAGCCTGTCGAGCAAGTCGATGTGTCCGCTGTAATTGAATTTCGTTCCGTCCATCAAATTGCGAGATGGACGAATTCCCAATACTGCCGAGCGCAGCATCAACCAAGGTGCATCGAAGTTGCGTCCGTTAAACGAAACAAGAGTGATGCCGCGATGGTGTGCTAGAAGCTTCCAGAAATTCTCAAGCATCACCGACTCGCTGCTACGATACCAGCTCGCACCGCTTGGCAACGTCTCCTGAGCATATCCATCAGATTCCTGCATCGATGGATCAAGCGAATATGCTACCCGCTTTGCCTGCCACTCTTCGCCAACACGTGTCATCATCTGCATGCCAATGCACGAGATAACACCCGTCATCGGACTAAGCCCAAACTCGTTGATCTTCTTCGCACGGTCTTCATCCGTTTCCGTGCCACGCAGAAGATACTCCTGCTGCACAGCATCAAAGCTGGTAAGGGGCTTGCCAACTGTTTCAAGATCGAATATGAGGTAGGAGGGGTCCATGGGGAAGTACCAGGTACGGGAATGACGGGAGTTACGGGAGTTACGGGAATTACGGGAGTTACGGGAATTACAGGAATTACAGCAGTTACTCCAATTACAGAATTACATGATTACGTTCAATGAGTACTCTGCGTAACTCAGTCATTCAGTAACTCTGTAATTCAGTCATTCTGTAATTCAGTCATTCGGTCATTCAGTCATTCTGTAATTCTGTAACTCTGTAACTCTGTATCAGTCATTCCGTAATTCCCTACCTACCTGCTCCAACTGCGCTGTTATCGGACTTGTTGGATGAAGGTCGCGTGCAATATCGCGGTATCTGCGGAAACCGGCAGTGTCTTGTTTACCGTCGAGTCTGTAAAAGGCCATCGTGGCTATGCCGGAGAGTACAGTTTCGCGTAAAGCTGTGTCTAGGCGTTCGCGGGGGTGCTTCAAGGTTGCGACCGCCACGGCAAGGCCATCGGTACGATCGCGTTGGACGTATGCAGTGCCGGGCTTAAAGAGCCGTACCATTGAACCAGCAGGGATCTTCTCCCAGCCTACGGCGAATCCGGGTTCATCATTTAGGAGTTCGGGTGTGATGTAGATGGGTCGGTCAACATTGTGTTCGATAAGAGCATTGAGCATCTCGACGAACCGAGGTTGAATATCGCGACTCTTGCCTGCTGCCATGAATTCGTCCGCGTCACGTTCGAATTCCTGGAGAAGCGGCAGATATGCGTTGATCTCTGCTGTAGCGCGTCCGATGGTTTCTGGATAGAGCTGCAGTAGGTAAGGGGCATACCAGGTTCTACGCAGCAGTTCTTTGTCGATGATCGTAACATCTGGTCGCGTCTTCATAACGCGCTGCTCGTACCATGCGGCAGAGCAGAAATAGTCCCACTGACGGGTAAGAATGATGGCGTTAGGCTCTGCGTTCGACAACATCCATGCTGTGTATCCGGGAACAGCCAGGTGCGATGATTTATCGTTGTGTGCATAATGCATGATGCCTGCAGCTGCTGGTAGAACAAGCAATGCAAGATGAGCTTGATGTGGGATGCGAATCAATGCTGCTCGCAGACCGATTGCCACGAACACTGAGGCAACGATGATCGACGGACTAAAGTAGGGGTCGATATCTGGGATTGCATATCCAAGAGAGATGCCGAGGTTGCCAGCTACAATCAGTAGAAGTCCACATGCCAACGCACGCTGTACCTTCAGTAGCGCCCACAAACCCCATACCAATGGAATAAATCCAACCCAGAGCATGTGGTTGGTAAGAAGCGATCGGAAGATTAACCAGTTCGCTTTTACTGCTTCTTTGTCGGAGAACATCCACACACCGAACTGTGTACCCTTGACGTGATACAGAAAGGCATCCCAGTTGCGGTGCACCATACCCCAGTTTAGTTCAGGGTGCTGCGCGCTTCGCAACGGTAGCACAAGATATAAGGCCACGCCAATGAGCGCTGGCAGTAGGAGTAGATACCATGATCGAAGCTTCTCACCGCGTTCGGATGCCAGCCAGACAACGGCCAGTCCGGGCAGGAGAAAGACGCTCGACAGGTGATTGGCGATCATACAGCCCGCTACGAGACCCAACATGAGGGTCCACCGAGCCCCTTGCTCGGGTTTCGTAACACTGTTTACTGCCGCAAGCAATGCCAGCGATGTGAGCAACAGCTGCAAAGAATAGACTTCGATTGAGGTTGCCTGCGACCAAACGATGGTGCTGAAGGCAAGCAGCAACGAGGATGTTCCACTTGCTAGGCGTGTTGCCAACGATGATGCGTCATCATCAAAGAGGTGCTCTAGCAGATTACGCTGCGCAACATAGAGTATGCCAACCGAGCACGCTACCCAGAGTCCAGCGAGCACATTGAGTGAATAGACGCCCTGCCAGAGGAGCGTCCAGCAATGTGTGATCAGCGTAAAGAGAGGGTAGCCAGTAGGGTGCGCTACGCCGAAGGTATGTGCTACTGCCGACAATTCGCCGGCATCCGTATACATCAAACTGGGAGCACACGTTGCGATGTAAACAACGTACGCAACAACAGATACCAGCCCAGCTTCAGGCAAGGGGCTTTGCTTATACAGAGAGCTCAGCGTTGCCATTGAATGAACGAAGTAGCGTTAACGAGCTATTGTTACCGGTGCTCCAACAACAGTACCGTTTTGCAGCGTCAAAACGAGTCGGTAGGAGCCACCGGCAAGTCCCGAAAGCGGGAGTGTTGTCAGAGATGTGTTGGCATTGCCAAACGAGCGGACAAGCTGACCATTTGTGTCGTAGAGTCCGATGGTGGTTGCACGTGCGAGCTCCTCTCCACGGACAGTGAGTGCATCGGTTGATGGAACTGGTCCAACTGTAAGTCCCCACTGGTCAGCATCTTGAATCGAGGTGTTCTCGGAGATAACAAACTGCACATCAAAATTCAGTGCGTCGGTTGTGTCAGTCTTGTCGAACAAGGTAACCTTCAGCGTTGAGTTGCCCTCGGAGTTGTTCGTGGTAAGATCTATGTAGATCGGTAGTGTCCCATTTTCCGTAAGATTCTGACCCGGACGTAGATACGGATCATCCTCTCCAGGGAAGAGGAACCAACAGAGTGTCATGCACAGCTGGGCTGTATGCTTTTCGTTGATGCCCGAGAGATCATAACGGAAGTATAGTTCTTTGGCCTTACCATTGGAGTTCCGCACCGTACCCTCGCGCTTGTGCGAGGCAACTGATGGCTTTCCAGTGATTGGATTTGGCTTAGTCCAATCGATAAAGAATGTCTGTCCGCTAGCGCCTACACAAGCAAGCACAAGGATGAAGGCAAGTACATGAGTTTTCATAATTTGGCGTCCTTAACTGAGTTGTGGTGACTACAAACCTACCACTTGCAGATGCATTTCTCGAAGCACGAAGGAGAGAATCTGATGAAAGCCCTTGTAATCCTTGTTTTTACGCTCGTTCTCTCATTTGGCGGCACTCAAGCGCAAGAAGGCCAGACATCGACCTTGCCATCGGTAAAGGTAAAGAACGTGGCGGGGTCGCTGATCAACACGGCCGACTTTGGCAACACGGGCAAACCCGTGATCATCAGCTTCTGGGCTACATGGTGCAAGCCATGTATTCAAGAATTGCAGACGTATCACGGACTCTACCCGGAATGGCAGGAGAAGTATGGGGCTTCCCTTGTTGCCGTATCGATTGATGATGCGCGCAATGCATCCAAGGTAGCCCCCTTCATCAAGTCGCGTAATTGGACGTATGAAGTGTTGCTCGATATCAATCAGGAATTCAAGCGTGCCATGAACGTGAACAACGTACCGCACACGTTCGTTGTGATGAACGGTAAGGTGGTGTTTTCGCACAGCGCATACTCGGCAGGGGACGAGGATGAGCTTGAAGAACTTCTCAAGAAGCTTACGGGGAAATAATGAAGAGTGCTCTACTCTGTGTCTTGACATGCTGTGTGATGATGCCTGTGTGGGGACAAGGCAATCCATCTGATGATGCAGGAACTATCAGCGGATCGCTGCAATCTGATTTTCAGCAATACGGTCAGGATTCGCTCATCGGCGCACCAGATGTGCCAGAGAAGATCCTGTCGAATACGTTCTTCAATCTCACGTATTCAAAGGGCAAGTTTTCTGCCGGAATTCGTTTTGAGTCGTATCAGGGCCCGCTCCTCGGTATCGACCCGAGATATGGAACATCTGGCGCAGGCACGGGTATTGGAATGCCATATCGCTTTGCAAAGTATGCCGATGACAACTTTGACGTAACAGCAGGTAATTTCTACGAGCAGTTTGGCTCGGGTATGATCCTGCGCACGTATGAAGAACGCAATCTTGGTTTCGATAACTCACTTGATGGCGTTCGTGTAAAGTACAGACCAACAGCAGGCATTCAGGTAACCGGTCTTGTTGGACGTCAGCGTGCGTTCTTTGCACTTAGCGAAGGAATCATTCGCGGTGCCGATG